>DATEDJ010000018.1:0-47612 GCA_035281725.1 Solirubrobacterales bacterium
GAGCGTGAGCTCTCCGAGCTGCGCGACGAGGTCCGCGCCCTGCGCGAGGCGCTCGGCGAGTAGCCGGCCGCCGGCCATGCCCCGAGCTGGATTCGAACCAGCGGCCTATCCCTTAGGAGGGGATCGCTCTATCCAGCTGAGCTATCGGGGCCCGGGGCGGGATTGTGGCTCAAGTTAGGGTGGCGGCGCGGAAAGGTGGCCGCCGCCGCTAGGCCTCGGGCGCGGGCTCGTCCTCTTCGACCGCGGCGTAGAGGCTCTCGGCGGCGAGCTCCATCGCCCGCCGGCTCCAGAGCTTGACCTCCATGAAGACGTCGTCGCCGTAGGCCTCGAGGGCGTCGAGGGCGATCAGGGAGAACCGGTCGCGCACGATCTCTTCTTGGTCGACGGTGTCGCCGTCAAGCTCGGCGGTGGCGGCGACGGCGCCGCGGACGAGGGGGCGTCCCCAGACGAGGGTGACCGCGCCCGCGCGGCCGTTCTCGCCCCGCCAGCGGCCGATCACGTCGTCGTTCAGGTCGATCTTCCAGTCCGGATTGTCCTCGGCGAGGACGTCGGTGAAGTCGGCGGTGGCGCGGAAGCCGGTCGGGTCGCCGTCGCCTTCGGGCAGGTCGTAGGAGACGTGGCCGTAGAGCTCCAGGGTGCCCTCGTCGCTCTCGGTGCGCGCCGAACAGGGGACCCAGACGCGCCCGCCCCAGGCGCGCTCCGGGAACCAGTCGACCTCCTCCGGGACGGCGGCGCCGGCGGGGAGGTCGGTGATCCCCTCGACGGCGTCGACGAAGGCGTCGCGCAGGCGGGAGGCGAAGCGGCCGCCCGCGATCCCCTCCTGGCTGGTGTCGGCGATGAAGCGTGGGATCGGTCGCGGGTTCGGAGCCAAGGCCGATTGACCCTACACCGCCGGGCTTAGGCGGTCTGGGGAACGCCCTCGGGGCGGCCGCGCAGCAGGGTGACCGCGGCGGCGACGCCGGCCAGGCAGAGCCCGGCACCGATCAGGAAGGCGACTTTGTAGCCGCTGGTCAGCGCGTCGAGCTGGGCGGTCCCGCCGCCGAGCAGATCGTTGGTGCGCGAGGTGGCTACCGTCGTCAGCATCGCCAGGCCGAGCGTGCCGCCGACCAGGCGCGAGGTGTTGACAACGCCCGAGGCGAGCCCGTTCTGCTCCGGCGGCACGCCTTTCACGGCAATGATCGTCGCCGGCACCAGCGACCAGCCCGCGCCGAGCGCGGTCAGCATGCCGCCGGGCAGGATCGCGGCCTCGTAGGCGCTCGTCGCGTCGACCGTAGCCAGGATGAGGAAGCCCAGGGTCGCCAGCGACATACCGATCGTCAGCGTCGTCCGCACGCCGAGTCGGGCGACCAGTTTCGGCGCGGTCGCCGCGCCGGCGAAGATGAGCAAGGTCATCGGCAGGAAGGAGATGCCGGCGACCAGCGCGTTCTCGCCCTTCACTTCCTGCAGGAAGAGGGAGACGAAGTACCACATGCCGAACATGCCGGCGAAGAGCAGCGCGACGATCAGGTTGGCGGCGCGCAGCGCGGGCATCTTGAAGACGTCGAGCGGGATCAGCGGGTCGGCGGCGAGGCGGCCCTCGACCAGGGTGAAGAGGCCGAGCAGGACGATCCCGAGCGCCAGCAGGACGAGCACGCCGAGCGAGCCCCAGCCGAGCGTGTCGGTGCGGACGATGCCGTAGACGATCGCCGTGAGGCCGCCGCTGATCAGGACCGCGCCGGGGACGTCGAGCTTGCGGTCGCGGGCGACGGCGGGCTCACGGGGGATCAGTCGCTGGGCGGCGAAGAGGACGGCGAGGCCGACCGGGACGTTGAGGAGGAAGATCGCGGGCCAGTCGAAGCCCTGGGTGAGGGCCCCGCCGAGCAGCGCCCCGGCGGATCCGCCGATGCCGCCCATCGCGGCCCAGAGACCGAGGGCGCGGTTGCGCTCGGCCCCCTCTTTGAAGGAGCCGGTGACGATCGCGAGGCTGGCGGCGGAGATGACCGCGGCGCCGAAGCCCTGGATCGCGCGGGCGCCGATCAGGACGCCCTGCCCGTCGGCGAGCGCGCAGCCGAGCGAGGCGGCGGCGAAGAGGCCAACGCCGATCAGGAAGACCTGGCGGCGGGGGAGGAGGTCGGTGGCGCGGCCGGCGAGCATCAGGAAGCCGGCGAAGGTGAGGGTGTAGGCGTTGACGACCCACTGCAGGCCGGTGTCGGAGAAGCCGAGCGACTCATGGATCTTCGGCAGCGCGACGTTGACGATCGAGATGTCGAGGATGACCATGAACTGCGCGAGGCAGACGGTCAGGAGGAGGGCGTCTTTCTGGAGCCGCTTCATAGTTCGATGATCACCGTACCACAAAGTTCGATGATCGTCGTATCATGGTCGGCATGAGCTTCGAACACCCCGACCGCGACGCGATCGACCTCTCCGCGGTCCTCCACGCGCTGAGCGATCCGCAGCGGCGCGGCATCGTCGCCGAACTGGCGGTCAGCGAAGAGCCGCGACCGTGCGGCAGCTTCGCCCCCGAGATCACCAAATCGACCCGCACCCACCACTTCCGGGTGCTGCGTGAGGCAGGCCTGGTCGAACAGTGGAAAGAGGGGACGAGCAAGATGAGCCGCCTCCGCCGCGAGGACATCGACGCCCGCTTCCCCGGCCTCCTCGACTCGGTCCTGGGCGTGCCGGTCTCGGCGTCCGACTAGACGTTCGATCTCACGAGCTGGGGCCTTTGCGGCCGGGGACGGATGGCCCGGGCGTCTCGGAGGCGACCCGGGCAGGCTGTGGCCGCCTCCGAAACGCCCGGGACGGGAGGTTCGTGGGGAGGGGCCGTCACAGGGATGTGGCGCCTTCGGGGAGGGACGGGATCCCTGCGGGGAGGGACGGGATCCCTGCGGGGAGTCGCCGGGTTCCCGTGGGGAAGACGGGAGGGGTGCGTGACGGAGATGCCGGGGACGTCACGGGGACGCGCGCCTCACCGGGGGTCTGCGGGCCCCCGGATCGCGCGGTCGACCTAACCGGCGCTATGGGTGGGTTAGGACGACCGCGCCTCTGCGAGCGTGGAGGAGTCGTGCGGTCCACGACCTCTCCCTCACGTCGCCGTGACGTTCCCGGCGCCTTCCTCACGGAACCCTCAGCACTTCCGCACCCCGGTCCCCGCAGGCGCCCCGCACCCTCGCAGTCCACCCGTAACCCGGCCATTTCGCGGCGGCCTCAGCCTGCCAGGGCCGCCGCGAGATGGCCGCGTCCCTTTCCCGTCCCTTCCCCGCCCCCCAGGGAACAGCTCCCTACAGGCATTCGCGAAGGTCTGAAGCAGCCTTCTCCGGCGGGTAGATGTTGATGTCGACCCCGGTGCCGAGCTCGAAGCCGGCCTTGATCGTCAACCGCGGCGCGATGTCGACGTGCCAGTGGAACTGGTCGGCGTCCTGCGGCGCCGTCCGCACCCAGAGGTTCAGCTCCGGCGGCTCGCCGAAGCGCGCCGCCAGCACCCGCATCGCGGTCGCGATCATCGCCGCGCCGCCGCTGTCCTCCTCGAACCGGGCCACTTCACGCCGCGGGATCACCCGCAGCTCGAACGGCCCTCGCGAGGCCCACGGGCAGATCAGCGCCGCCTCGTCGTCGATCGCCACCAGCCGGTCTTTGCGCCGCACCTCCTCGACCAGCACGTCGGCGAGCAGCCCCGCGCCGGCGGTCCGTTCGCCGTAGGCGCCGACCCGCTCCCGCTCCCGCGCCACCGCCGCGGGCACGAACGGCAGCGCGTAGAGCTGCGCGTGGGTGTGCTCGAGCGAGGCCCCGGCGCCGCCGCCCTCGTTGACGATCAGCTGCTGGTAGGAGGCGTCGCGATGCGCCCGCATCCGCTCCCTCCAGGTGGCGATCGCGTCGGCGAACTCGGTGTCGTCGAGTTCTGCCATCGCGGTCACGTGGCGGGGCGAGTTGATCAGCACCTCGTGCGCCCCGGTCGCAGGCCGGGCGCTGAAGAGGTCCGGTTCGCCGCTCCGCCGCGAGGTCAGCAGCGGGTCGCCGCTGGAGGAGAAAGAGCCGGCTTCGGTCTCCGGGCTTCCCGGCATGACCGCCTCGGGCGCGCCCAGCGCCGGGTAGAGGTTCGGCACCACGCGGGTGCGCCAGCCGGGCGTGTCGGGCGCCCGCCCCTCCTCGCCCAGCGCGTAGAGCTCAGGTGGCGTCTTGTCCTCGTTGCCCTCGCAGAATGGGCACCCGCCCGGTCCCTTCGGCTCGCTCCGGCGGGCGGTGAAGTTGTCCGGCCGCGCCGCGCGGGCCGGGGCGAGGATGCTCCTCAGCCCGCTCAGCTGGTCGATGCGGATCTCGGGACTGGCGCTCAGGAGCGGGAGGGTGGCAGATCCGGATCGGCGGGCGCGTCCTCCTCAGGCGGCGGCGTCGGCTCCGGGGCGACGTCGGTCACACCGGGCACCGGCTCTCCGCCGCCGGGCGGGGGCGGCGGTTTCGGTCGCGAGGCGTCTTTGCTGCCGCCGCGGCTGTGTTCGGCGCGCCCGATGAACGGCTCGAGCACGTCCATCGGCAGCGGGAAGACCACCGTGGTGTTCTGGTTGGAGCCGATTTCGAGCAGCGTCTGCAGGTAGCGGAGCTGCAGCGAGGCGGGATTGGTGCTGATGATGTCGGCCGCGTCGGTGAGCTTCTGGGCCGCCTGAAACTCGCCCTCGGAGTTGATGATCTTCGCCCGCCGCTCGCGCTCGGCCTCGGCCTGGCGCGCCATCGCCCGCTGCATCTGGTCGGGGATCTCGACGTCCTTGATCTCCACCGCGGTCACCTTGACGCCCCACGGCTCGGTCGACTCGTCGATGATCTTCTGCAGATCTTCGTTGAGTCGCTCGCGGTCGGCCAGCAGCTGGTCGAGCTCCGCCTTGCCGAGCACCGAGCGCAGCGCCGTCTGTGAGATCTGCGAGGTCGCGACGAGGTAGTTCTCGACCTCGACCACCGCCCGGTTCTGGTCGACCACCCGGAAGTAGGCGACCGCGTTGACCCGGCAGGGGACGTTGTCGCGCGTGATCACCTCCTGCGGCGGGATGCTCAGCGTGACCGTCCGTAGCTCGACCTTGACCATCCGGTCGATCAGCGGGATCAGCAGGATCAGGCCCGGGCCCTTGGTGGCGATCAGCCGCCCGAGCCGGAAGATCACCCCGCGCTCGTACTCGCGCAGGACCCGCACCGACAGGCCGAGCGCGATCAGCCCGAAGAGGACGATCACGATCACGATTGCGCCGACTACGGCCATTCAGCTGGCTCCTTGATCTGGTTGCAGGTGATCTTGTGGAAGGCGATCTTGTTGATGGCCTGGGGTTGCTGGGGTGGGGTTGATGGCGGATGCCGGCCGCACCACGAGCGTCAGCCCGTCGACCGCCTCCACCGTCACTCTATCCCCGTAACGGACGGCCTCCGCGCCGTCGGCGAGCCGCGCCGACCACAGCGTGCCGCGCATGAACACCTTGCCCTCCGGATCGATCGCCGAGCGCGCCTCCGCCTCGCCGCCGGCCATTTCCTCGGTCCCGGCCCGTTTCGGCAGCTTGCGGGTCGAGTGGAGGACTTTGCGGGTGATGTAGAAGAAGCTGATTGCGGAGAGGACGGCGAGGGTGATCAGCGCGCCGCCGATCCACTCGGCCGCGTTGTCCGATGAACCGAGCGCGAGGATCCCGCCGACCACCAGCCCGGCGATCCCGAGCAGCGCCAGGATCCCGCCGGTCGGCAGCAACAGCTCCGCCGCCAGGAGGCCGATCCCGATCAGGGCGATGATGACGAAGGCTTCCATGCCTGGATTATGCGCCCCTACGCGCCTTCCAACGCGTATTTCTTGATGTCTTGTTCAAGTTCGGACTCATGCGTGTACGGGCCGATCTTGAGGTATACGAGCTTGCCCTCGCGGTTGTAGAAGGCGGTGTCGGGCCTGCCGGGCAGCTTCAGCGCCGCGGCGATGGCGCTGCCGGTTTCGAAGTAGGTCGGGTATGGGACAGGCCGTTCTTCCAGCCATTCTTCGGCCGCCGATTCCGAGTCTTCGGCATCGATCCCGAGGAAGGCGACCTTCTTGCCCCACTTCGCCGAGACCTGCTGGAAGAGCGAGAACTCCAGGCGGCAGGAGCCGCACCAGGATGCCCAGACGTTGGCGACCACCGGATAGCCGAGTGAGGCGACGCGCCCTTCAAAGGCGTCCTTGCCGCCGGGGAGCAGTTGATTCGCTTCGCCGTAGAGCTTCGCCAGCGGCGCCGGGGCGCCCTTCAGCGCCGTCGCGTAGTCGGGATGGGTCGAGCCGCCCCCGCCGGAAGAGCCGCAGCCCGCCGCGAAGGCGGTGAGTCCGAGGCCCGCAATCAGCGCGAGCGCGAGTGTGATTCGCCGTCTCATCCGCTCCGTGATTACAATACGAGTACGTTTGGTTCGCGGTTCGCGGACCTCAGAGTTCTCGGGGGGACGGACTTCCGGCTTCCCGTAGCCCTCGTTCACCTCGCCCGGCGGTCGCCCAGTCAGTTGCGGCCGAGGGCAGACACCAAAGCCTTCTATGGCCAATACCACCGACGTTGCCGCTGGCGCGGCACCCAGTAACGCCGATATCGAGCGTGCGTCCGAGTTCGCGCGTGAGCCCTTCCTGCTCGATGGCGAGGGGCCGGAGGCGCTCGCCCCTGGCACCGCCCGCCGTGAGGCGCTCGATCATGCGTTGAGCGAGATCGACGGCGGCGCCGAGGAGCCCTCGATCGAGTGGCGCCGCAACTACTCGCTGCTGCTCGGGCTGGAGCGCTTCCTCGCCACCGATACGCCGACCCTGCGCGACGGCGCCGAGCTCTCCCCCCACCAGGTCGACGCGCTCGCCGGCACGCTTGCCGAGCTGATGGCCCAGCAGCAGGTCGGCTCGGCCGAGGCCGGGGTCGATCTGCCCGCTGGCGAAGCGGGGGTCGACGAGCCGGATACCGACGAAGTCGAGATCGATGACGATGCCGCGCCGGAAGGCGCCGAGGAAGACGAAGCGCCTGGCGACGCCGATGAGCCTGAGGACGAAGAGCCCCAGGACTGGACCGAAACCGCCTCCGCCGATGACGAAGACGAGGTCGTCGAGGAGGCCGCCGAAGACCCGGGCGCCTCGCGCCGCTTCTGGTTTGAGCACGCGACCGGCGCCGGCAAGACGGTCGCCGCGGTCGGCTTCATCGAGGCGACCCGCACCGGCGGCGTCCTGATCCTCACCCACCGCCGCAACCTGGTCGACCAGTTCATCGGCGAGATCTCCGACCGTGGCTACAAGGAGCGCCTGCGCCCGCCGCTGCTCGGCAACCGCGACGACGCCGAAGGCCCGGTCACGGTCGAGACCTATCAGTGGTTCGTCCGCAACCACAAGAAAGTCTCCGACGCCTATTCGGTGGTGATCTGCGACGAGGCGCACACCGCGCTGGGCGAGAAAACCAGCGCCTGCATCCGCGCCTGGCCCGGCCCCGTCTTCATCGGCATGACCGCGACCGGCGCGCTGATCGCCCGCCACGTCGCCGACCTCTTCCCGACCCAGACCTCGCGCTTCGACCTCGCCCAGGCGGCGCGCCGCGGGGTCATCTCACCGTTGCGCTGCCTGCGGATCCCGCCCGGCCCCGGGGTGCGGACGATCGCCAAGGTGCCGCTGCGCAAAGGCGAGGTGGACCAGGACTTCGACCAGGAGGAGCTGGCCGCGCTGCTCGACCAGGGCCCGTTCAACTTCGCGATCGCCGACCTCTACAAGTCGCGCTTCCGCAAAACCCCGGGCGTCCTCTACACCGCTGGCGTCCAGCACGCCCACAACGTCGCCGAGGCGTTCCGCGCCGTCGGCATCAACGCCCAGGCGGTCTCCGGGCAGACGCCGAAGCGCGAACTGGCCGAGATCCTCGCCGGCTTCGAACGCGGCGACGTCGACGTGCTCTGCAACGCGCAGCTGCTGGCCGAGGGTTGGAACAGCCCGCGGGCGACGATCTGCATGCACCTCGCCCCGACCGCCTCGCGGCGGGTCTACCAGCAGCGGGTCGGCCGCGTGACCCGGCGGGCGCCGGGCAAGGAGGCGGGCCTGGTCATCGACTTCGTCCACCCGGCGACGACCCACGACGAGACGATCGTCACCCTGCACAGCCTGCTCGACCGCGACGTCTATCGCGGCGGCGCGATCGTGGTCGGGCCGGTGCGCCGCGGCCGCGGCCGCAAGGTGCGGGTGGAGCGGCGGATCGTCCCGGTCTCCGACGTCGAGGAGAAACGGATGGAGGTGCTCGAACGGGAGATCTGGCGGATCGCGGTCGAGAACCTCGACTACCCCGAGCAGCACGCCTGGGCGGCGTTGGCCGGGGCGCGGGTCAACACGCAGGGCTGGCGCCGCGCCCGCGCGATGCTGCAGAACGACCGCACCAAGGAGCTCCGTCGCCGCTTCCTGCTGACCTGCGTACAGCGCAACCGCAACGCGCAGCTGCGGCTGAAAGCGCTGGGGGAGATCGCCGACCTCGGCGACGCCGACGCCTTCGACGACGCGATCGACATCGTCGGCACCTGGAGCCGCGAGGACAAACGGGCGGGGACGAAGACTTTGCTGCAGGCGCTGATCGACAAGCGGATCGGGCGGCGCGACCAGGCGCAGGCGTGGGTCTGGCGGCTGGCCGGCTACACGCGCGAACTGCACGAGGAGTACGCGGTGCAGCGCTGGCCGGAGACGAAGCGGCTGTTGGGACTGCTGGTCAACTCGAGCGGGCGGGCGCATGGGCGCAACGCGCGCCGGCTGGTCCACGCGGCGCGCAAACAGGACCGCCGG
Organism: Solirubrobacterales bacterium; assembly: GCA_035281725.1. GTDB lineage: Bacteria > Actinomycetota > Thermoleophilia > Solirubrobacterales > 70-9 > VAYN01. The sequence continues at coordinate 8,744 of DATEDJ010000018.1, forward strand.
CTGGCGGTGGCGCTGCTCGCCGCGGCGGTCTCGCACACGCCGGAGGGCGAGGAGGTGCTGCGCGGGGCGCGGATGCGGATGGCCCGGAAACCGTCGGCTGTCGCCCGCGAGCTGCTGCGGAACTTCCCCAAAGGCGGCAAGCGGCGGCGCAAGCGCAAGCGCGGCGGCAACGGCGAGGGGGAGAACGGCGAGAACGGGGCCGTGGAGGCGGCGCAGAACGGGGCGAACGGGACCGTCGAGGAACTCGAGTTTGCGGAGGGGGACGCGGCGGAGATCGATTCGGGGTCGACCAATGGCGATCAACCGGCGGAGAAACCGAAACGCCGCCGCCGCAAATCGACCAAAGCCGCGAAAGACGAGGACGGCGACGCCGCGGCCGAGGCCGAGGAGAAACCGAAACGGGCCCGGCGACGCAAAGCGACGAAAGCTGAGACCGACGACGCTGAGGCTGAGGAGAAACCCAAAGCCAAAGCCAAAGCGAAACGCAAACGGAAAGCGAAAGCGGCGAAACCGAAAGCCACCGCGGATGGCGACTCAGAAGCTGGTCAGGTGGACATCGCCGGCACCGAGGGCGACGCGGTCTCCGTCGGCGAGTCGGACGAGTAGGTAGCCGCGTTCGTCGATTCCCTCGGCGACGCCGGCTCCGTTCTCCCAGGTGACGTTGCGGTTCAGGAGTGCGTCGCGCTTGCGCCACTCGGCGAGGACCTTTTCAGGGTCCGTGTCGATCCACCGCTCAAGGGCCTGGCTTAGGGAAGCTGACGCCTCGCTCGCCCAGCCGGCCCTCATCTCGTCTTGGCGGTTATGAGGGCCGGCTGGGCGAGTCGCCTCTGAGGGTGAGGGGAAGAGGGACGTGGCGCGGTCGCGGAGGTCGGAGGGGAACTCGTCGGGACGGATGGTGAGGTTCAGGCCCACTCCGATGACCGCCCAGCTGTCTTGGGGCCTTGCCTCGATGAGGATGCCGGCGAGCTTGCGGCCGTCGAGGTGGATGTCGTTGGGCCACTTGACCTTGCATGAGATGCTGGGTCGGAGTTGCTCCGCCACTTCGCAGACGGCGAGGGGGACGGCGAGGGGGAGGATCGAGTGGCGGGGTTCGAGCGGGCGGAGGATGCCGGAGTAGAGGAGCGCCGAGTCGGGCGGCGCGGTCCACGAGCGCCCCTGTCGACCGCGCCCCGCGGTCTGCTCGGCGGCGGTGACGATGGTCCCGTGCGGCGCCCCCGCCGCCGCGAGTTCACGCGCAACCGTGTTCGTCGACCCGACGCTCGCGAAGTGACGATGCGGCGAGCCGAATCGTGTGGAGAGAAACTCGGTCATAGACCGAGTTTCTCTCCACGGCAGCGCGCCGAGGGTTGGGCTGTGGAGCCTTCCTCTCGCATAGCGAGAGCTTCGCTCCACACGGGCCGCTGCGGCTGTGGAGCTTTACCGTCGCATAGGGACGGTTTCGCTCCACACACCGACCTGCCGTGGAGCGTCAGTTGCTTATAGAGCCACTTTCGCTCCACGGGTGTCGCTCAATGGGTGGCTGCGTCGGCGAGGAGAGCCGATAGGAGGCCGTCGACGTCGTGGCGGTCGGCCTCGACGGCGACCTCGAGGCCGGCGTCGCGGACCGAGCTGCTCGTGATCGGGCCGATCGAGACGATCCGGGCGTTGGGGGGGAAGCGGTTACCGAGAGCCTCGGTGAGGTTCTTCACGGTCGAGGAGGAGGTGAAGGTGACGTAGTCGGCGCCCTGCGCTGCCTCGACCGCGGTCTCGTCGGGGGTCTCGCGCACGGTCTCGTAGAGGGCGACGACGTCGACCTCGGCGCCGCGCTCCTTCAGCGCGTCGGGGAGGACGTCGCGGGCCTCGGCGGCGCGGGCGACGAGCACTCGCTTGCCTTCCACCTCGACGCCGGCGAGCGCTTCGACCAGCGCCTCGGCGACGAAGCGGTCCGGGATCACGTCGGCGGCGATGCCGTGGGCGGCGAGCGCGCGGGCGGTGCCGGGGCCGATGGCGGCGACGGTCGCGCCCGCCAGTGACCGCGCGTCGCGGCCCGCCGCGCCGAGCGCCTCGAAGAGCAGCTTCACGCCGTTGGGGCTGGTCAGGCATACGAGGTCGTAGCCGTCGATCGCCGACGCCGCAGCCCTCACCTCCTCGGTGCCGATACGGGACTCGATCCGAATCGCCGGCAGCTCCACGACGATCGCGCCCAGTCCTCGAAGCGTCGCCGCCAGCCCGCTCGCCTGGGCGCGCGCCCGGGTGACGACCACGGTTCGTCCGTGCAGCGGGCGGCGCTCCAGCCACGCCAGCGCCTCGCGCCGCGCCGCGACGTCGCCGACCACGATCAGCGCCGGCGCCTTGACCGCCTCGCGCTCGACCACCGCCGCGATCGTCCCGAGGGTCGCGCTCACCGTCCGCTGCTCCGGCCAGGTGCCGCGTTCGACCGCCGCCGCGGGCTCCTCGGCGTCGCGCCCGGCGGCGATCAGCGCCGCCGCGTTCTCGCCCAGGCGCTTGACGCCCATGTAGAAGACCAGCGTGCCGGGGAAGGTCGCGAGCGCGTCCCAGTCGAGCGCCGTCTCCGCCTTCTCCGGGTCCTCGTGGCCGGTGACGAAGGCGACCGCGGACGCGTCGTCGCGGTGGGTGACCGGGATCCCGGCGTAGGCGGTCGCGGCGACGCCCGCGGTGACGCCGGGGACGACCTCGAACTCGACCCCTGCCGCCCGCAGCGCTTCGCCCTCCTCGCCACCGCGGCCGAAGACGAACGGGTCGCCGCCCTTCAGCCGCACGACGCTGCGCCCGGCGCGCGCCGCCTCGATCAGTCGCTCGCCGATCTCCTCCTGCGGCACCGAGGGCACCCCGGGCTGCTTGCCGACGTAGATCAGCTCCGCGTCCTCGCGTGCTCCGTCGAGAGCCCCTGGCGGGATCAGCCGGTCGTAGTAGATCGCGTCCGCGGCGGCGATCAGCGCAAGGGACCGTGCGGTCATCAGCCCCGGGTCGCCAGGCCCGGCGCCGACCAGGTAGACGACCCCCGCACGGGCGCCTCCGGTCGCCCTCACGAGGCCTCCTCCTCGGCGCAGGCGAGGGGGTCGGCGGGGCCGACCAGATAGACCACTCCGGCACTCGCCGCGCTGGCCTGGGTCGCCCTCACGGCGCCGCCTCCGCCGCTCGTGCCAGGAGCTCCGCCGCGCCAGCGCCCAACAGCCGCTTCGCCAGTTCCTTGCCCGCCGCCTCCGGGTCGCCCGCGTCGGCGTCGAGCTCGTCGCGGATCCACTCGCTGCCCTCCGGCAGGCCGACGAAGGCGCCGATCCGCAGCGTCCCTCCATCGCACTCCGCGTGGACGCCGATCGGGGTCGAGCAGCTGGCGTCGAGCCTGGTGAAGCAGGCGCGCTCGGCGCGCAGCTCGGCGAACGCGCGCTCATCGCTGATCGCGCGCACCGCCGTCGCGGTCTCCTCGTCCTCGGTGCGCACCTGCACCGCCAGCGCCCCCTGGCCCGCCGCCGGGACCATCCGCACGGTCGGCACGCGGAAGCCGATCTCGCCCTCGCGTCCCAACCGACGCAGGCCCGCGGCGGCAAGGATGATCGCGTCGTAGTCGCCCTCGGCCAGCTTGCGGAGGCGGGTGTCGACGTTGCCGTTCAGGTCGAGGATCTGCAGGTCCGGCCGTGCCGCCAGAAGCTGGGCCTTTCGCCGCAGGCTCACCGTCCCGACCCGTGCGCGCTCCGGGACGTCATCGAGCGACGCGCCCGCGCCGATCCAGGCGTCGGCCGGGTCCTCTCGCGCCGGCACCGCGGCGATCTCCAGGCCCTCGACCTCGTCTCCCGGCAGGTCCTTCGCCGAGTGGACCCCGACGTCGGCGCGCCCCTCGAGCAGCGCCTGCTCGACCGCCCGCACGAACCTCGACTTGTCGCCCGGCTCGCCGTCGGAGGAGACCTGGACCAGCTCGGCACCGCCCAGCATCTCCGCGACCATCCCGGCTTGCGTCAGGGCAAGCTGACTACTTCTGGTGGCGATCCGCAGCGCCAAGGCCGGGGCTCAGCCCTGGCCGGGGCGCAGCTCGGTGACCTTGCCCGCTGCGTCGGCCTCCGACTCGACCTCGGTCTCGACGTCGAGCCCGAACAGCTCGCGCAGCGCGCTCACGTACTGGTAGGCGTCGTCGTGGCCGGCGGCGCGGCGGATGCGTCGGGTCGGCTCGTGCAGGATCCGCGAGGCGATCGCCTTCGCCATCAGCTCCATCCGCGCCCGGTCGGCCTCGCCGAGGTTCTCCCAGCGATTCTCGTTCTCGGCCATCACCCGGCGCACGACCTCGTCGCCGTGCTCGCGCAGCGCAGTGATCGTCGGCACCACCTCGAGCGAGGCCAGCCACTTCTGGAAGCGGTCGAGCTCGGTCTCGATGATCCGTTCCGCCCGCGTCGCCTCGGCTTCTCGCACCCCGGCGTTGCGTTCGACGATCTGCTGGACGTCGTCGATGTCGTAGACGCTCACCCCGGCGACCTCGCGGCACTCCGGCTCGATGTCTCGAGGGACGGCGATGTCGATCAGCAGCAGCGGGCGCGCTTCGCGCTCCGCCATCACCTGCTCGAGCCCGTCGCGCTCGATGATGTGGTGCGGTGAGTTGGTGGTGGAGACGGCGAGGTCGACCTCGACCAGCTGCTCGGGCAGGTTCTCGAAGCGGATCGCCTCGCCGTTGAAGCGCTGGGCGAGCCCGAGTGCGCGGTCGTGATGGCGGTTGGCGACGAAGACGGTCTCGACGCCGCGGGAGACCAGCGCCCGGGCGACGAGTTCGGCGGTGCCGCCGGCGCCGATCATCAGCACCTTGCGCTCGGTCAGGTCGCCGAGCGCCCGCTGGGCCACCTCGACCGCGACCGAGGGGATCGATACTCCCCGCACCCCGATCTCGGTCTCGGCCCGCGCCCGTCCACCGGCGGCGAGCGCGCCGCGGAACAGACGGTTGAGGATCGGCCCGGTCGCCCCCTCCACCAGCGCCAGCTCGTAGGCGCGTTTGACCTGGCCCTGGATCTCGGCCTCACCGACGATCATCGAGTCGAGCCCCGCGGTCACCCGCAGCAGGTGGCGGCTGGCGTCGTGGCCGCGCAACGAGTAGAGGTGACCGAGCAGCTCGGTCGGCCGGATCTCGGCCTTGCGGGTGAGCACGCCGAGCGCCTCGGACTCGGCCTCGACCGGGTCGGCGACGACCAGGTAGAGCTCCGTCCGGTTGCAGGTTGAGATCGCCGCCGCCTCGGTGATCGTCTCCGCTTCGGTCAGGTCGCGCAGCGCCGCGACGGCCCGCCCCTCGGTCAGCGAGAGGCGCTCCCGCAGGTCGAGCGGCGCCGTCTTGTGGGAGACGCCAAGGGCGAGGATCTCGCTCAAGATTTGACCTCCGCGGGCGCCGCAGGCGGGTCCCCGGCGGCGGCAGCCTCGTCTTTGCGCTGCTCGGCGATCTCGGCGACCTCGCGCAGGCCGCGCTCGATCCGGGCCAGTTTCATGCCCATGATCGCGACGTAGATCAGCAGCAGCAGGACGAAGACTATGTAGGCGCCGGCGACGTACTTGCCGCCGACATCGTTGGGGATCGCCGGGGCCGCGGCGACCAGCAGGGCGAGCATCAGTGGACCTCCGGGGCGATCCGCGAGGTGGCCTGGGTGGTCGGCGCGCCGAGGGCGCGGCGCAGCCGCTTCAGCTGACCCTGGGCGCTCTTCGCCGAGAGCTCGAACTTGACCAGCGTCGTCCACAGGAGCGCCATCGAGGTGATCGAGCACAGGAAGACCAGCTGCATCGACGCGGGCAGGCCGCCTTCGGCGGTGGCGAAGACGCGCGGGTGGACCAGCGACGCCGACGCCCGTACGGCGAGGAAGTTGAGCGGCACGAAGGCGCCGGCGGTGATTGCGAAGACCGAGGCGTACCGTGCCTGGCGCTGGCGGTCCTCGATCGCGTAGCGGAAGGGGTAGTAGGTCGCGTAGAGGAGGAAGACGATCAGGAAGCTGACCAGCGTCGGTTCGTTCCAGACCCACCAGTGGCCCCACGAGCCCTTCGCCCAGATCGACCCGGTGATCAGCGCGCCGACGGCGAAGATCACCGAGATGTGGATCGAGACATAGGAGTAGGCGTCATAGCGCGGGTCGTCGCGGCGCAGGTGCAGCACCGCGAAGATGCCGCCGACGATGAAGCCGCAGAGCGAGACGATCGCCAGCGGCACGTGCAGGTAGAAGATCTTCTGCAGGAAGCCCTGGTCAGCTTCGATCGGCGCGTAGAAGAAGACCAGCGAAAGCGTGATCGCGAACATCACGACGGTCGCGATCGAAAGCGGTCTGAGTCCTTTGCCGTACATGCTGGGGGGTGATCCGGCTGCCGGACGCGGCGGGGTCAGTCCTCGAGCAAGAAGTCGAATACCGCGTAGCCCAGCAGGGCGAAGATCAGATCGTATAGACCCAGCACTATCAGCCAGGTTCCGAACCGGTGATAGGAAACTCCGCCCAGCAGCATCAGCGGTTCGGTGGCGGCCGTGGCGGCGATCATCAGCGGCACCACGAGCGGCAGCAGGACCAGCGGCACGAGCAGGTCGCGGGCCCGCGAATTGACCGCCATCGAGGAGATCAGCGTGCCGGTCGAGGCGAGCCCGAGGTCGGCGAGCAGCAGCACGATGATCAGCGGCGGCAGCGAGGCGACGCTGCTGAGGAAGAAGAGGGCGAAGATCGGTACCGCGATCAGCTCCAGCGCCACCAGGTAGACGATCAGCGCGGCGACCTTGGCGGTGAAGAGGACGCTGCGGTCGATCGGGGCGAGGCGGATCGCGTCGAAGCCGCCCTCCTCGCGCTCGGCGACGAAGAGGCGGTTGATGCCGAGCACCGCGGCGAACAGCAGGGTCGCCCACAGCACCCCGGCGGCGAGGCTGCCGGAGAGGCTGGTGCGGTTGAGCCCGAAGCGGAAGATCACGAACGAGGTGACGGCGAAGAGGGCCATCGCGGGCAGCGACTGCAGGGTGCGCAGCTCGGCCCGCAGGTCCTTGCCGAGGATCGCGGCGAAGGCGGTGCGCGAGGGGGTCATGACACCGCCGCCTTCTCGTCGATGCCGAGCCGCAGCACCTGGTCGGCCTCGGGCAGGTAGCGGTCGGGATCGTGGGTGACGACGACGCGGGTGTGGCCGAGGGCCGGGCCGATCAGCGTCTTGGCGATCTCGCGGCCCTCGATGTCGAGGTTCGAGTCGGGCTCGTCGAGCAGCAGCAGCTCCGGCTCGTGCAGGACGCAGCGGCAGATCGCCAGCCGCTGGCGCATCCCGGCGGAGAACTCATACGTACGCTCGTCGCCGCGGTGGGCGAGGTTGACGGCGCTCAGCAGCTCCTCGATCCGGGAATCGGCGCGCGCGCCGGTGATCCCGTGCAGCTTGGCGTGGAAGCGGAGGTTCTCGCGCCCGGTGAGGTCGCGGTAGAGGAGCGGTTCGTGGCCGAGGTAGCCGATCTTGCCGCGCAGCTTCCAGGCCTCGCCGGGGAGCTCGCAGCTGAGCACGTGGACCTCGCCGCCGGTCGGCCGCAGCAGGGTGGCGAGGATCCGCAGCAGGGTCGTCTTGCCGGCGCCGTTGGGACCGAGAACGACGAGCGAGTCGCCGACCCTCGTCTCCAGCGAGAGGTCGTCGAGCGCGGCGCGGTCGCCGTAGACGCGGCGCAGCCCGACCAGCTTGATCGCCGGCTGCGCGCCTGTCTCATCTTCAGGGAGCACGCCCGGATTCTGTCGGTTTGCCGCTATCCGCCGCGGATCAGCCGCGGCGGATGGTGCGGCGGCCGACCCGCAGGAGCGGCCGGGCGCCGTCGCGCAGCGCCTTCGCCCGCACCTCGCCGCGCCCGTAAAGCAGCTTCGCCGAGTTGCGCACCGCCTCGCCCAGGGTGCGGTCGTAGGGATGCCACCAGAAGTCCCGCGTCAACCCCGGCTCCCAGGCGTTCATCTTGATGTTCACGCACTCATAGAAGCCGAATTTGGAGTGCGAGCGACCGAGGCCGGAGCTCTTCACCCCGCCCCAGGAGCACTGGCACGCCCCGTGGCTGAAGGAGTGGTCGTTGATCCAGACCATCCCCGACTCGAGCACCCTCGCGATCCGTTCGCCCCGCGCCCGGTCGCGCGTCCAGACCGAGGCGCCGAGCCCGAACTCGGAGTCGTTGGCGAGGTCGATAGCCTCCTGCTCGGAGTCGACGACGACGATCGGCAGCACCGGCCCGAAGATCTCCTCGCGCATGATCCGCATCGCGTGGGTGACCCCGGTGAGGACGGTCGGGGCGATGAACTTGCCGGCCAGCCCGGGGACCTCGACCGGCCCGCCGCAGAGCTTGGTGGCGCCGCTCGCCACCGCGTCGTCGATCAGCTCGACCACGGTCGCGTACTGGGAGTCGGAGGTCATCGGGCCGATTGCGGTCTCCCAGGCGAGCGGGTCGCCGATCGGCAGCCGTTCCGCCTCCCGCGCCACCCCGGCGACGAAGCGGTCGGCGACCTCGCGCAGGACGTAGACCCGCTCGATCCCCGAGCAGGTCTGCCCGGCGTTGGCGAACCCGCCCCAGATCGCCCCGCTGACCGCGTTGCCGAGGTCGGCGTCGGCGCAGACGATCATCGGGTCCTTGCCGCCGAGCTCCAGCACGCTGCCCTTGAGCTGGGACGCGCAGGCCTCCCCGACCTGCCGCCCGACCTCGACCGAGCCGGTGAAGAAGACCTTGCCGACCGAGGAGCGGGCGAGCGCCTCGCCGACCGGGCCGCCGCCGTGGACCACCCGGACCAGCCCCTCGGGCACGCCGCCGCGCTCGAACACCGCGCGGATCTTCTCGCCCAGCAGCGGCGTCAGCGAGGCCGGCTTCAGCACCACCCCGTTGCCCGCCATCAGCGCGATCGCCACCTCGCCAAAGGGGATCGACCAGGGGTAGTTCCAGGGCGCGATCACCCCGACCACGCCGATCGGCTCGTAGGAGAAGTGGCCGCTCTTGGAGAGCGTGAAGGCCTGGGTCATCCGCACCCGCTCGTCGGCGAGCACCTTCGGTCCCGCCTTGGCGACCCAGTGCAGCGCGTCGACGGTCGGCAGCAGCTCCATCGTGTAGGCCTCAACCCGCGGCTTGCCCTGCTCGCGGACCAGCAGCTCGGCGATCTCGTCGATCTCGTCCAGCAGCGCGTCGGCGGCGCGCAGCATGTAGCGGGCGCGGTCCTTGGTCGTCAGCTGCGCCCAGGCGGGCTGGATCCGGGCGACCTCGTCGACGACGCCCTGGACCTCGCCAGGCGTGATCGTCGGGACCGCGCCGATCACCTCGCCGGTGGTCGGGCTGCGCGACTCGAGCGTGCCCGTCGCTGCCGCTGCCTGCGTGGCGCTCTCCATCAAATGAGCGTACATCGGCTCCCTCATACTCAGGGGATGAGCGATCAGCTCTTCGACACCGGCGACGCCAGGGCGGCGAACGGCGGCGAAGCTCCCGAAGGGGTCCCCGCCGACGCGCCGCTGGCGGTGCGGATGCGGCCGCGGACGCTCGACGAGATGGTCGGGCAGGAGCACATCGTCGGCGAGGGGTCGGCGCTGCGGGCAGCGATCGAATCGGGCCGGCCGCACTCGGCGATCCTCTACGGGCCGCCCGGATCCGGGAAGACGACGCTGGCGCGGATCGCGGCGCGGATGGCCGACGGGGCCTTCGAGGAGGAGTCGGCGGTCAACGCGGGCCGGGCTGAGATCCGCGCAGTGATCGAGCGGGCGCGCGAGCGCCGGCGCGCCAACGGCCGCGGCACGGTCCTCTTCCTCGACGAGATCCACCGCTTCAACAAGGCCCAGCAGGACGCCCTCCTACCCGCGGTCGAGGAGGGGCTCCTGACCCTGATCGGGGCGACCACCGAGAACCCCTACTTCGAGGTCAACTCGGCCTTGATCTCACGCAGCCAGATCTACGAGCTGGCGCCGCTCTCCCCCGAGCAGGTGGAAGAGCTGCTGCGCCGCGCGCTCGCCGACCCCGAGCGGGGGATCGCCGACCCGCCGCCGATCGCCGAGGAGGCGCTGCAGATGCTGGCGGAGCGCAGCGGCGGCGACGCCCGCGCTGCCCTCTCCGGGCTCGAGCGCGCGGTCGAGCGGGCCCAGGGCAGCGAAGTCGACATCGCCGCGATCGAGGACGCCCTGCAGCGGCGGGCGATCGACTACGACCGCCAGGGCGACCGCCATTACGACTTCATCTCCGCCTGGATCAAGTCGACTCGCGGCTCCGACGTCGACGCCTCGCTCTACTACCTGGCGGTGATGCTGGAGGGCGGCGAGGACCCGCGCTTCATCGCCCGCCGGATGGTCATCCTCGCCTCCGAGGACATCGGCAACGCCGACCCGATGGCGCTCGTGGTCGCCGACGCGGCGGCCCGCGCGGTCGACCGGGTAGGGCTGCCGGAGGCGGCGCTGAACCTCTCCCAGGCGGCGATCTACCTGGCGCTGGCGCCGAAGTCGAACGCGGCGACGACGGCGATCGGCGCCGCCCGGGCCGAGGTCCGCCGCAGCGGCGCCCAGACCCCTCCCGACTACCTGCGCGACGCGCACTATCCGGGCGCCCAGGCGCTCGGCCGTGGCGATGGGTACCAGTACGCCCACGATCACCCCGGCAACGTCGCCGCCCAGCAGTACCTCCCCGACGGCCTCGCCGAGCGCCGCTTCTACGAGCCGACCGGGAACGGCCGCGAGAAAGCCTTCGGCGAGCGTCTCGCCGAGCTGCGCAAGCGCCTCGGGAGGCCCTAGCGGCCCGTCGAAATACGTCCCCTGACCAGCGCAACTCCTTTCTTGAAAAGGGTTTATAAAGGGCGGCTTTCCAAGCTATGCCAGGGAGAGCCGCAACACCGGCCGGAGGCTCGGACTGGGGGCTTCCGGCCGGGATAAACAGGGGGGAGAGGGCGCCGGGCCCCTTGACTCGGCGCCCTCTCTGTTTGTCGGGAGGGTCGTGCCCCGGCGCTTGCCATCTCGTATCGTCTGTCCATGGCGGCGGGCGAGGCGAAACCGAAGGCGAAGAAGCTGCGACTCGGCGGGATGGCCCTGCGCAACGGCCTCCTCGTCCACGGCCCGACCCACTGGGCCGCCGCGGTCCGCCGTCCCGACGGCTCGATCGAAGTCGCCTCCGAACGGAAGCCCGAGCTGGTCCCCGCCCTGGTCGCCAAAGTTCCCGGCCTGCGCGGCCCGGTGAAACTCGCCGAGGCGATGCTGGTGCTGCCGCTGGTGCGCATGAAGATGCCCTCCGCCCGCCTCCCCTTCGAGGACGGCCGCGTGCTCGGCGCAACCGCCGCCACCCTTGCCCTCTCCAGGCTGCTGCGCCGCAACCGCCCCGCCACCGCCGCCCGCGAGGGCGCGCTGCAGGCGATCGGCGTCGTCCCCGCCCTCGTCGCCCTCTCCGACCGCGACCTCGCCGCCTACCACGGCGCCGAGCACAAGGCGATCGCCGCCTACGAGCAGGGGGTCGACGACGTCGCCGCGGTGCCCAAAGAGCACGACCGCTGCGGCTCCAACCTGGTCGTCCCGATGATGCTGATGTCGGCCGCCGGGACGATCGCGCTCGAGCGCCTCGTCGACCGGCCCTCGAGCGCCGCCCGCACCGTCGTCGGCCTGGCCGGCGCCTCGCTGGCGGTCGAGGCCTTCGCCTGGTCGGACCGCCACCACGGCGAGCCGCTGGCCGAGGCCTTCCACCGACCCGGCCGCGAGATCCAGCGCCTCTGGGCGACCAAGGAGCCGAGCCCCGCGCAGCTCGAGGTCAGCCTCGCGGCGATGGCCGAGATCCTCCGCGCCGAGCAGGCCCCGGACGAGCGGGCTGCATAGACTCCGCTGCGTGTTCGGAAGGATCGACCACATCGGGGTGGCAGTCGAGGATCTCGACGCCGCGATCGCCCTCTACGGAGAGAGCTTCGAGATGGAGCTGGCGCACCGCGAGACGGTCGACTCGCAGGGCGTCGAGGCGGTGCTGCTGGACGTCGGCGAGGGCCACGTCGAGCTGCTGCGCCCGCTCGGCCCCGACACCGCGGTCGGCAAATTCCTCGCCCGCTCCGGCCCCGGCCTCCATCACGTCGCCTACGCGGTCGACGACATCGACGCGACCCTGCCGCGCCTCACCGCCGCCGGCATCCGCTTGATCGACGAGCAGCCGCGGGTCGGCATCCGCGAGAGCCGCGTCGCCTTTTTGCACCCCCGTTCGACCGGCGGGGTACTCACCGAGATCGTCGAACCCGCAGGAGGGCACTGATGGCAGATGCACAGCGCGTCGAGATCGGCTTCGAAGGCGGCCAGGTGATCGCCGCCCGCCTGGCCGAAGACGACCTCAAGGACCTTCGCAAGCAGCTCGAGAAGGGCGGCTGGCACGACCTCCACACAGAGGACGGGGTGATCTCGCTCTACCTCGGCAAGGTCGCCTTCCTGCGGATCGCCTCCGGCGGCACCCAGGTCGGCTTCGGTTCGGTCGACTAGTAGCGTCGCTAGCCCGTGAAGGTCGAAGGCACCGACTTCGCCGTCGTCTTCGTCACCGACTATCTGCGCGCGGTCGAGTTCTACGGCGGCACGCTTGGCCTCGAGCACTCCCAGGACTACGGGAAAATCCCCGGCGGCGAGTTCGAGACCGGCAACCTGACGCTCCAGGTCCTCGACGCCGCCGCGGTGGGCCGCGAGTTCGCCCCCAGCGGCAGCCCGATCGCCCTGCGCGTCGCCGATGTCGCCGCCGCGCGCGCCGAGCTCGAAGGCGCCGGGGTCGAGTTCCTCGCCGACACCATCGACAGCGGGGTCTGCTTCCAGGCGCTGTTCAAGGACCCGGACGGCAACGTCCTGATCCTGCACCACCGCTACGCGCCGCGCTGACGCTCGGCAATTGGGGACGGCGGGCCCCGGGCGTCTCGGAGGCGACCCGGGCAGGCTGTGGCCGCCTCCGAGACGCCCGAGACGGGGAGTCTTCGGGAGGTTCCGTCACAGGGACGGGGCGTCCGTCACGGAGATGGCGCAAATCCGAACGGTCAGAAAACTGCGCGGTTAGAAACCCACGCTATACGTGGATAAGTAACCGTGCAGATTCCTGACCGTTCGAGATCGGCGTCCCTTCCCCGTCCGCCGCAGACCCGCGGCGCGGCTATTCGGCGCAGACGAAGTTCGGGTCCTGGCCGTCCATCGCCCGGGCGAGGAGGTCGCGGAGCTGCTCGCGGTGGGTCGGGTCGAGGTTGGCGAGCACTTCGCCCTCCAGCGCCTCCAGCTTCGCCTCCGCCTTCTTCAGCGCTTTCACCCCGGCGGGGGTGATGACGACGATGTGACGGCGGCGGTCCTGGGGGTCGCGCTGTCGTTCGACGAAGCCGTGGTCGTCGAGCTCGTTCAGCAGCAGCACGCAGTTGTTCGGGTCGACCATCAGGCTCGCGCCCAGCTCCTGCTGCAGGCAGCCTTCGTTGCGGGCGAGGATTTCGAGCGTGATCAGCTGCTTCAGCTTGATCCCGAGGACGTCCTCGGTCGCTCGGCGGTAGACGACGCGGTTGAGCTGGGACAGGAGCCCCATGGTGCCCGTCGTGTGGGGGGTTTGAGTCGCCGGATTCATGGCCATTTCGTAATTCTAGCGTGACTCTACTTGTAGCAAAGATAATCCTTGCTACAGTGATGATCCCATGTCACTTACCAATGGAAATATAGCCCAGTCTTCCTCCACCTCAGACCGCTCGCGCTGGATCGCCCTTGTGGTCCTCTGCGTGGGCATGCTCATGATCGTCCTCGACGCGACGGTCGTGAACGTCGCTCTTCCCAAGATCCAGACCGACCTCGGCTTCTCGCAGTCGAGCCTCGCCTGGGTCATCAACGCGTACCTGATCACCTTCGGCGGTCTGCTGCTCTTGGCCGGGCGCCTCGGCGACCTGCTCGGCCGCCGCGACGTCTTCATGAGCGGGCTCGCCCTGTTCACCGCGGCATCGCTGGCCTGCGGCCTTGCCGAGAGCCAGACCGTGCTGGTCGTCGCCCGCTTCATCCAGGGCGTCGGCGGCGCGCTCACCTCGGCCGTCATCCTCGGCATGATCGTCACCATGTTCCCCGAGCCCGGGGAGCAGGCGAAGGCGATCGGCGTCTACGCGTTCGTCGCTTCCGCGGGTGGCTCGATCGGCCTGCTCGCAGGCGGTGCGATCACCCAGGCCATCAACTGGCACTGGATCTTCATCGTCAACCTGCCGATCGCGCTGATCACCGGCGTCCTGGCGCTGCGCTACCTGCAGCGTGACAAGGGCATGGGCCTCTCCAAAGGGGCAGACCTCCCCGGAGCGGCCTTGATCGTCGGCGCTCTGATGACGGGCGTCTACGCGATCGTCGAGGCCTCCAACTACGGTTGGGCATCGGCCCACACGCTCGGCTTCGGGGCCGGCGCGGCGGCGCTGCTGGTCGGCTTCGTGATCCGCGAGAGCCGTGCCGCCCAGCCCTTGGTGCCGCTGCGGATCTTCCGCTCGCGGAACCTCACCGGCGCCAACGTGGCGCAGGCGCTGATGGTCGCCGGGATGTACGGGATGTTCTTCCTCGGCGCCCTCTACTTGCAGAAAGTGCTCGGCTTCGACTCGCTCGAGGTCGGCATCGCCTTCCTTCCGGTGACGGCGATCATCGGCACCCTCTCGCTCGGCTTCTCGGCCAAACTGAACCTGCGCTACGGCGCCAAGGCGACGTTGGTCCCGGGGCTGGTCGCGGTCGGTGCCGGCCTGGCGCTCTTCTCGCAGATCAGCGTCGACGGAAGCTACTGGAGTGAAGTGCTTCCGGCGATGGTCCTGGTCGGCATCGGTGCCGGTCTCTCCTTCCCCTCGGTGATGACGCTGGCGATGACCGGCGTCCGACCGGAGGAGGCGGGGCTCGCATCGGGCCTGGTCAACACCACCCTCCAGGTCGGCGGCGCCCTCGGCCTCGCCGTGCTGGCAACGCTCTCGACCAACCGCACCACCGACCTGGTCAACAGCGGCGAGGGTTCCCACGCGGCGCTGACGAGCGGCTACCAGCTGGCCTTCGTCGTCGGTGCCGGTCTCCTGGTCGGTGCCGTCGTGGTGGCGCTGTCCGTCATCCGCTCCGGCCCGATGGCCGGCGAAGAGGTCGCGGTCGAAACCGCGGAGGCCGAGCCCGCCTTCAGCTCCGAGGCCGCCTAGGGATCGAAGGGGAAGAGCGGGACCCTGAGCGAACCTCCCCGCAGTTCGTGAGTGAAGGGTCCCCCTCTTCCCCTCCCCGCTTAGCCAGCCGGGCGATGTAGATGGCCTTGGTGTGGTCCTCCTCCGACATCGGCTGGTGGGGGACGCCGTCGTGGTGGTGGCCGTAGGTGGCGATGAGCTCCAGGCCGGCGCCGTCGATGGCTGCCCGCACCTCGGCCTCGGGATGGTGACGCTGGCGGTGCAGCTCGGGCGGGACCGTCGGCCCCGCGCCGGACTCGATCGCTTCGAAGGAGAAGCTCGCTTCGGCGATGTCACCCGGCGCGAAGCTGTCGTCGACGTGACCCTCCCAGATCATCCGCCGGCCGTTCATCTCCATCTCGAACTGTTCGGCGAAGAAGCCGCGGAACTGGGTGATGGTGTTGGAGTCGAAGATGCAGAGGGCGTGCGGGGCCATGTTGGCGACCAGCCCGCGCAGCGTCTGTTCCAGTTCGGCCTGGGTGTGCAGATAGTTGACCGCGTCGTCGAGGCAGCAGACCAGGTCGAAGCTGCCGTAGACGGGGAGCTTGCGCATGTCGGCGACGTCGAGCCGCACCTCGGGGCCCGCCTTCGCTCGCGCCATCTCCACCATCGACGCGGAGATGTCGCAGGCGGTCACCTTCCAGCCGTGCTCGAGCATCGGGATGAAGCTCTTGCCGGTGCCGCAGGCGACGTCGAGCACGGTGTCGCCCTGGAGGCCGTGGGCCGCGCCCAGCTCCAGCAGGGTGGTGATCCAAAGCCGGTAGTTGTGGTGAGCGGTGAAGTCGTCGTAGACCGGGGCGATCGCCTCGTAGGCGGCCTCGGCGTGTCGACTGTCCCCTGACGATGGTGTGGTGGAGGTCTCCATGTCGGTCTGGGACCCTGGCCCTGATCGATACCGTTCCACACGATCTATCCGCGTATTCCGCTCATTGTCTATATCGCGACGCCGTGGTTCCTATAAGTTCGGCCAATCGACTCTCAGAGGGACCATCTGCACGAAAGTGACGATGGCTGGGAGTGGGGTGAGGCACAGAGGATCTGTCTGCGGCTGGCCTACCGTTACGCGAGCAACCCGAGCGAGGCGGAGGACATCGCCCAGGAGGCCTTGCTCCGCGCCTGGCGTCGGCGCTCGACCCTGCGCGATTCCGGCAGCCGCAAGCAGTGGCTCTCGACGATCGTCCGCAACGAGGCCTTCCGCCACTACTCGCGGCCGCGTCCCGATCCCACAGACGAGATCGAGCAGATCGAGTCGGGCGAGGAGGAACCGGTCGTCGCGATGGTCGATCGGGCCGATCTGCACGCGGCGCTGGAGCGGCTCTCGGAGCGCGAGCGGGCGCTGCTCTCGCTGCGCTACGAGGAGGACCTGACCCAGCCCGCGATCGCCGCCCGGCTGGGGATCCCGGAGGGGACGGTCAAAGTGCAACTGCACCGGGCGCGGCTGAAGCTGCGGCGCGCCTACGTCTCCTCCTAGGCAGTAAGCGCCCGTCTGTGGTTAGCGGGCGTCCGAAATCCCCCTGTACACGCGGGCGAGCACGGCGCCCCCAAATTCGGACGCCTGGATAAGGACGGAGAGCGGCCGCCCAGCGACTATTTAGTACGTGAAGACGGCACCGCGACAGATCGTCGCCTTCGGCGGAGGCGGGTTCTCGATGGAGTCGGGCAACCCGTTGCTCGACGATTACGTCCTTGGGCTGACCAAGGCGGAGCGGCCGCGGGTCTGCTTCCTGCCCTCGGCCTCCGGCGACGCCGACCACTACATCGTCCGCTTCTACCGGGCCTTCTCGGCGCATCGTTGCGAGGCCAGCCACATCTCCTTGTTCCGTCGCGAGCAGGGCCCCGAGGACATCCGCCGCCACCTGCTCTCCCAGGACCTGATCTACGTCGGCGGCGGCAGCGTGGTCAGCCTGCTCGGGGTCTGGAAGGCCCACGGCATCGATGAGATCCTGCGCGAATGTTGGGAAGCGGGGGTCATCCTCTGCGGCCTCTCGGCCGGGTCGCTGTGCTGGTTCGCGGAGGCGGTCACCGGCTTCCACGGGGCGCCGAAACGGCTCGAGGGCCTCGGCCTCCTGCCGTTCAGCAACTGCGTCCACTACGAACGCAAGTCGGATCGGCGCGAGTCCTACCACCGCTTCCTGCGCGAAGGGATGCGGCCCGGGTACGCGGCCGAGGACGGCGCAGCGTTGCACTTCATCGGTGAGGAGTTGAGCCGCGTGGTCGCCTCGCGTCCGGAGGCGCGCGGTTACCGGCTCGATGTTTCCGGGCAGCGGGTGGTGGAGATGAGGATCGCCACCAACTACCTCGGCGAACGTGGGGTCGTGCCGGCCCCGCCCTTCCCTGAGGCGCTGTCCACCGCGGTCGCGGCGGCCTGATGGCTGGCGGCGGCGCGGGGATCGGCGAGAACGGAGCCACTCCGGGGACGACGACGCCGGTGCGTCGCATCCTCACGCTGGGCGGCCACGACTTCACCTCGCGGCCGCCCGATCGGGCCGTCTGCGAGTTCCTCCTGCGCCTGGCGACCGAGCGCGGCGGCACCCGACCGCGGATCTGCATCCTGCCGACCGCCAGCGGCGACACCTCCGAGCAGATCGCCCACTTCTACCAGGCCTTCGGCGACCGGCCCTGCGAGCCCTCCGACGTCTCCCTCTTCCGCCTCGGGCGGCGGCCGATGGCGCTGCGCGACCACCTGCTCGCGCAGGATCTGATCTACGTCGGCGGCGGCAGCATGGTGAACCTCCTGGCGGTCTGGGAGGCCCACGACATCGCCTCGATCGTCAGCCTCGCCTGGCGCCGCGGCATCGTCCTCGCCGGCCAGAGCGCCGGGGCGATGTGCTGGTTCGAGGCCGGGATCACCACCTCCTCCGGCAAGCCGCTGCCGACCGCCGGCCTCGGCCTGCTCCAGGGCAGCCTCTGCGTCCACTACAACAACGAACCGGCCCGCCGCGCCGCCTACCTGGAGGCGGTCGGCGACGGGATGCCCGCCGGCTACGGCCTCGACGACTACGCGGGTCTGCTCTGGGAGGGCGAAGACTCGCCCTCCGCCGTCACCGCCCGCCGCGGCGCCCGCGCCTACCGGGTGACCGCCCGCGACGGGGTGGCCGAGGAGAGCCCGCTGCCCGCCCGCTTCCTCCCGGCCCCCGCCCCTGCCGCCCTGCGCGAGGACATCGCCGAGTTCCGCCGGATCAAAACGATGCGCCGACGGGCCGGCTGGCTGGGGTAGGGATCCGCCGCGCCCTGGGCGGCCTTTTCACCGGATCTTCACCGGGACGACAACGTCTTTTCACAGCGGGGGATGCCCCCGAGAGGAGACTCGCGGCGCCATCCACTCTTGATGAGGAGTCGAATTGTCTCTAGCTCGCCGTGTCTCCCTGCTGGTCCTCGCGCTTCTCGGCGCGCTCGCGGTGGTCTTCGTCGGCGCCGCCGTCGCCCACCAAGGCGGTTCACTGCGGCATGACCATCACCCGTTCCCATCCCATGGCGGCTGGGGTAACGGCGGTTGGGACCACGGCGGCGGATGGGGGCATCCGACGTCCGAATCGCCTCTGCCCCCGGGGGCGATCGAACACATCATGGTCATCGACATCGAGAACGAGGACGAGGAGGCCACGTTCGGGTCCGAATCGCCGGCTCGCTGGCTGAACGAAACGCTGGTCCCGAGCGGCGAGCTGCTCGAAAACTATTACGCGATCGGCCACGTCAGCGCCGACAACTACATCGCCCAGGTCTCGGGCCAGGCGCCCAACGAAGTGAGCGGCTCCGACTGCATCTCCGACTTCAAAACCTTCGCCGGCAGCTTCGAAGACGTGACGCCGGGGACGATGGACCCCGACCAGAAGACCTACCCGGGCCAGGTCGACGGCAAAGGCTGCGTCTACCCGACCTCGGTGAAGACGATCGGCGACCAGCTCGACGAAATGTATCCGCCGAATCCGTGGACCGGTGTCGCCCAATGGCGCCAGTACGCAGAAGACATGGGCAACACGCCGTCGCGCGACCACGGCGAACCCGACCCGCTCGGCGGCACCGACTGCGCCCACCCCGCGATCGGCGAAGTCGACGTCACCAACAGTGCCACCGAAGCCGACCAGTACGCCGACCGCCACAACCCGTTCATCTACTTCCACTCGGTGATCGATGACAAGAAGCTCTGCGACGCCAACGTGGTGCCGCTGGGCAGCGTGAAAGTCGGCGCCGGGCCGCACGGCTCCGACGCCTTCTCCGGCCACCTCGCCCAGGATCTCGCCCACGAGTGGACCACGCCACGCTTCGCCTTCGTCACGCCGAACCTGTGCAACGACGGTCACGACGCGAAATGTGCCGGCCTCAACGTCGAGGGCACGCACGAAGGCGGCCTCGTCGGCGCCGACGCGTGGCTGAAGCACTGGGTGCCGATGATCATGGCCTCGCCCGCCTACCGCTCGGGCAAGATGCTGATCGTGATCACCTCCGACGAGGCGGGCTCGATCACCACGGCCGCGGGGGCGGCGGCGTGCTGCAACGAGCGGCCGGGGCCGAGCTGGGCCTGGCCCGGATACGCCGCGATCCTCTCGCTGTTCGGCGTGCCGAAACCGACCGAAGCGGGCCAGTACCCCGGCGGTGGCAAGATCGGCGCGCTGCTGCTGAACCCGCGCTGGATCACCCCCGGCAGCGTCGACACCACCCCCTACAACCATTACTCGGCGCTGCGCAGCTACGAGAACTTGCTCGGCATCACCCGCGGCGGCGCCGACGGCCACGGTCACCTCGGCTTCGCCGCGCAGGAAGGTCTGCAGCCGTTCGGGAGGGACGTCTTCGATCCTCGCCCGTGGCGCTGGTAGCGCCACGGGCGGCCTAGCGGCGCGGCACCCTGAAGGAGAGGATCTTCTCTTCCGTGTAAGGGATGCCACCCTGCGGGATGAAGGTAACCGCCACGGCGACGCGCACCTTGCCGGAGCCCTGGAGTCGTCGCCGTGCTTCCCCTGCGAGCTTCACCCGGATCTGGGGTGAGCCGCAGACGGATGCCTTGGCGGTGGTGGTGGGGGCGTGGATCGCGATCCGCTTGGCGGTCTTCGGGTGCTGCCCGATCACGATCGCCGTCGGCTTCGCCTGCAGCCGACCGCCGCTCGGCACCTTGACCGTGAGCCGGGCGGAGCCGTTGCGACGGACCCCGTCCACCTTGCCGATGTGGACGGTGTTGACGACGCCTTGCGGCGGCTTGATCCGCTGGACTTCTTCGAGCCCGCCGGCGAACCAGACGCCGCCTTCGGACCCTGCGGCGATGGTTTTCGGTTCGACCACGACGCCGGCGTAGATCTGGGTGATCGCGCCGGCGGGGGTGACCATGCCGATCGACGGTGGGTCGACGATGTTCGGCGTCGAGCGTTCGGCGAGGCTGGTGAACCAGATGTTCCCTTCGGCGCCGCGGACCAGCGTTTCCGGGCCGAAGTAGGGCTGGCCGTAGGCGAGGCAGTCGTGGAATTCCGTCACTTGCCCGGTTGGCGTCACCCGTCCGATCGCCGACTGGACGCCCGACTGGAGGCCGTACCAGAGGTTCCCGTCGGCGCCGATGACGCTGCCGCCGAGAAGCGCACTGGGCGGGGTGACCGGCTTCTGCGGGAAGGCCGGCTGTTCGAGGGGCAGCGGCGGTTCGACCGCCGGCTTGGCGATCGCGCCCGCCGGCGAGACCTGCCAGGTGGCCCTTTCTTTGCCCAGGTAGCCCCCGGCGGTGACGAAGAGGACGTTGCCTTCCGGCTGGGCGGCCATTTCGACCACGTAGCCGCCGGTGACCGGGAAGGTCGCCACTTCGCCGCCGGGGGTCACCCGGGCCAGCGAGGGCGCGACCGGCGGCTTCTTGCCGGAGCGTTCCCCGTTCCCCACGACCGGGAACCAGAAGCTGCCGTCGGCGGCGACAACGCCGGGCGGCCCGCCCGACTGCGATTCCTTCGGGAAGGCGCCGGCGAATTCGGTCACCTTGCCGTCGGCGGAGACCCGCCCTACGTCCGCCCGGACGGAGACGTGCCCGTGCCGTTCCGCCGCGTACTTGCTGCAGGCGAACCAGACGCCGCCGGCGGGCGCGACGGCCACGTCGTCGACCCAGCACTTGGTCGGGAAGCTTTCGGCGATGCCGACCGGCTTCCCGGCGACCGCGGCCGGGGCGCCCGCCAGCAGGGCGAGCGCCAGGACCGCGGGCAGGAGGTGCCTAGTTCGCCTCATCCGCGGCCGGGGGAGCGGTCGGGTCGCTGCCCTCCTCGCCCATTTTCTCGCGGGCGATGAAGTCCTCGGCCAGCAGCAGGTTGTCGCGCGAGCGCTCGACCACGTTCAGCAGGTCGCCCATCAGCGCGACCTCCTCGACCTGCTCCTTGACGAACCACTGCAGGAACTGCTCGGCGCGGTAATCCTTCAGCTCGCGGGCGAGCTCGAAGAGGGAGAAGATCTCCTGGCTGACCCGTTTCTCCTGTTCGAGCGCCATCTTCACCGGCTCGGAGCCATCGGCGTAGGTGGTCGGCACCGACTTGATGTCGGGGATCTGGACCTCCTCGCCGACGTCGAGCAGGTACCGGATCATGATCATCGCGTGCTCGCGCTCCTCGAGCGCCTGCCGGTAGAAGAAGGCAGCCAGACGGGGCAGCGTTTCCGCGTCGTAGTAGACGGCGGCCGCGACGTACTGCTGCGAGGCGGCGAACTCGTTGGAGATCTGCTCGTTGAGGGCGGCGGCGAAGGACTTCTTTTTGGGCATCTCTCGTATCTCCTTGAGGTTGGTTGCAGGAAAATCAGGCGCCCCAGCGGAAGCCGAGCGCCTCGATCCGCGGCTCCAGTGGGCTCGACGGCAGCCCCGGCGCGGTCGCCTGTTTCGGATCGTTGTAACCGCTCGGGGCGGTGTCGTTCGGCGTGTCCGGGTGGAAGATCGAGGCGAGGTACTGGATCTGGCCGCGGCCCGGGCCGAGCTCGGTCTGGCCGCCGCCGTAGGCGCCGATGCCGCGCTCCTCGCAGTAGTCGTAGGTGGCGAAGAGGTTGGAGATCGGGCCGAAGCGCGAGGGCTTGACGTTCACCGTGCGCGGCGGCGCCCAGGGCATCGCCTCGATGTCGGCGATCGAGTGGATCGGCGCGTCCCAGGTGACCAGCTGGTGCACCGGATCGAGCAGCGGCCGCGTCTCGTCGGTGACGTCGGGGTCCTCGAGCCAGGCGTCGGGGAAGGTCTCGATCAGCTTCGCGTAGAGCTCCGGGTCGGTGATCACGTCGACCGGGGTGCCTTTGTAGAAGCCCTTCAGGTCGAGCGAGTCGACCGCGCCGGTCGCCGCCAGCGCCGCGATCAGCTCGTCGTCCCAGTCGTTGAACGGGTCGAGCTTGAAGCGCAGGGCCGGATAGACCGCGAGCCGTTCGGAGACCGGCTTGATCGAGGACTTCTGGTCGGGTGAGAAACCGCCCAGCCGCAGCGAGGAGACGAAGTTGACCGGGCGCGGCTCGCGGCCGAGTGCCGCCGAGAGGTTGGTCCCCGCCTGGCGCAGCGCCAGGTCGAGCGCCGCCGACTCGTACGCCCAGCGGCGGTAGTCGCGCGAGACCTCCCCCCGCTCCGGCCCACCGGCCGGGAAGAGGTCGATCCCGTCGAGCTTCTGCGAGAACTCGTCGAAGGTGCCGGAGTGGGCGAGCCCCGCGGGCGGCCCGTGACTCTGCTGGCCGATGTGGTCGACCGGGTCGTAGACGACGTCTTCGCCGATCCCCTCCTCGCCGGCGCCGCGCAGCTTCACCACCGTGGTCAGCCGTTCGAATTCGCCGATCGCGAACTCGAGGCCTTCGAAGGAGCACTCCTCGACCTCGAGCGGCAGGTCCTTGATCGCGTCGTAGGAGGTCATCTGCGCGCGAGCCTAACGAGGGTCCCCGTCGAGGGCGACCCGCAGCGTCTTCAGCTCGCGGTCGGAGCCGCCGCGGACGTAGCCGCCGTGAGCGATCGACTCGCGGATGTAGGAGAGCGTCTCCTCGGTGAGCCGCTCGCCCGGCAGCACGTTGGGGATCCCGGGCGGGTAGGCGGCGAGGCCCTCGGCGGCGACGCGACCGGCCGCCTGCTCGAACGGGATCACCTCCTGCGGGCCAAGGTAGGCCTCGCGCGGAGTCATCACCAGCTCGCCCCAGGGCGGCGGCGGCGCCAGCGTCTCCTGCGGCGGGCCGGGTTCGGCTTCCAGTTCGCCGATCGCGGCACGCATCGCCGTGACCAGTCGCTCGCCCGTCTCCACGGCGGGCTCGCCGAGCCCGAAGATCGCGACGACCACGTTCTCGGAGTAGAGCTCGAGGTCGATCCCGTGCGAGTAGAAGATCTTTTTCGCCAGCCGGTAGCCGGTCGAGCCGGTGCCGCGCACGTCGACCGAGAGCCGCAGCGGATCGAGCGCGGCGATTCCGGGCCGGCCGACCATCGACTCGTCGAGCACGGCGAGACCGGGGATCTGGACGATCGCCTCGCGCGTGCGGGCGATCGCGGCCAGCGTCTCGTCGAGCAGCTCGCGCCCGTGCACGAACGCCTGTCGGCGGGCCGCGTCGAGCGAGCCGGAGAGGAGCCCGCTGGGGCTCGTCGTTTCGACCAGGCTGACGCAGCGGTCGACCACCGCCGGGTCGATCCGGTCACCGTGGCCGAGGTGGAGCATGGCCGCCTGGGTGAGGCTGCCGACGATCTTGTGGGTCGAGGAGGTGACCAGGTCGGCGCCCAACGAAAGCGCGTCCGGCGGCAGGTCGGGGTGGAAGTGCAGGTGGGCGCCCCAGGCCTCGTCGACGATCAGCGGCAGGCTGCGCGAGTGGGCGACCTCGACCAGCGCCGCCACGTCGGCGCAGGCGCCGAAGTAGGTGGGGGAGACGACCATCGCGGCGACCGCGCCGGGGGTCGCGTCGAGCGCCGCCGCCAGCGACTCGGGGGTGAGACCGTGGGCGATGCCGAGTTCCGGGTCGAGCTCCGGCGCGACGAAGCTTGGTCGCATCCCGTTCAGCACCAGCCCGTCGATCACCGAGGAGTGGACGTTGCGCTGCACGACGACCCGATCGCCCATGTGGCCGAGTGCCATGCAGGTCGCGTGGTTGCCCTGCGAGGCGCCGTTGATGAGGAACCAGCTGCGGCTTGCCCCCCAGGCCTCGGCGGCGAGCAGCTGCGCCTGCTGGAAGGGCGTCGGTTCGGGGCCGATGTCGACGCCCTCGGTCACCGAGGGGATGTCGTTGATCAGCCCGGTCATCCCGATCAGGGCGACCATCGCCGGGTCGGCACCGATCCCGCCCTTGTGGCCCGGCACCTGGAAGCGGCCTGGCTCGCGGGCCGAGTACTCGAGCATCGCGTCGACGAACGGGGTCGTTTCCTGCTTGTGATCAGCCATGCGGCGAGTCTAATCACGCCGCTGCCCCGGCTTGCGAGACTGCACGCAGATGGAACACACTCGTCTCGGTTATTGGATTGAGGAGGCGGGAGACGTCACATCCCGCCCCCCGCTGGACGAGGATCGCGACGCCGACCTGCTGATCGTCGGCGGTGGCTACACCGGCATGTGGACCGCCTGGCACGCCCACCAGCTGGCACCCGAGGCGCGCATCGTCCTGCTCGAGTCCGAACCGGTCTGCGGGCGCGGGCCGAGCGGCCGCAACGGCGGCTTCTGCGAGGCGATGTGGACCTCGCTGGCCTCGATGCGGAAGCGCTGGGGCGACGCGCCGGCGCTTGCCGTCGCCACCGCGGCGGAAGAGGCGGCGCTGCGGATCGGCAGCTTCTGCGCCGAGGAGGGAGTCGACGCCTGGTACCGCCAGGGCGGCTACCTCCAGGTGTCGACCAGCCCCGCGCACGACGGCGTCGACGCCGACGCGATCGAGGCCTGCCGGGCGCTCGGCGTCACCGACAAGCTGCGCGAGGTCGACGCCGCCGAGGTCCAGGACCGCTGCGCCTCGCCCGCCTTCCGGGCCGGGGCGATCGAACCGATCACCGCCACCCTCCAGCCCGCCCGCCTCGCCCTCGGCCTGCGCCGGCGGCTGATCGAGGAGGGCGTCGACATCTACGAGTCCTCGCCGGTGCGCCGCTTCCGCGAGCGCCCCGACGGGGTCGAGGCGATCACCGCCACCGGCGCCCGTGTCCGCGCGCCCCGGGGAGTGCTGGCGATCGGCCCCGCCGCGAAGGCGGCGGGCGGCCCGCTGCGCAGCCGGCTCACCGTTGCCTCCTCCCACATCGTGATCACCGAGCCGGTTCCCGACGTGATCGAGAAGCTCGGCTGGACCGGAGGGGAGGCGATCACCGACGGGCGCGCCCTCGTCCACTACTTCCGCACCACCCCCGACGGCCGGATCGCCTTCGGCTGGGGCGGCGGCCGGATCATGATGGGCGCCCACCTGCACGGCCGCGCCGAGGTCGACCCCGCGGTGGTCGCCGCAGAGCACCAGCACCTGCTCGACTACTTCCCCGACCTCGCCGACCGCCGCATCACCCACGCCTGGGGTGGGCCGATCGACGCCTCGCCGACCCATCTGCCGGCGGTCACATCGCTGCCCCGCTCGCGCGCCTGGGTCGCCGCTGGCTACACCGGCAACGGGGTCGGCCCGACCAACATGGTCGGCCTCACCCTCGCCTCGCTCGCCCTCGACCTCAGCTCCGACCCCACCCGCCTGGCCTTCGTCGACGCCAAGATCCCCCGCGTCCCCCCCGAGCCGTTCCACTGGCTAGGCGGCGAATCGATCCGCCTCGCGATCGCGAAGAAGGAGGAAGCGGAGATGCAAGGTCGCCGCCCAGGCCGAGTCGCGTCAGCTATCTCCAAGGTCCCGAGCCTGCTCGGCTTCCACATAGGCCGGTAAGAGACGACCTCCGCAACGTGTCGTAGGGCGGTGGAAGGCCCTCCCGGGAGGCTTTGGGAGCACTGGACGACCCCGAGCCCTCTCCCGCAGCGACGCGCACGGCCTCCCGGGAGGGCCTTCCACCGCCCCCCTCGCTAGGCAATCCCCGGCAGCGCGATGTCCGACTCCTCCTGCTCGGGCCTGATCGCCGTCATCTTTTCGGCCCGCCGCTGCTGCCAGGTGGCGAAGCCCATCGCGGCGACCGTGGTGGAGAAGAGGATCATCGCCACGACATAGACTTCGACCGGGATCCCGCGCTGGGCGGCGCCGTAGATGTAGAGCGGGAAGGTGACCGTCGTCCCCGCGTTGAAATTGGAGATGACGAAGTCATCGATCGAGAGCGCGAAGGCGAGCATCGCGGCGCCGAAGATGCCCGGCAGGATCAGCGGGAAGGTGATCAGGCGGAAGGTCGTGAACGGCCCCGCGCCGAGGTCTTTGGCCGCCTCCTCGAGGCTGCGGTCGAAGCCGATCAGCCGCGAGCGCACCACCACCACGACGAAGCTGATGCAGAACATGACGTGGGCGATCAACAGCGTTTCGAAGCCGAGTGAGAACGTGCCGAGGATGAGGAAGAAGGAGAGCAGCGCCGCCCCCATCACGACCTCGGGCGTCGCCATCGGGATCACGATCAGGAAGTTGGCGATACGGCGCCCGACGAATTTGTGGCGGACCAGGGCGATCGCCATCATCGTGCCGATGATGGTGGAGACCGCCGTCGCCAACAGCGCCAGTTTGATGCTGGTCAGCAGCGCTTCGGTGAGTTCGGTGTTGCTGAACGGGTGCGACCAGTGCGAGAGGGTGAAGCCGACCCAGGTGAAGTTGTAGCGACCGGCCGGGTTGTTGAAGGAGAAGACGAAGATCACCACGATCGGGATCAGCAGGTAGATCACGACCAGCACGGCGACGATGTTCACCGCGTGCTCGCGCAGCCAACGCCAGGCGCGGGCGCCGCCGCCCTCGGCGCTCAGCGAGCCGCGACCGGGCGCCGTCGCCGGGGTGCGGGCACGGATGTCCTGGGCGGTGCTCATACCGCCTCCTGGCCCATCAGCGCCTCCGATCCGGCGAATCTGATGTAGATGAAGACGGCGATCATGATCAGCGCCATCAGCACGAACGAGAGCGCCGCCGCGGCCGGATAGTCGGACTGGCTCAGGTAGAGCGACTGGATCACGTTGCCGATCATCCGGTTGTTGGCGCCACCGAGGAAGTAGGCGTTGACGTAGTCGCCCGCCGCCGGGATGAAGGTGAGCAGCGTGCCCGCCACGACCCCCGGCAGGGAGAGCGGCAGGGTCACTTTCCAGAAGGTGCTCGAGGCGCTCGCGTAGAGGTCTTTGGACGCCTCCAACACCCGCACGTCGATCCGCTCGAGGCTGGCGTAGAGCGGCAGCACCATGAACGGCAGGAAGTTGTAGGTGATCCCGGAGATCACCGCGAACCCGGTGGCGAGCAGGCGACCATTGGAGCCGACTCCGAGGTTGGTGAGGAATTCCGTGACCGGGCTTTCGTCGGAGAGGATCGTCTCCCAGGCCAGGGTGCGGATCAGGTAGGTGGTGAAGAACGGCGCCACCACCGCGAACAGCATCACGTTCCGCCATCTGCCCGCCTTGAAGGCGATCACGTAGGCGAGCGGATAGGCGATCAGCAGGCACAGCAGGGTCGCGATCCCGGCGTACTCGAACGAGCGGATGAACTGCGTGTCATACAGTTCGAGCGCTTCGCTGTAGTTGGACCACTCCCAGTTGAAGTGGAATTCGCCGATCACTCCCGAGAACAGCGAGAGCCTCGCCATGTAGTACAGCGGGATGACGAAGAAGACGACCAGCCAGAACGTCCCCGGGACCAGGAGGAGGTAGCCGAGCGAGCGACGGCGGACCGCGGCGATCATCGCCACTCCCCGCCGTCGCTGTGCACCGGAGTCGCCACGAACTGCGACCTCAGCCGTTCAGCACTTCGTCGAAGGCGCGGATCACGTTCTGTTCCTCCTTGCCTTCGAGGACCGGTTGCGGCGAGCAGTTCTTGGTGAACGAGGCGCTCGGGAAGATCAGGTCGTTTTCCGCGAGTTCGGGTTCCCGTTCTTTGAGGATTTCCTGCACGCCTTCGACCGGCGTCACGTAGTTGACGTATTCGGCGATGTTGGCCTGGACTTCGGGGATGTAGACGTAGTTCATGAACGCCTCGGCCGCGGTGGGATTCGGCGCCCCGACGGGGATGATCATGTTTTCCGACCAGAGCATGCAGCCTTCGGTCGGCATCCGCCATTCGAGGTTCGGGTTATCGGCCTGCAACTGCACCGCGTCACCCGACCAGCCGATCACCGCGGCCGCGTTGCCGTTGGTCAGGTCGGACGCATAGTCGTTGCCGGTGAAGCGCCGGATCTGCCCGTCGTTGGCGGCGGTCTTGATTTTTTCGATCGCCTTCATCCAGTCGGCTTCGGTCGCCGTTTCGGGGTCGACGCCTTCGCACTTCATCACCAGCGGCACCGTTTCCCGGACTTCGTTGAGGAAGTCGACCTTGCCCTTGTACTTGGGGTTGAACAGGTCGCAGATCGAGTGCACGTCGGGGGCCTGTTCTTTGTTCACGATGATCCCGGTCATGCCGCTCTGCCACGGCACGCTGTATTCGCGTTCCTTGTCGAAGGGCGGATGGCGCAGGCTTTCCGCCAGGTTCGCTTCCACTTCCGGCAGCGCCGATTTGTCCAGTTTCTGCAGGTAGCCGAGCTTGATCATCTTGGCGACCATGTAGTCGGCGAGGACGAAGATGCTGCGGCCGCCCGATTCACCCTGGGCGAGCTGCGGCTGCATCTTGTTGAAGAATTCTTCGTTCGAGTTGATGTCTTCGTGGTAGGCGACGTTGATGCCCGATTTCTTTTCGAAGTTGGGCACGGTCTTTTTGTCGATGTAGAGCGGCCAGTTGGAGATGACCAGATCGCCGCTCGCTTTGCCTTCCAGTTCGACTTCGGAGCTTTCGGTCGCGCCGCCGCCTTCGATGCTGTTGCCACCGCCGCAGGCAGCCAGCCCGACTGCGAGTGCCAGCACCGCGATCGCCGCGAGCAGCTTCAGTACCACCCCTTCGGGTTTCATCCTGCTCATGGTCATCCTTCCTCTCCAGTTGCAAGTTTCGGCGCCGCCACGTCCCCGCTCGGCGATTCGGTCACCACGTGCATGTTCTCGGGCGCCCAGCTCAAGGTCACCCGGGCGCCGCCGCCGGGCAGCCGCTGCCGTTCGGCCTCGTCGGCGTTCGGGATCAGCACCGTCATCCGCACCTCGCCGCCGAGGTTGACGACGATCTGCGTCGCCGTTCCCAGGTAGAGCGAGCTCTCGACGATCCCCTCGACCCGCGGCTCGGCGGTACCCGCAGCGCCGGCCCCCTCCCCGTCGAGCGACACCTTCAGCTTCTCCGGTCGCACCACCGCGGCGCAGCCTTCACCCGCCGCGAGGGTGCCGGTGTCGGCGGCGACTTCGGGCCCCGAGTCGAGCTTTACCCGGCCCGGTCCCGCCACCGTCGCCGGCATCAGGTTGGAGACCCCGATGAAGCCGGCGACGAAGGTCGTCGTCGGCCGGTTGTAGACCTCCTCGGGGATGCTGACCTGCTCGACCCGGCCGCGGTTCATCACCGCGATCCGGTCGCTCATCGTCAGCGCCTCCTCCTGGTCGTGGGTGACGTAGACGAAGGTGATCCCGACCTCGCGCTGGATCCGCTTCAGCTCCACCTGGAGGCCCTTGCGCAGCTTCAGGTCGAGGGCGCCGAGCGGCTCGTCGAGCAGCAGCACTTTCGGCAGGTTGACCAGCGCCCGGGCCAGCGCCACCCGCTGCTGCATGCCGCCGGAGAGCTGCGAGGGACGGCGGTTGGCCTCGCGCGCCAGCCCGACCCGCTGCAGCTCGCTCGCCACCCGTTCGGCGATCTCGTCCTTGTCGACTTTCTTGCGCCTCAGCCCGAAGGCGACGTTCTTCTCGACGCTCAGGTGGGGGAATAGCGCGTAGCTCTGGAAGACGGTGTTGGTCGGCCGCTTGTGGGGTGGCAGGGCGGCGACGTCTTCGCCCTCGATCGCGATCTCGCCGCTGGTCGGTCGCTCGAAGCCGGCGATCATCCGCAGCGTCGTCGTCTTGCCGCAGCCGCTCGGGCCGAGCAGGGTGAAGAATTCGCCCCGGCCGAACTCCAGCGAGAGGTCGTCGACCGCAGTGAAGTCGTCGAAGCGTTTGGTGACGTTGCGCAAGGCGACGCTCGGCGACTCGGCGACCGCCGTCTCGCCCTCGAGGGTGCTGATGCTGGGGTCGAGTGCGGTCATTCGGTCATGTCTCCTCCGCCGGCACCACGAGCACCGGCCTGTCGGTCAAATGCAAAAGCTTGTTGGTGGTCGAGCCGAGGATGATCCCTTTGAGCGCCGACTCGCCGAAGCTGCCGACCACGATCATCCGCGCCTGGCGGTCGTCGGCGACGTCGATCAGCGCCTCCAGCCCGCGCTTCGGAACGAGCTCCTCGTCGATCTCGACCCCGCGATCGCTCGCCTGGCGGCGGGCCTTGCCGAGCACGGTCTCGCCGAGCTCCTCGATCGCCTCCTCATGATCGGCGATCTCGCCGCCCCAGATCCCGGGCGGCGCGTAGCCGAAGACCACCGTGACCTCGTCGCCGAGCGGCGGGGCCAGGCGGAGCGCCGCGTCGAGCGCCGCTTCGCCACAGGCCGAGCCGTCATATCCGACGACGATCGAGGCCATCAGCCTGCCGCCCCCATCACTCCGCCACCCCGGTGGGGCCGGGGGGCGGCGCTTCGCCCTCGAGGAAGCCGGCCGGGACGACCGAAGGCTTGCGGCGGAAGAAGTCCGGCACTGCCCGCCACTGCAGCCCCATCAGGACGAAGCCGAGGATGCCGAAGGCGACCGCGATCACCAGCGGCGGCCCGATCCCGAGCCACGAATTGCCCGATTCGGAGTTCGCCGGGTCGGCCAGTTCGATCCCGTTCTTGATCAGGAGGTAGAAGAGGATCGCCCCGCCGAGGGTCGGGCCGACGCCGATGAAGAAGAAGTTCTTGACGCTCTTCAGCAGCTCGCGGCGGTAGTAGACCGTCGTCGCGAAGCCGGTCAGGCCGAGGTAGAAGGCGATCATCAGGCCCAGCGCGGCGAGGCTGTCGAAGAGGATGTCTTCGCTGACGATGGTCAGCCCGACGTACCAGATGATCGAGAGCGTCCCCATCCAGATCGTCGAGACGTGCGGGGTGAAGAAGCGCGGGTGGACCTTGCCGAGGCTGCCCGGCAGCGCTTTCGCCCGCGCCATCGAAAGCGTCGTCCGCGCGGTCGGCAGGATCGTCGTCTGGGTCGAGGCGGCGGCCGAGGTGAGGACGGCGATGATCAGCAGCTTGTCGAGCGGCGAGCCGAAGACCGCGGTGCCGAGGCTCGAGAGCACGTCTTCCTGGTTGTTCACCAGCGCTTCGACGCCGTCGTAGGCCTGCGCGGCGAAGGCGACGATGACGTAGATCGCCAGCAGGATCAGGGTCGAGATCACGGTCGCCTTGCCCGGCGCCTCGGTCGGGTCCTCGGTCTCCTCGTTGACCGTCGCGGTCGAGTCCCAGCCCCAGTAGATGAAGACCGCGAGCAGCATCCCGGCGGAGATTTCGGAGAGGCTGAGGGAGAACGGGTTGATCCAGGAGAGCGAGGGGTGGATCGAGCCGGACGGGGCGCTGCCGCCGTAGACCTTGACCAGGGCGACGATCGCGAAGAGGCCGAGGGTGAAGATCTCGGCCGCCAGCAGGCCGACCTGGGTGCGGGCGGAGAGCTCGATCCCGCGGACCACGATCGCGGTCATCAGGACGATCCAGGCGACCCCGACCAGGGTCACGGCGACGGTCGATTCGGCGGCGGCGGTCCAGCCGAAGAGCTCGAACGAGTAGAGGCCGGCGATCTGGGCCAGGTTGGCCATCACCACCACGTCGGCGACGACGATCGCCCAGCCCGCCATCCAGCCCACCTGCGGTCCCATCGCCTTGGTCACCCAGGAGAAGCTGGTGCCGCAGTCCGGGTCGGCTTTGTTCATGTAGTAGTAGCCGGAGGCGACCAGGAACATCGGGATGAAGCTGATCAGCAGGATCGCCGGCGCCTTCGTCCCCACCGCGGCGGCGACGAAGCCGAGCGTTGCCGCCAGGCTGTAGCCGGGCGCGGTCGACGCGACGCCGATCACCACGCTCGACACGAAGCCGATCGCGTTCTTCTTCAAACCCTTGTCTTCGACCCCGTTCTCGGCGGACGCCAACGGCGCCGCGGGGGCCGGAACTGCAGCACTCTCCATTGGCCCGACCGTATGCCCATGTGGACCGGGTGGCAAGTGGCGAATGTCCTAAAAGGACACCCCCGGCTTGTACCTAGTGTATAAACGTAGGCGGGGCGCTTGACCCTGAAGCATCTTGCGGTCGTGCCGGACGGGCTCTAGCTTTGTCCATAACGTCGCAAGCGTTTGAGAGGAGGGCGGTTTATGGCCACCGCGCCGCAGGCAGTCGATTCAGAACTTCAACAGCTGGCGAGGAAGCATCTGTGGATGCATTTCTCGCGGATGGGCTCTTACGGGCCCGACCACGAGATCCCGCTGATCACCAAGGC
Organism: Solirubrobacterales bacterium; assembly: GCA_035281725.1. Lineage (GTDB taxonomy): Bacteria > Actinomycetota > Thermoleophilia > Solirubrobacterales > 70-9 > VAYN01. The sequence goes on from DATEDJ010000018.1 coordinate 41,232, forward strand.
GGACGGTGCCTACGTGTATGACGAGCACGGCAACCGCTACCTCGACGGGCTGTCGGCGCTCTTCTGCGTCAACGCCGGCCACGGCCGCACCGAGTACGGCGAGGCGGCGGCGCGCCAGATCGAAGAGCTCGACTTCTTCACCCTGTGGAGCTACGCGCACCCGAAGGCGATCGAACTCGCCGCGCGGATCGCCGGGCTGGCGCCGGGCGAACTGAACCGGGTCTTCTTCACCGACGGCGGCTCCGAGGCGGTCGAGTCGGCGCTGAAGCTCGCCCGCAACTTCCACCGCGCCCACGGCAAAGGCCAGAAGCACAAATTCATCGCCCGCGAGGTCGCCTACCACGGCACCACCCTCGGGGCGCTCTCGGCGACCGGGATCACCGAGCTGCGCAACCAGTTCGAACCGCTCGTCTCCGGCGCCTGCCACGTGCCCAACACCAACATCTACCGCTTCCCCGAGGACCGCGACCCGCTCTGGGTCGCCGACGCGATCGAGGAGCGGATCCTCTTCGAGGGTCCGGAGACGGTCGCCGCGGTGATCGTCGAGCCGGTGCAGAACGCGGGTGGCTGCTTCGTCCCGCCGGACGGCTACTTCCAGCGCGTCCGCGAGATCTGCGACACCTATGACGTGCTGCTGATCTCCGACGAGGTGATCTGCGCCTGGGGCCGGCTCGGCCACTACTTCGGCTGCGAACGCTTCGGCTACCAGCCGGACATGATCACGACCGCCAAGGCGCTCACCTCGGCCTACGCGCCGATGGGCGCGGTGATCGCCTCCGACCGCGTCTTCGAGCCGTTCAGCGAGGGCAACGCCTCCTTCGCCCACGGCTTCACCTTCGCCGGCCACCCGGTGGCGGCGGCGATCGCGATGGCCAACCTCGACGTCTTCGAGCGGGAGGACCTCTGCGGCCACGTGCTGGCCAAGGAGGAGGAGTTCCGCGGGATGCTGGAGAGCCTCCGCGACCTGCCGATCGTCGGCGACGTGCGCGGCGCCGGCTACTTCCAGGCGATCGAGATGGTCAAGGACAAGGAGACCAAGGAGAGCTTCAGCGACGAGGAGTCGGAGAAGCTGCTGCGCGGCTTCCTCTCCGGCGAGCTCTACAAGCGCGGATTGATCTGTCGCGCCGACGACCGCGGCGACCCGGTGATCCAGCTGGCGCCGCCGCTCATCTGCGACACCGAGCAATTCGAGGAAATCCACGACGTCCTGCGCGGCGTGCTCTCCGACGCCTGGGACAACCTGGTGGCATAGCCCCGGCAAGGAGGATGTGTGCTCACGGTCCAGAGCCTCCTCGATGAGCTCGGCCTGGAACTGGCGACCGGGTCCAAAGGGGCCGCGGCGCCGGTTCGGTGGGTGCACATCTCCGAGCTGCAGGACCCGACGCCGTGGCTGTCAGGCGGGGAGCTGATGCTCACCACGGGCATCCCCCTGGACACGGAGAAAAAGCAGCGCCAGTTCGTCGCCGACCTCGCCGAGCGCAACCTCGCGGGGCTCGGCTTCGGCACCGGCTTCAGCCATGGACGATTGCCTAAAGCTCTGGTGGACGAGGCTGAAAAGCGCTCGTTTCCGCTTTTCGAGGTCCCCTACTCGACCCCGTTCATCGCGATCACCGAGAAGGCGTTCACCCGCCTGGTCAACGAGCAGTACGAGGTGCTGCAGCGGGGGCTGGCGATCCAGCGGCGGCTCGAGCGGCTGGTGCTGGAGGAGCGTGGGCTGGAGGAAATCGCCGCCACCGTCGCCTCGGCGGTGGGCGGGACGGTGGCGATCCTCGACGGCCGCGGCGAGCGGCTGGCCGGGCGCGGCTTCCGGCGCCAGCTCTCCGCCGACGCGATCGGCGGCATCCGCCGCGAGGTCGCCGGGCACGCCGGCGACGGGCACCCGTTCGTCCCCTCGCACCCGTCGCTGGCGGGGAGGGCGCTCGCCCATCCCGTGGTGTCGCCCGGCGGCGGGCCGCCGCAGGCCTGGGTGGTGATCGTCCGCGACTCCGGTGGCCTCGGGGACTTCGAGCGGTTGATCCTGCAGCAGGCGGTGGCGATCGTGGCGCTCGAGCTGATGCGCCGGCGGGTCGCCCGCGAGACCGAGCGGCGGCTGGCCGGCGACGTCCTCGCCGGGGCGCTCGGCGGGCTGATGGAGCCGATCGAGCTGCGCCGCCGGCTGGAGCCATTCGGGATCGGCGAGGAAGCCGCGGTGCTCGTCTTCACCCTCGACAACCCGGCGGGCGCGGCGGCGACGCTGGAAGCGGCGCTCACCGCCGTCGGCTGCCCGGCAGTGGTCGCCCCGCACGAGACCGGTGGGCGGGAGCTGCTCTGCGCGGTGGTCGACGCCGCCGACCTGGACCCGCTCGAGGTCGCCGCGAAAGGACGCGCCGCGCTCCTCGCCGAGCGCACCACCGTCCGCGCCGCGGCCAGCCGCACCGCCCCGCCGGAGAAGCTCCGTCACTCCTTCCACGAGGCGCGCTGCGCGCTCGAAGCGACCGCCTTCGCCAACGGCTCGGCGCCGGAGGTGGCCTCGTGGCGGGACCTCGGCGCCTTCACCCTGCTGCTCTCGATCCAGGACGACGACGCGCTCGCCCTCTACTGCGACAGCGTGCTCGGGCCGATCGAGGAAGGCGACGAGGAGTACGGCGGCGAGCTGCTCCGCTCGCTGGAGGCGTTCATCGAGCAGAACGGGCAGTGGGAGCGCGCCGCGCGCGAGGTCTATTGCCACCGCCACACCCTGCGCTACCGGATGCGCAAGGTCGAAGAGCTGACCGGGCGCGACCTCTCGCGCGCCCACGATCGGATCGAGTTCTGGCTTGCCCTGCGAGCGAGGGAGTTGGTGAGCTGATGAAGGTCGGCGTCCCCACCGAGATCAAGGCCGACGAGTACCGCGTCGCGATCACCCCGGCCGGGGTGCGCGAAATGGTCGAGCACGGGCACGAGGTGCTGATCCAGTCCGGCGCCGGGGAGGGGAGCGCGATCACCGACGAGCGCTACGCGCTGCAGGGGGCGCGGATCGTTCCCGACGCGGCGGCGGTCTTCGCCGAGGCGGAGATGATCCTCCACGTCAAGGAGCTGCAGGCGGAGGAGATCGCCATGTTGGGCGGCCATCAACTGCTCTTCACCTACCTGCACCTGGCGCCCGACCCGGAGCAGACCCGCGGGCTCGCCGCGTCCGGGGTCACAGCGGTCGCCTACGAGACGGTCGAGGACTCCGGCGGGCGGCTGCCGTTGCTGGCGCCGATGAGCGAGGTGGCGGGGAAGATCGCCACCCAGGCGGGCGCCTACATGCTGCAGAAACCGGAGGGCGGTCGGGGGATCCTGCTCGGCGGCGTGCCCGGGGTGGCGGCGGCCAACGTGATGGTGATCGGCGGCGGCGTGGTCGGCATGAACGCGGCCTTCATCGCGATCGGGATGGAGGCCGACGTCTTCGTCTTCGACCGCTCGATCGACCGCCTGCGCGAACTCGACGTGATCTTCAACGGGCGCTGCTCGACCGTCTACTCGACCACGCTGGCGGTCGAGGAGATGCTGCCGCGCGCCGACCTGATCATCGGCGCGGTGCTGGTGCACGGGGCGCGGGCGCCGTACGTCATCACCCGTGACCAGCTGAAGCTGATGAAACCGGGGGCGGTGATGGTCGACGTGGCGATCGACCAGGGGGGCTGCTTCGAGACCTCCCACCCGACCACCCACCACGAGCCGACCTTCGAGGTCGACGGGATCACCCACTACTGCGTCGCCAACATGCCAGGCGCGGTGCCGATCACCTCGACCCAGGCGCTCACCAACGCGACCCTGCCCTACGCGATCGCGATCGCCGACCACGGGCTGGCCGGGGCGATCAGCCGCATCCCGGGGCTGCGGCCCGGGGTCAACGTCGCCGCCGGGCAGGTGACCCACCCGGCGGTTGCCGAAGGGGTCGGCATGGAGCACGTCCCCGTCGACACGGCGCTCGGTCTCGCGTAGCCGGTTGGCCCATCCGTATGCTGCCCGCGTCGTGGGTCGAGGCCGGGGCAAACTGAGGCGGGCGCTGCCTCTCGCCGCGCTGCTCGGCGTCTTCGCGGCGCATGCCGTCGCCGCCGGTGATGGGGCCGAAGAGGAACACCGCTGCCACGGGCGGCAGGCGACGATCGTCGGCACCGCCGGTGCCGATGTCCTCCGCGGCACCCCGGGCCGCGACGTGATCTGGGGCGGGCCGGGCGACGACGCGATCTTCGCCAGCCTCGGTAACGACCTGGTCTGCGGCGGGGCCGGCGACGACGTCATCCATGGCGGTCGCGGCAACGACGAAATCTACGGCGGGCGGGGGGCCGACCGGGTCTTCGGCGATCTCGGCGACGACAAGGTGACGGGCGGCGCTGGGGACTACGACGACGTCGGCGGCGGGCTCGGCATCGACACCGTCAGCGGCGGCCCCGGCAACTTCGACCTGGTCCACGGCGACTACGGCTACGACCGCATGTCGGGCGGGCCGGGCAAGGACGACATCGCCTCCTTCGCCACCGCGGTGGCGGGCGGCAAGGGGACCGGGATCTGGGCCTCGCTGGCGCAGCACCTCGCCCGCGGCGACGGCCACGACCGGCTCTTCGAATTCGAGGACCTCGAAGGCTCGGCCTTCCGCGACACGCTGATCGGCAACGGCGGGCCAAACGCGATAGACGGTGGGCCGGGGAACGACCACCTGATCGGCGCCGGCGGGCACGACACCCTCGACGGCGGCCAGGGCAGCGACGGCTGCCGCGGCGCGCCGGGGCGGACGACCTCCTGCGGCTCCGAAGCGCCGCCGCGGGGGACCGCCTATGTGCAGGTCGACGAGGCGCCGAACGGGGGAGGCGGCGTGCAGATCGTCGGCGGCGCCGGACGTGACGACCTCACCGTGTCGTTCGAGGAAGCGAGCGAAACGCTCTTCGTCAAGGCGGCGGCGCGGCTCGCCGCCGGGCCCGGCTGCCTGCACCCGTTCGGCCTGCCGAAGCAGGTGAGCTGCCCGCTCGACGGCCCGGCCCGCTGGCTGATGGCCGACCTCGGCCCCGGCAACGATCGTCTCGTCGTCGAAGGCTCGCTGGTCGCGGTCGGCTTCGTCCGGATCGCCGGCGGCTTCGGCGCTGACACGATCCGCGGCGGCCCCGAGGACGACCTGCTCCAGGCCGGCCCCGGCGCCGACCGCCTCTACGGCGGCGCGGGCGCCGACGGCCTGGTCGGCGGCCTGCCCGGCCCGACCTACCTCTACGGCGGTGCCGGGGGCGACCTCCTCGCGGCGGGCGGCGGCTGCGCGGGCGGCGCGCTGGTCGGCGGCACCGGCCGCGACGACGCCTCCTTCGCCGAGACCCAGTCCCACCCCGGCTGGCTGATCGCCTCCTTCCCCCAGCACTCCGCCTGGATCGACGCGATCCCCGGCTGCCACCACGTCCACCTCTCCGCCACCGACGAGGACATGGAGGGCTCCTTCGGCCCCGACATCCTGATCGGCAACGGCCGCCCCAACGCGATGCTCGGCCAGCCGGGCCGCGACATCTTCATCGGCAACGGCGGCGACGACGTGATCGACGCCCGCGACGGCACCAAGGACGACTCGATCCAGTGCGGCAAGGGCCACCCCCGGGTCCCGGCCGTCCCGAAAACGAAACACCACAAGCGCGTGCCGCCAATTCCGGCCACCGGCCGTCCCGAAGGCCGAGCGCTCGTGGACTCGATCGACCCTGAGCCCTTCAACTGCGCCGCGGTGGTCCACGGGACGCCGGTCCCCGGCCTCAACGGCTGACGAAAAACGGCATCGAGGGGGAGGGATCGAGGGGCTTGAGTCCTTAGTAGCCCTGTGGGCGACCAAGGACAGCCACCCCTGCATGGAGCACTGGCCGAGCTGGCGAAGAGGCAGCATGGCGTGGTCGCGACGAGGCAGTTGGGGCCGTTGGGCTACACGAAGAGCTCGGTGGCGAAGGCCGCGAAGGCAGGACGGCTGCATCGCCTGCACCGTGGGGTCTATGTCGTCGGGTACCGGCGACTCACCTGGCACGGGCGCTGCATGGCGGCGGTCCTCGCCTCATCCCCCTCCGTCGCCAGCCACTGGTCGGCCGGCTGGCTGTGGGGACTCCTCCGGACCCGGCCGGGGACGATCCACGTCACGTGCTCGACCTCGCGCCGGGTACGCCGCAGGTTCGTCGTCCACGCCAGTGATCTTGCCGACGCTGATCGCACGGTGAGAGACGGCATCCCGGTCACCTCGGTGGCGCGGACCATCCTCGACCTGGCCGCCGACTCCCACCCGAAGACCGTCGCCCGCTTCATCGAGCGCGCCGACGACGAGAAGGTCTTCGACCTACGCGAGATGCGCGGGCTCCTCGACCGCAGCAAGGGCCACCGGGGTTGGTCGAAGGTCCGTGCCGCCCTCGATGCCTACCGGCC
>DATEDJ010000019.1:0-6187 GCA_035281725.1 Solirubrobacterales bacterium
CCTGGTCGAGCGCCAGCTGGGCGTTGCGCTCGGCCAGCTCGCGGAGGCGGCGTTTGTCGCCGCGCTCGGCGGCGCGCACCTCGACCGGGGAGCCGCGCCGCTCGCTCAGCGCCTCGGCGATCAGCGGCGCGCGCTCGCGCAGGTAGGGGCCGACGATGATCGTCCGCGGCATCGAGGGCGAGGCCGAGTAGTACTGGCCGATGAACTCCTCGGTCACCTCGGCGAGGTCGCGTTCGCCTTCGTTCTCGAGGTAGAAGCTCTGGCGCTCGGCGAGGATCCCGTCGCGGACCTGGAAGACCTGGGCGTTGGCATCGGCACCCTCGACCGCGACGCCGATCAGGTCGGCGGTGCCGACCGTGCCACCCGCGACGCGCTGGCGCTCGAACAGCGAGCGGATCGCTTTCAGCCGGTCGCGGTAGATCGCCGCCCGCTCGAATTCCTCCGCCCCGGCGGCCTCGCCCATTTTCGCTTCCTGCTCCTTTTCGACCTGGCGATAACGGCCGGAGAGGAAGTCGATGATCGCGTCGATGTTGCGCCGGTACTCCTCCTGGGAGACGTGGCCGACGCAGGGCGCCCCGCAGCGCTTGATGTAGTAGTCAAGGCAGGGGCTGCCGGAGCGGCGGCCCGGCTCGACGCCCTCGCAAGTGCGGAACTGGAACAGTTTGCCGAGCAGGTCGAGCGTCTCGCGCAGGCGCTTGGCGCTGCTGAAGGGACCGAAGTAGGCGCGGTGGGCGCGGTGTTTCTCGCGGGTGAAGTAGACGCGCGGGTAGTCCTCGTCGAGGCTCACCGCGACGTAGGGGTAAGACTTGTCGTCGCGCAGGCGGATGTTGAAGCGCGGGCGGTGGCGCTTGATGAAGCTCTGCTCGGCGAGTAGCGCCTCGGCCTCGGTGGCGGTGACCAGGGTGTCGATGCGGTCGATGCGGCTGGTCAGGCGCGGCTCGCCGCCGCTGAAGTGCGAGGCGATCCGTTTTTTGATCGACCGCGCCTTGCCCACGTAGAGCAGCTCGTCGTCCTTCCCGTAGAACAGGTAGACGCCCGGCTGGTCGGGCAGTTGGCGACGCTGCTCGGCGATCCGCTCGGCGCGGCCCAGCGCCCCGTTTCCGTTTTCTTCGGCCATCCCCTCAAAGGGTAGGCTGCCGCCCAGCGCGGCTTAGACAGGGAAAACGAGGAGGAGCGAAGATGACCACCCCACCGGAGCTGAACACGCTGCAAATCGACATCGACGGCGAGCTCGGCACCCTGACCCTGAACCGGCCCGACGCCTTCAACGCGATGAGCCCGAAGATGATCGAGGAGCTGATGACGGCGATGGCCTGGCTCGCCGACGAGGCGCCGATCCGCGCCCTCATCATCACCGGCTCCGGCGTCGCCTTCTGCGCCGGCGGCGACATCACCTGGTTCCGCAAAGGGATGGAAGACCCGGACATCGATATCGCGGCCAACGTGCGCCGCGGCGCCGAGGCCCTCCACACCGCGATCGTCGACCTCCGGCGGATCGAAGTCCCGGTGGTCGGCGCGATCAACGGCCCCGCCGCCGGCGCCGGCTTCTCCCTCGCCCTCGCCTGCGACATCCGCATCGCCGCCGACGGAGCCTTCTTCGCCCCCGCCTACGGCCGCATCGGCGCCTCCCCGGACGGCGGCATGACCTACTTCCTCCCCCGCGTCCTCGGCCCCGCGAAAGCCCTGGAATTGCTCCTCGACGACCCCAACCTCCCCGCCTCGGACGCGCTGGAGATGGGCATCGTCGGCGAGGTCGTCACCAAAGAGGAGCTGATGGACCGCGCCCGCGAGCGCGCCACCGAGCTCGCCAAGCTCGCGCCCCACTACGTGAAGATGGCGAAGCGCCTGGTCGGCACCAGCCTCGAGCACTCGATCACCGAGCACCTCCAACTGGAGCGCCACGGCATCGCCGACAGCATGGCCACCGAGGACGCCCAGAACGGCGTCGTCGCCTTCTTCGGCGGCGAGAAGCCGGTGTTCAGGGGGCGGTAGCCGGGGGAGGGCGGGGAAGGGACGGGCAAAGGGACGGGCAAAGGGACGGGAAAGGGACGGGAAAGGGACGGGAAAGGGACCCGGCCATTTCGCGGCGGCCCTGGCAGGCTGTGGCCGCCGCGAAATGGCCGGGTCTGTGGGGAGAGGCGAGGGTGCGGGGCGCCTGCGGGGGCCGGGGAGCGGAAGTGCCGCGGGATCCGTGAGGGAGACGGCGTGAACGTCACGGCGACGTGAGGGAGGGGTCATGGACCGCACGACTCCTCCACGGTCGCAGAGGCGCGGTCGTCCTAACCCACCCATAGCGCCGGTTAGGTCGACCGCGCGATCCGGGGGCCCGCAGACCCCCGGTGAGGCGCACGTCCCCGTGACGTCCCCGGCATCTCCCTCACGGATCCGCCCGTCTTCCTCACGGGACCTCGGCATCTCCCCGCAGGGATCCCGTCCCTCCCCGAAGGCGCCACGTCCCAGTGACGGCCCCTCCCCACGAACCTCCCGGCCCGGGCGTCTCGGAGGCGGCCACAGCCTGCCCGGGTCGCCTCCGAAACGCCCAGGCCTGCCGTCCCCAATCGACCGGGCCCGGACCACGCCCGTCCCCGGCCGCAGCGGCCTCGGGCCACGCCCGTCCCCGGCCGCGCCGGCCCGGACCCCTCGCCGCCAGCTGTTCTTTCTGGTCGGCAGGCGACCATAAGGAACAGCGGAACGCCTTCGGCCGTGGATCGACCGGCTAGCGGCGGGCGGACCAGAGGGCGACGGCGCCGTGGATAGTCACGGTGCGCTGCGGGAAGACGGCGGCGAGGGCGGCGTCGAGCTCGGCGGGGCCGTCGTCGCGGTTGTCGAGGATGCCGCGGGCGTTGCTGAGCGCGAGGAAGGTGCGGGCGAGGGGCGAGATGGGGACGTCCTTGCCGAGGATCGTGGCGCCGAAGAAGGTGCCGCCGGGGGCGAGAGCCCGTTGGGCGTGCTCGAAGGCGACGCCCTTCGCGGACATCGGGCCGGGCAGGCAGTGGAGCAGGTGGGTCATCGCGACCGAGTCGTAGGTGCCCGGTTCGAGGCGCCAGTCCTCGAGCACGTTGGCGCGGTGGGTGCGGGGCGCGTAGCGGGCGAGGCGCGCCGAGGCGGCGGCGAGCGAGTTCGGGTTGAGGTCCATCAGGGTCAGCTCCGGAGCGGCTACCGGGAAGCGGCAGGCGTCGAGGAGTGCCCCGGTCGCCACGCCGATGTCGAGGTGGCGGGCGGAGACGTTGGCGTCATAGTGGGCGACCACCCGCGCCTTTGGGCAGCGCCACAACACCGGGCTGTTGAAGCCGTAGACGAGCGCGTCGTAGACGGAGAGGAAGCTGCGCGTGTAGACCGCCTGGCCCGCGTGGGACGGGTCGAGGCGGTCGAGGCTCGCGGTCTGCTCGGTCATCGGCGGAAACCTCCCTCGGCGTCGACCACCTGACCAGTGACCCAGGCGCTGTCGGTGGATAGGAGCCAGGCGAGTACCGGGACGATATCTCCAGGTTGGCCCCATCTACCGGCGGGGAAGCGCTGCGTGAGCCTTTCCCGTAACTCCTCCGAGGGCCAGCCGGTGTCGACCGGGCCCGGGTTGACGGCGTTGACGGTGATCCCGCGCTCGGCGAGTTCGTCGGCGAGCGTGCGGGTGACCTGGTGGATCGCGCCCTTGCTGAGCACGTAGGGCAGCTCGCCGGGCATCGGGCCGAGGTGCTGGCCGGAGGTGAGCAGGACGACGCGGCCGTCCCGCTGCCTGTCCCGGTGGCTCGCGGCGAACGCCTGGGTGAGGAGCACCGCGGCGCGGGCGTTGACCGCCCAGGCCCGGTCGAGCTCGTCGACCGTCACCGTCGCCAGCCCCTGGTCGGAGCTGTGGGCGTGGTTGACGACCAGCGCGTCGACGGCGCCGAAGGCCTCGAGCGCCGCGTAGATCACGCGGCGCGTGGCGCCCGGGTCGCCGAGGTCGGCCTCGACCTGGCGCAGGTGGCCGGACGGCCCGCCGAGCTCGTCGAGCACGGCGGGGTCCCCTTCGTAGGAGTGGACGAGGACCCGGTAGCCGTCGGCGAGCAGGCGCCGGGAGATCGCGAAGCCGATCCCCGCCGTCCGGCTGACGCCGGTCACCACCGCGACTCTCCCCTGCCCTGCTCCCTCCACCTGCGCCTCCCCCGGCTCAGGCGCCCCGGCTCAGCCGGGAGGCGCCATCAGGCGGGTCACCGATTCGCCGACGAAGCTCGGCTTCGGGGCCCCCTCGACGGTGATCGTGAAGTTGGTCACCGCCTGCCACCAGCCGCCCTCGAGCTCGTCGAAGGAGACCAGCTCGGTGGTCGCGCTGATCTTGCTGTCAACCGGGACCGGTGCCGGAAAGCGGACTTTGTTCCAGCCGTAGTTGATGCCCATGGCGAAGCCGGTCGACCGGAACAGCTGCTGGCGGAAGCTGTCGGCGAGCGCCAGGGTCAGGTTGCCGTGGGCGATCGTCGTGCCGTAGGGGCTCTCGTTCTTCGCCCGCTCCGGATCGACGTGGATCCATTGGTGGTCGCCGGAGACCTCGGCAAAGGCGTCGATCAGCTCCTGGGTGACCGTCTGCGAGTCGCTCGGCCCGATCTCCTGCCCGACGATCGCCTTCATCCCCTCGACGCCGTCTACCTCGACCCCCGCCATCAGTCGGTCCACCAGTTCTGGAGGACTTCGCCGTCGCCGTCGTGGTGGGCGCCGACCGCGATGACCGAGATCCCGTCGGGGCCGCCTTCGAAGCAGCGCGCCACCTCGGGGGAGACGCGGATCGCGTCGAGCTCGACCACGTCGACGATCTCATCGTCGAGTTTGATCCGGCCGGAGCCGGCGATCACCACGTAGATCTCCTCGGCTTCCTCATGCTTGTGGCCGAATGGCATCCGTTTGCCGGGCTTGACCTTGATGTGGCTGAGCCCGGTCCGCTCGGCTTCAAGGTCTTTCCGAGCAAATCGAGCCTCCTGGAACTCGTCCAACCCGAACCCGGGAGCCGAGTCCTTCACCTCGCTGAGGTTCTTGTGCGTGTAATTCGCCATTCCCTTTCCTCTCTCTTGGGACCCAGTTGACGTGTTCCGTAGCCTACGAGGCATGTCCGGTCCCGTCAGTCGCGTCCTCTCTCAATCCCAGCTCGACATGCTCGCGCAGCATGGCGAGGAGCGGACAGCAGCGGTCGGCGACGTCCTCTTCGAGGTCGGCGACGAGGTCTACCCGTTCATCGCGATCCGCGAGGGCGAGGCGGCGATTCTCGACGATAACGGCCGCGAGATCGTCCGCCACGGTGCCTCCGGCTTCCTCGGCGAGATGAACCTGCTCTCCGGGCAGACCGTCTTCCTCACCGCGGTCGTCACCGAGCCGCTGCGCTACGTCGCGATCGACCGCGAAACGCTGCGCCGGCTGCTCTTCGAGGACGCGGTCCTCTCCGAGATGCTGCTCTCCGCGTTCGTGCAGCGGCGCGAACTGCTCCAGCAGCAGGGGGTCGGGATCGAGATCGTCGGGCCGGCTTCAGATCGCGCGACCCTCGACCTGATCGAATACGCCAAACGTCAGCGCCTCCCCTACTCCTGGCGCGATCCGGTCGAGGACACCGAGGCGGCGACGCTGGTCGCCGAGCTCGGTGCCGAGGAGATCCCGCTGGTGCGGCTGCCGGGCGGTGTCGAACTGCGTGGGCCGAGCAACGGCGAGCTCTCGCGGGCGCTCGGGATCGGGCTGGAGCTGGCGCCGCGCGAAGAGGTCGACCTGCTGATCGTCGGCGGCGGCCCGGCCGGGCTCGGCGCCGCCGTCTACGGCGCCTCCGAGGGGCTGAACACCCTGGTGGTGGAGAGCAACGTGCTCGGTGGCCAGGCGGGGACCTCGCGGCGGATCGAGAACTACCTCGGTTTCCCGGCCGGGATCAGCGGCACCGAACTGATCAGCCGCGCGATCACCCAGGCGCGCAAGTTCACCGCCCGCACCGCGACCCCCTACCGGGCGCTCGCGCTCGAACCGGGCGGCGAGGGCGACCACGTGGTGAAGCTGGAGGGCGACCACGAGGTGGCGGCGAAGGCGGTGCTGCTCTCAACCGGCGCCGAATATCGAAAACTCCCGGTCGAGGACCTCGAAGAGTACGAGGGGCTGAGCGTCTTCTACGCGGCCGGGCCGCCCGAGGCGCAGCTCTGCGGGGCGCAGCGCGTCGGCGTCGTCGGCGGCGGCAACTCGGCCGCCC
>DATEDJ010000020.1:0-13767 GCA_035281725.1 Solirubrobacterales bacterium
GGGCTGCGGCCCATGATCGGCTCCGGGATGAGCTTCGCCAGGCGGTCGCCGGTGCCGTAGTCGTAACCGAGCACGCGGGCGGCGTCGCGGGTGGCGGCGCGCGGCGCCATCTTGCCGAAGGTGATGATCTGGGCGACCGACTCGCGGCCGTATTTGTCGGCGACGTAGCGGATCATCCGCTCGCGGCCGCGGACCGAGAAGTCGATGTCGATATCCGGCATCGATTTACGCCCGGGATTGAGGAAGCGCTCGAAGATCAGACCTTCGGCGAGCGGGTCGAGGTCGGTGATGCGGAGCACGTAGGAGACGATCGAGCCGGCCGCCGAGCCACGGCCCGGGCCGACCGCGATGCCGTTCTGCTTCGCCCAGGTGACGAAGTCCCAGACGATCAGGAAGTAGGAGGAGAACCCCATCTCCTCGATCACCCCGAGCTCGAAGTCGAGCCGCTCGACCGCCTCGGCGGGCGGCGGGTCGCTGTAACGGGCCCGCAGGCCCTCGCCCGCGATCCGCCGCAGCATCGCCTCCGGCTCCTCGCCGGTCTCGGTCGGGTAGCGCGGCAGCAGCAGCTTGCCGAGCTCGATGTTGAGCGAGCAGCGTTCGGCGATCTCGAGCGACATCGGCACCGCTTCCGGCCACTCGGCGAACGCCTCGTGCATTTCTTCGGAGCTTTTTATGTAGAACTCGTTCGTGTCGAAGCTCATCTTCGGAGCTTCGAGCGTCGACTTCGTCTGCACGCAGAGCAGCGCCGCGTGGTTGTCGAAATCGTCGCGGGTGAGGTAGTGGACGTCGGCGGTGGCGACCAGCGGCCGGCCCAGCTCCTTCGCATAGCGGACGATCCCCTCGTTGGCCTTGTCCTGCTCGGGGATCCCGTTCTTCTGCACCTCCATATAGACCTGCTCGGGGCCGAAGGCCTGGATCAGATCGTCAAGGTGGGAGCGGGCGTCGTCTTCACGCTCTTCGACCAGGCGCCGGCAGAGCCGCGAGGCGAGGCAGCCGCTGAGCACGATGACGCCGTCGGAGTGGCGCTCCAGCAGCTCCATGTCGACGTTCGCCTTGCCGCGGGAGAAGCCCTCGAGGAAGCCGGCCGAGGTCAGTTTGACCAGGTTCGAGAAGCCGGTGTCGTTTTCGGCCAGCAGGGTGATGTGGTTGCGCTCGTAGCGGGTCTGCTCCTTGATCGCGTGGCGATCGTCGACCAGGTAGGCCTCGAGCCCGACGATCGGTTTGATCCCGTGCTTGTTGCAGGCCTTATAGAGGTCGACCGCGCCGTTCATCACGCCGTGGTCGGTGAGCCCGAGCGCGGGCTGCCCCAGCTCCGCCGCCCGTGCCGCCATCGCGTCGATCTTGCAGGCGCCGTCGAGCAGCGAGTACTCGCTGTGGGCGTGGAGATGGACGGCGGCGGGAGTGCTCACGGGCTCCGATCGATACTGCCAAGTCGAGCGGACAGCCTCTCCCGTCTTCGCCGGTAATTCCGGCTCCTTTCGCTCAGGAGTGCAACAGGACGGTGATGACCGTCACCATGACGCCCGCGACGACCGTGCCGAGCGTCCCGGCGAAGAAAAGGGTCATCTGCTTCTGCATGCTGGTGAATTGCTTCTGCATGCCGTCGAAGCCCGCTTTCATCTCCGCCCGCACGGATTTGAATTCGTCGTCGCCCTTGCCAAACTGAGCGTCGACCTTGTCAAAGCCTTTGTTCATGTCCGCCCACAGTTCGCGGACATCGTCCTCGACTCGCCCGAGGCGCTCATTGGTCTGGGAGAAGCCGAAATCGAACCGCTTCGAGAGCTCGTCGAGGCGTTGTTCGGTGCCGGGCTCGGTCATGATCACCATGGATAGACCGTAGGGCGGGAAAGCGCAATGGTGGTGCGCAAAAAGTTACTTTTGCCGCACCGGACTGGGAAATTTCCGTAGCGCTTAGAGGCTGCCGCAGACCCAGGCACTGGAGCCGGAGTCGGCCCAGATTTCCGCGGCGATGCGGTCCTGTTCGGCCTTTGGGGCGTTCTGCGGTTCACCCTGGCCGCCGTAGAGTTCCCAGGTCGAAGGGAGGATCTGGTACGCGCCGCCCGCCCCGCTCGACGGGTTGACGGCGCTGTAGTTGCCGCCCGACTCGCACATCACGATGTAGGTCGGGATCGAGTACGGCCCGCCGAGCCAGCGACCGACTTCTTCTTCGGCCCCGGCGTTCGCTTCCGCTTCGCTTGCTTCCGCTTCGCGGCGCTCGCGCGCTTCCTCGGCGCGGATCTTCTTCACGTCGTCGACCCACTTGGCGATGTCGCCTTTCAGCTGCGCCAGCGAGGCTTCGCGGGCGCCGCTGACTTCCGCCAGGCGGGCCGCCGAGGCCGCCGCCGCTTCGCGCACCGCAGCGATCTGGTCGCGCGCCGCCGCCACCCGTTCGTCGTAGGCGACCGCTTGGCGCCGCGCCGCCGCCACCAGCACCACCTGGTGATGGACCGCATCGCGCGTTTCGCCGACCCGCCGCGCCAGCGCCGTGTCGGATTCGTTGATCGCCCGCAGGTAGGTGTCGCGGGTGACGAGTTCTTCGAAGTCGCCGGAGCCGAGGATGATGCTGGTCGTGTCCGGCACGCCGGTCTCGTAGATGTCGACCAGTCGCTGCGCCAGCGCCCCGCGGGAGCGCCGCAGCCGCGCCTTCTCGATCGCCAGCCGGTGCCGCGTCGCCGCCACTTCCTCGCTCAGCTGCGCCTCCCGTTCTTCGCCTTCGGCGAGCAGCGCGGAGAGCCGTTCCTCGTGCTTTTCGGCCTGCGCCGCTTCCGCTTCGGCGCTCGCCAGTTCGGCCTGGCTCGCCTGCAGCTCAGCGGCCAGCGCGCTCGCTTCTTCGCGCCCGGCGTTGAGCTTGGCTTCCAGCGCCCCGCGATCGGCCGCCCGCGCGCCCGCGGCGAGCACCAAGACCAGCGCGACAAGCGCGCCCAAGAGCGCCCCGGCGCAGGCCAGGGCGAGGACATCCGATCTGACCCGAGCCGACGCCAAGAGCCATCGAGGCTAGCGCCGCGCCTACTTTTCCCCTGCTAGTTAACGATAAAGCGCAAGAGATGTTTCATTTGTCGCGCTCGCGTAGCTGGTGGGCGAGGCGCGACTGCAACGACCAGAGCTCGATGAAGCCCGGCGAGGCGGTCTGCGAGAAGAGCTCTTCGCCGGAGGCGGAGAAGCTCGCCAGCGAGGCGTCGTAGACGGCATTCGGCGAGGAGCGGGTCACGACTCGCACGCTGCCTTTGTAGAGACGCAGACCGATCTCCCCCGTCACCCGCGCATTCACCGCGTCCATATAGGCGTCGAGGTCTTCGCGCAGCGGCTCCCACCACAGCCCCGCGTACACCAGGTAGCCCCAGCGCTGGTCCATCTGCGGCTTGAACTGGTTCTGGTGGATCGTCCCCACCAGCCGCTCGAGCTCATCGTGGGCGGGCAGGATCAGCGCCGCGGCGGGCACCTCGTAGATGTCGCGCACCTTCAGCCCGACGATCCGGTCCTCGATGTGGTCGACGATCCCGCAGCCGTGCTTGATCCCCAGCTCGGCCGCCCGTTCGACCAGGTCGACCAGGCCGAGCCGCTCGCCGTCGATCGACACCGGCAGCCCCTCCTCGAAGCCGATCGTCACGATCTGCGCCTCGTCCGGGGCGTCCTCGGGCCGCCCGACCAGCTGGAAGACGTCGTCCTCGGGCGCGTGCTCGAGCTCCTCGATCCAGCGCCCCTCCGAGGAGCGCCCCCAGAGGTTGTCGTCGATCGAGTACGGGGCCACCTCGGTGCCGCCCTTGACCGGGATCCCGTTTTCCCGCGCGTAGGCGATCTCCTCGTCGCGGCCCATCGCCCAGGAGCGCACCGGGGCGATCGTCTTCAGCTCCGGCGCCAGCGTCGCCACCGTTGCCTCGATCCGCACCTGGTCGTTGCCTTTGCCGGTGCAGCCGTGGGCGATCGTGTCGCAGTTCGACTTGCGCGCGTACTCGACCGCCAGCTGGGCGATCAGCGGCCGGCCGAGCGCGGTGAACAGCGGGTAGCCGTTGCCGTAAACGGCGTTGGCCTTGATCGCCGGGGCGACGAACTCCCGCGCGAACTGCTCGCGCGCGTCGACCACGTGGCACTCCACCGCCCCCAGCCGCTTGGCCTTCTCTTCGATCACCGAGTAGTCCTCGCCCGGCTGACCGAGGTTGACGGTGAGCGTGACAACTTCGGCCTCGTAGGAGTCCTGGATCCACTTCAGCATCACGCTGGTGTCGAGGCCGCCGGAGTAGAGCAGCAGGACCCGGTCCACCTGGGACGGATCGGCCTCATAGCTTGCGGTCGGACGCTGCTGCGTCGGATCAGCGCCCGTCATTCAGGTCCTAACCCTCCACCTTCGGGTTCTTCAAGGGTTGGTCCTTCGGCCGCTTCAGCTTCTTCGATTTCCCTGAGTTCCTGTTCTTCCTGAGTAAGTTCGGCTTCTTCGATGCCGCCGGTTTCGGCTTCGGCCGCTTCAGCTTCTTCGATTTCCCTGAGTTCCTGTTCTTCGGCGCTTTCTTCGGCATCTTCGCCTTCTTCTTCGCCGTTTTCTTTTTCTTCCGACGAGCTTTTCGACGGAATTTCGCGCGTGATTTCCGTCGTTTCCGTGACGGTCTTCGTTTCACCGCCGCCACAGGAGACGAGCAGCGCGATCAGCAGGCCGAAGATCACCGCGCCCATGATCGCGACGACCAGGCGCAGGTTGCCTTTCGGTTTCTGCTGCGGCGGGCGGCGACGGCGCGGCGGCTCGTCGCCATAGTTCATCAGTCTGGTGGGATCCTCGTTCATACCTATTACTTGTACGCCGTCGGGACCAGAGTCCCTTTAGACGCTGCCGGACTCGACACTAGTTCTCTGGGCCGAGAATCGCGTCGAGGATCGCCCGCGTGTCGGCGATCGCAAAGCCATTTCGGAGCCGCGCCTCGATCTCGGCACGGCTGGAGCCGGAAACCGCCATCTGCGTCGCCAGCAACCGCGCCCCGGCGGGGCTGCCGTTGCTGAGCGAGATCTCATCGGGCAAGTCCTGGGACGGAGCGGGCGCGGGGCCTTCCTCGGCGGGCGCCGGGTCGGGCCGCCGGCGCTCTTCCTGTGAGGCGAGCTCGCGGGCGAAGCGGTCTTCCTGGGGCGGGCCCTGCGGCTCCTCCGGGGCTCGCCGAGACGGCTCCTCCGGGACTCCGCCGACCACGGTCAGGGACGGACCGAGCGGCTTGCGGGCGGCGGGTTCGGGGTCGCGGTGGCTCACCGGCGCCGTGCCTCCGTGCGGCTCGGACCCCCCCATCTCGGCCTTCGCCCGCGCCAGCGCCTGCTGGAGCGCCTCGGCCTGGCGCAACAGCGCCTCGGCCTGGGCGTTGATCTCGTCGGTCAGGTCGCCGAGCCCGGCGAGGCGCGCGGCGACGATCCGGTCCGCCTCCTCGTGCGCGTCGGCGATCCGCGTGCGGGCTTCGTCTTCGGCCTCGTCGATCACCTGCTTTGCCGCCCGCTCGGCGGCAGCGACGATCTCGGCGAGGCGCGCCGCGGTGGTGTCTTCGATTTCCCGCCGGCGGGCGGGGCCGTCACTGCCCATCAGCACCAGAGCCTAGAAGCGATTCGCCGATCAGTCCAACCGCCTTGTCGATCTGACCGGCATCGACCACCAGCGGCGGCAGCAGTCGGATCGTCCCCGGGGCGGGGATGTTGACGACCAAGCCGCGCTCCAGCAGGTCGGCGCCGAGCGCCGCCGTGTCGATCCCCTCCTGCACCGCGACGCCGACCATCAGGCCGCGGCCGCGCGTCCCGACCACCCCGGGCAGCTCCTCCAGCCCGCTGCGCAGCCGCGAGCCGAGCTCGCGCACCGAGCGCAGCAGCGCCGGGTCGTCGACGGCGTCGAGGACCGCCAGCGCGGCGCTGGTCGCGATCGGCCCGGCGGCGAAGGTCGAGCCGTGGTCGCCGGGCTGCAGCGCCTCGGCTGCCGCCGGACCGGTGATGCAGGCGCCGATCGGCATCCCGCCGCCGAGCGCCTTGGCGCTGGTGATCACGTCCGGGCGTACCGGGGTCTGCTCGTAGGCCCAGAGCGAGCCGGTCCGCCCGATCCCGGTCTGGATCTCGTCGAAGACCAGCAGCGCACCGACCTCGTCGCAGGCCTCGCGGGCGGCCAGCAGGGCCTCGTCGGAGGTCGGCCAGACCCCGGACTCGCCCTGGATCGGCTCGATCAGCACCGCCGCCGTGTTCGGCCCGACCGCCGCGCGCAATGCCTCGACATCGTTGTCGGGCACCGAGACGAAGCCCGGCAGGTAGGGCCCGAGCGCCTCGTTGCGGGCCAGCTTCGGCGTCGCCGAGAGCGCCCCGTAGGTCCGCCCGTGGAACTCGCCTTCGAAGCTGACGATCTCCGGCGCCGTGATCCCGCGCCCGTGGGCATGCTTGCGGGCGACCTTGATCGCCGCTTCGTTGGCCTCGGTCCCCGAGTTGCAGAAAAAGACGCGCCCGCCGAGGCTCGACTCGGAGAGACGCTGGGCCAGCCGGGTCATCGGCTCGGTGTAGAAGAGGTTGGAGACGTGCATCAGCCGCTCCGCCTGCTCGGTCACCGCGGCGACCACCGCCGGGTGGCAGTGGCCGAGCGAGCAGACCGAGATCCCGGCGAGGAAATCAAGGTACTGACGACCGTCTGCGTCAAACAGGTAGACGCCCTCGCCGCGAATGAAATCGACGGCGCCGCGCTTGTAGGTGCGCATCAGGTAGCGCTCCTCCAGCTCGCGGGTCTCGGCCAGGCCCATCGTGGATGGGTCGGTCGTGCTCACGGGACCACCATCGTGCCGATCCCGGCGTCGGTGAAGAGCTCCAGCAGCAGGCTGTGGGGGATCCGCCCGTCGATGATGTGGGCCGACTGGGCACCGCCGTTGACCGCGTCGACGCAGGCCTGGAGCTTCGGCCGCATGCCGCCGGAAAGGCCCGGCAGCGCCGCCTCGACCTCCTCGACCTTGGCCCGGGAGATCAGCGAGCCCTCGTCGTCGGCATCGGCCAGCCAGCCCTCGACATCGGTGAGGAAGATCGCCTTCGTCGCCCCCAGCGCCGCCGCCACCTTGCCCGCCGCCTCGTCGGCGTTGACGTTGTAGGGCTGGCCGCTGCGGTCGCTCGCCGAGGAGGCGATCACCGGGATGTAGTCGGCGGCGATGTGGTTGAGGACATCGACGTCGACCCGCTGGATCTGGCCGACGAAGCCGACCCGGTCGGCGTTCGGCGCCGGGGTCACCTCGAAGAGCGTCCCGTCCTCCCCGGCCAGGCCGACCGCGGGCTGCCCGTGCCGGTTCAGCCGCTGGACGATTTCCGAGTTCAATTTGCCGACCAGGACCATCTTGGCGATCTCGACCGTGTCGCCGTCGGACACCCGCAGCCCCTCGTGGAACTGCACCTCGAGCCCCAGTTTGTCCATATATCTGGTGATCTCCGGGCCGCCGCCGTGGACGACGATCGGGTTCAGGCCGACGTACTTGAGCAGCACCACGTCGGCGGCGAATGCGTCGCGCAGCCCGGCGTCGAGCATCGCCGCGCCGCCGTACTTGATCACCACCGTGCGGCCGTGGAACTCGCGGATGTAGGGCAGGGCCTCGAGCAGCGTCTGCACGCTCGTGGCCGCCGCTCGGGACTGCGGGGCGCGCTCGGTCACGTCGTGTACTCCGCGTTCAGGGACACGTACTCGTGCCCGAGATCGGAGAAGTAGACATGGGCGCACCCCGATCCGCGACCAAGTCGCAGACCGATGTTTGCCTCGGGGATGTCGGCGCCGAGCTCGGCGGCGTCGATGCAGTCGGAGCCGATCTCGTCGAGGTTGGTGCCCGCCAGCGCCGCGCCCGCGGCCTGGGCGATCCGGCCCCAGTTGGGGTCGCGGCCGTACAGCGCGGTCTTGACCAGCGGCGAGTTGGCGATCGCCCGGGCGACCCGCTCGGCCTCGCCCTGGTCGGCGGCACCGCTGACCTCGATCCGGCCGGCGCGGGCGGCGCCCTCGCCGTCGCGGACGATCTCGATCGCCAGCTGCAGCAGGACCGCCTCGAGGAGCCCCTCGGGAAGCGGCTTGCCGGAGACCCCGGTGGCCTGCAGAAGGACGGTGTCGTTGGTGCTCATCTGGCCGTCGACGGTGATCCGGTTGAAGGAGGCGTCGACCGCGCGCCCCAGCGCCGCGACCGGATCGGTGACGACGGCGTCGGTCTGGACGAAGCAGAGCATCGTCGCCATGTTCGGTTGGATCATCCCGCCACCCTTCGCCTGGGCGGAGAGGGTGACGCCATCGACCTTCAAAGTGCAGCGCTTCGGCCAGCGGTCGGTGGTCATGATCGCCTCCGAGAAGACCGCGCCGCCCGTCGCCGAGAGGTCCTTGGCCGCCACCTCGATCCCGGGCAGCACCGCGCTCATCGGCATCGGCACGCCGATCACCCCGGTCTCGGCGACCGCGACCTCGGGCGTCTCGAGGCCGAGCGCCTCGGCCGCCCGTTCGGCCATCGCGAGCGCGTCGGCGAATCCCTTCTCGCCGGTCTCGGCGTTGGCGTTGCCGGAGTTGATGACGGCGGCGCGCACGTGGCCCTGGTCGACGACGTCGCGGCAGACCCGGATCGGCGCGGCGGCGGAGGCGTTGCGGGTGAGGACGAGCGCGGAGTCGATCTCCTTGAGGTCGCAGACGAGCAGGCCGACGTCGGTCTTGCCGCCACCCTTCAAGCCGACGTGGGCGCCGCCGGCCCGGAAGCCGGGGGCGAGCTGGGCGGGGTCGAGCTCCTCGATCCCGGCCGGCGCGTCGACCCACCGCGACCGGAAGAAGTGGTCAGCCGGAATGCTCGGCTTCGCGTCCGCTTTCGGCGCAGTGCCCGGAATGCTCGGCTTCGCGTCCGCTCCCGGGCTCACAACAGCCCTTCCGTCTCGTCGAGTCCCAACATCAGGTTCAAGTTCTGAACGCCCTGGCCGGACGCGCCCTTCCAGATGTTGTCGATCGCCGCGAAGGCCATCACCCTCCCCCGCTCCTCGACCGTGACGTAGACGTGGCACTCGTTGGTGTCGCGCAGCGCCCGCAGGTTGGGCGGTCCGTCGAGCACCCGCACGAACGGCTCGTCGGCGTAGCGCTCCTCGTAGAGGGCGGTGACAGCGTCGCGCGAGGTCGGCTCCGACAGCGTCGCGAAGCAGGTCGCCAGCTCGCCCTGGTCGAGCGGCACCAGGTGCGGGACGAAGGTGACCGGCGCCGGGCTGCCCAGCGCCGCCAGCTCCTGCTCGATCTCCGGCCGGTGGCGGTGTCCCTCGGTCTTGTAGGGGAAGGCGTTCTCGGTCATCCCCGAGTAGTGGACGAGGTCGTCGCTCGAGCGCCCGTACCCCGAGGTCCCCTGCATCGCCGAGACGAAGACCTCGCCGAGCAGGCCCTTTTCGGCCAGCGGCGCCAGCCCAAGCACGGTCGCGGTCGGGTAGCAGCCGGGCGTGGCGACGAGGTCGGCGCCGCGCAGCTCCTCCCGGTACATCTCGGTCAGCCCGTAGACGCCGGTGCCGAACAACTCCGGCGCGCCGTGCTCGCCGTACCAGCGCTCATAGGTCTCCATGTCGCGCAGGCGGAAGTCGGCGGAGAGGTCGACCACCTTCACCCCGGCCGCCCGCAGCGCGGCGTCGGTCGGCGCGGCCGCGCCGTGCGGGTAGGCGACGATCGCGGCGTCGATCCCCAGCGCGCCGAGGTCGTCGAGGTCGAGCTCGGTCAGTGTCACCGGCACCCGGTAGCGCGGGTAGAGCTCGTCGATCCGCTTGCCGGCGTCGGAGCGCGAGGTCGCCGCGACCAGCTCCAGCCGCGGGTGGTCCCAGACGATCTTCGCCGCCAGCGCGCCGGTGAAGCCGTTCGCCCCGGCGACCAGCACCCGCGCCGCGGGCGTGCCGTCGAGCGGTTGCGCCGCGTCCCTATTCACGGAGCGACCCGCCGATCTTCTCCAGCTCAACCCGGATCGACTGCCGCGCAGCCTCGACCTCCTCGTCGGTGAGCGTCCGGTCGGCGGCGCGGAATTCGAGCGACAGCGCCAGGCTCTTCTTGCCCTCGCCGAGCTGCTCCCCTTCGTAGAGATCGAAGACGTCGGCCTCGTGGAGCAGCTCGCCACCGCCCGCCAGCACCGCGGCGCGGATCTGCGCCGCCGACACCTCGGCGGGGACGACCACGGCGACGTCGCGGAGCGCGGCCGGGAAGGTGGTCAGGTCCTCGAAGTCCTCCTCGCCGAGGGTCGCCGCCGCGAGCAGCGGGGCGGCGTCGATTTCGAAGCCGACCGCGGCGTCGATGTCCCAGGTCCGGCAGACCAGCGGGTGGACCTCGCCGTGCCAGCCGAGCGGCACGCCGCCGATCGAGACCGCGGCGCTGCGGCCCGGGTGCAGGAACGGCTCAACCGCGGGCTCGAACGCGAGCGGCGGACAGCCGAGCCCGGCGGCCAGCGCCTCGAGCACACCCTTCAACGCGAAGAAGTCGCCCGGCTCGCCGCCGCCGCGCCAGGACTTCGGCACCAGCGGGCCGACCGCGAGCGCGCCGTAGCGGTGCGGCTCCGTGAACGGGGCGGACCGCTTGCCGCGGAATTCCCCGGCCAGCGGGCCCGCCGGCCGCGGCTGCACCGATAGGTAGATCAGGTCCGGCCCAGATTCGGGGCGCTTTGGTAGCGGAGGATCCGCATTCAGGTAGACGCTCCCCGCCTCGAACAGCGCCACCGCCTCCCGCCCCCGCGCCAGGTTGCGGGCGGCGACGTCGAGCAGCGAGCCGAGCAGGGTCGTCCGCATCGCTGCGCCCTCATCGGAGAGCGGGTTGGCGACCAGGATCGGGTCGGCGCGCGGGTCCGGCTCCTCGATGCGGAGCCGCCCGGCCTCGCCGGGGTCGGTGAAGCTCCAGCCGACGACCTGGTCGAAGCCGAGGTCGCGCAGCTCGTCCTCGGCCCGGCGCCGCAGCCGCTGGGTGCGGTTCAGCCGGCCGACCTTGCCCTCGCCGACCGCGGGCAGCGTCGTCGGCAGGTGCAGGTCGAAGTCGTGGAGCCGACCGACCTCCTCGATCAGGTCGATCTCCCGGGTCACGTCGTAGTAGCGGTCGGGCGGCACGCCGACCTCGAGGTCCTCGCCGTCGACCTCGACCCCGAAGCCGAGCCCCTTCAAGGAGGCGGCCTGGTCGGCCTGCGGGATCTCCATGCCGAGGATCCCGGTCACCCGGGCGCCACGCAGCCGCAGCGTGTGCGGCTCGGGCTCCGGCGCGGCGACGTCGATCGTCCCCGGGACCATCGTCGCGCCGGCGAGCTCGACCAGGAGCCGCGAGGCGATCGCTTGGGCCCGCATCGTCAGCGCCGGGTGCAGCTGCTTCTCGAACCGCGCCGACGCCTCCGAGCGCAGCGCCAGCCGGCGCGAGGTCCGCAGCACGTTCGCGCCGTTCCAGTTCGCCACCTCGAGCAGGACCTCGGTGGTCTGATCGGAGACCTCGGAGACCTGGCCGCCCATCAGTGCGGCGATCCCGCTCGGCCCGTCGCGATCGCAGACCAGCACGGTCTCCTCGTCGAGCTCCCGCTCGACCCCGTCGAGCGTCGTCATCTTCTCCCCCGGGCGGGCGGTGCGGACAATTAGCTCCCCACCCGGCAGCTCCCCCAGGTCGTAAGCATGGAGCGGCTGCGCGGTCAGCAGCATCACATAGTTGGTGATGTCGACGACGTTGGAGATCGGCCGCATCCCGGCCGCCGCGAGGCGCTCCTGCAGCCACAGCGGCGAAGGGCCGATCTTCACGTCTTTGAAGACGCGGGCGGTGAAGCGCGGGCAGAGGTCGGGAACCTCGACCGTGACCTTGGCGAAGTCCTCGACGTTGCCCTCGCCGGTCGCGGGCGCGTCCTCGGCCCAGGGCTCGGCCGAAAGCGGGGCGCCGGTGACCGCGTGGACCTCGCGGGCGACCCCGAAGACGCCGAAGCAGTCGCTGCGGTTCGGCGTCACCTCAATCTCCAGCACCGGCTCGGCCAGCGGGATCACCGCAGCCAGCGGCGTGCCCGCGGCGAGCGCGTCGTCGAGCACCAGGGTGCCGTCGTGGTCCTCACCGATCTCGAGCTCGTCGGCGGCGAGGATCATCCCTTCCGAGGCGACCCCGCGCAGCTTCGCCTTGCGGAGCTTCTCGCCGCCCGGCATCCGGGCGCCGGGGAGCGCCACCGCGACGGTCTGCCCGGCGGCGACGTTGGGGGCGCCGCAGACGATCGTCCGCGGCCCGTCGTCGCCGACCTCGACCGTGCAGACCCGCAGCCGGTCGGCGTCCGGGTGCTGGACCGCCTCGGTCACCTTGCCGACGACGAAGTTGTCGGGACTGGGCGGGCCGACGACGTCGATCCGCTCGACCTCGGTGCCGGTCATCACCAGCCGCTCGGCCAGCTCCTCGGCGGGGACGCCGGGGTCGCAGTACTCGCGCAGCCAGCTGTACGGGACCCTCATGAGAACTGCTCCAGCATCCGCACGTCATTGTCGAAGAAGCGGCGCAGGTCCGGGATCGAGTGGCGCAGCATCGCCACCCGCTCGATGCCGAGGCCGAAGGCGAAGCCCTGCACCCGCTCCGGGTCGTATCCGTTCTCCTGAACGAAGCCGAGCACGTTCGGGTCGACCATCCCGGCGCCGAGGATCTCGATCCAGCCCTGCCCCTTGCAGAGGTTGCAGCGCTCGCCGTTCGGCAGGATGCCGGTGCCCTCACACTGGAAGCAGGAGACGTCGACCTCGACGCTCGGCTCGGTGAAGGGGAAGTAGTGGGGCCGCAGCCGCACCTCGCGGGTGTCGCCGAAGAGCGCCCGCGACATCGCCAGCAGCGTCCCCTGCAGATCCGCGAGGGTCAGACCCTCGGCCACGGCCAGCCCCTCCATCTGGTGGAACATCGGGCTGTGGGTGGCGTCGGAGTCGCGCCGGTAGACCTTGCCGGGGATGACGATGAAGATCGGCGGGACCTGCGTCTCCATCGCCCGGATCTGCATCGGCGAGGTGTGGGTGCGCAGCAGCACGTCGGGGTGCGACTGGATGTAGAAGGTGTCCTGGAGCATCCGCGCCGGGTGGTCGGCAGGGTGGTTCAGGGCGGTGAAGTTGTAGTAGTCGTACTCGATCTCCGGGCCTTCGGCGACTTCGTAGCCGAGCCCGACCATGATGTCCTCGATCAGCCGCGTGGTGCGGGCGATCAGGTGCTGGTGGCCGAGTGGCCGCGGCGGGGCGCCGGGGAGGGTGACGTCCACCTGGTCGGCGACGAGGCGGGTGTCGAGCTCGGCCGCATTGAGGCGCTCGGCGCTCTGCTCGATCAGCGCCTCGAGCTCCTTGCGCGCCTTGTTGGCGGCGCCGCCGACGGGCCCGCGTTCCTCTGGTGGCAGCTGCGCGATCCCGCGCAGGATCTGGGTCAGCTCGGCTTTGCGGCCGAGGAATTTGACCCGCAGCTCCTCCAGCTCGGCGCTCGAGGAGGCAGCGGCGATCGCCTCCGTGCCGGCGACCCGGAGCTTCTCGATCTGCTCAAGCACTGGGCCGCTCCTTCGACATGGAACGCGACGATATCCGCGCGCCGCTTTGGGCGGCGAGCCGCTCGCAGGCGATCGCCGCGGCGGCCGCCACGTTGAGCGACTCGGCGGCACCCCGGAGGGGGATCGTCGCGGTCGCGTCGCAGGCGGCCAGGACGTGGTCGGGGAGCCCCTCGCGCTCGGCGGGACCGTGGTCGCGCAGATGGAGGCCGGCGAACGCGGCATCCTGCCGATCGACAGCTCGGGAACGCTGGAGATCACGGGTATCCACGTCGACGTCGGCGGCAAGGACGCCGCCTCCGCCCGCTTCGCCGGC
>DATEDJ010000021.1:0-5493 GCA_035281725.1 Solirubrobacterales bacterium
CGTCCCGCCCCGGGCGGCACCGTCGGCCGCCTTGGCGCGGATACGGCCCGGCGCCGCGACTCCCACCGCCGCCCCGGCATCGGCCCGGGCCGCGACATTCGCCGCCGCCTCGACCGTCCCCGCCGCCAGCGTCAATGCGACGGTGACCGCCGCGAGCGCCGCGCCGCGCCGCATCTCAGCCGGAGAAGCCGGCCGGGCTCGACCCTTCGTGGATCGACAGTTCCCAGGCCCGGCGCGTTTCTTCTTCTTCGTTGAACCCTTCGCCGTCGGGTTCGACCCAGGTTTCGTGCTCGTCGGGCAGCTGCGCTCGGGTCCAATGCAGGCCCTGGTCCTGGACCACCTTCGCCCCGGCGGACGGTTCGCGCCACCCGCCGACCAGCCCCTGCAGCACGTCGGTGCTGTTTTCCGCCCACTCGCCGGGGCCGAGTTCGCTGGGGCCGAGGTGCTGCACCCCGAGCGCTTCCCAGGCGGTCGGCAGGTTGGTGTCGACGCAGCCGCGGCTGCAAGTTTCCGAGGTCACCACCCAGGACTGCATGCTGGACGCTTCGCCCGATTCGTTGGCGGCGAAGATCTGGAAGATGCTCGCCTGCGACTCGCAGTGGTCGGCGATGTCGATCGCGTCGATGAACGGCGCCAGCTCGAACTCGGCCGCCTCGAGGACGATGGAGACCGCGGCGCCCGTCCAATCGAACCAGCCGCCGGCGCCGGAGCCCTTGCCCGCTTCGTAGACCGCCCGGTCGAGGATGCTGCCGTCGCCCTCGACCGCCGCTTCGAGCGTCCCGTTCGGCTGCAGCGGCTTCCCCGGCTGCGTGGTCAGCATCTGGACGTTCGAGCGGAACTCGCCTTCGCTGTACATGCAGAGGTCCGGTTCGGCCGCCGTCTTGATCGCTTCGTCGGTGTCGTTCCTCACCAGCAGGAAGGCCGATTCGCCCTGCGGCATCGCCTGGTGGCTGGAGGCCATCGTCACCGAGGCGTCCTTCTCGTGCAGCGGCGGCGCGCCGCGGTGCTCCTTGATCCGGTGGCGCACGTCGACGCGCACCAGCCGGCCGCGTTCCTTGCGTGGGCGGCCGAGCAGCCAGTGCGAGGTCTTGCGGTCGAGCCGGAAGCGGTCGAGGACGGTCCCGGTCCCGAGGATCGCGTGACGGTGGATCCGCCTGAACGTGACCCCGGTCGCCTGGCTGGCCTTGATCTTGTGGGCGATCGCCAGGGTGACTTCGGAGGATTCGAGCCCCGCCGGGTGCCCCGGCGTGAGCGCCTGCGTGTAGGTGACGGGGACGGTCACTTCGGCGCGCCCGCCCTTGGTCTTGACGAGCTCGATCTCGCCGATCGCGGGCAGGTGGCCGCGGTGGAACCGGGGCGCGGCCTTGGCGGAGGCGGCGCCGGCGATGGCGAGCAGGATGAGCAGCACGGCGAGGATGGCGGCGCCGCGGAGCATCGGGCGAGAGTGGACGAGGCGGGGAGTGGTCATGCGGGTTATCTCGGCACCGGGTCCGAATCCCTTAGTGCTGGTCCGCGGCGGCCTGGGTAAGGTGTCGCGATGGACGTCGACTTTGACCTGATCGCCAAGAGCATGCCCGCGGCCGTGCCCTATATCGGCCACATGGGGATCGAGGTCACGGCGATGGAGGAGGGCGCGGCGACGACGCTGCTGCCCGACCGGCCGGAGCTCAAGAACCACGTCGGCGCCCAGCACGCCGGGGCACTCTTCGCGGCCGCCGAGACGGCAAGCGGGGCGGCCTTCGTCGGCGCTTTCGCGCTGCGGATGGGCGACGTGACGCCGCTGGCGCGGAGCGCCGAGATCTCCTACCTCAAGGTCGCCCGCGGGCCGATCGAGGCGAAGGCGAAACTGAGCGCCCCGCCCGCCGACGCGCTCGCCACCCTCGATGCGGACGGCCGCGTCGACTTCGCGGTCGAGGTCGAGATGATCGACGCCGAGGGCACGACGGTCGCCACCGCCACGGTCGACTGGAACGTCCGACTCAAAGACGCAGACGACTGAGCGCGGCAGGAGTGGGCGTGGCCGCGATCCGGATGTCGGAGGTGAACGTGTGGCGGTGGGTTGTCGCCGAGCAGCGCCGGGCGGTCCTCCTCGAGGGGATCGACTGGACGGTCGAGCCGGGCGACCACTGGGTGGTCCTGGGACCGAACGGGGCGGGCAAGACGACCCTGCTCAACCTGGCGGCGGCCTTCTCCCATCCCTCCGAAGGGGCGGTCGAGGTGCTGGGGGAGACGCTCGGCAAAGTCGACATGCGAACGTTGCGCGAGTCGATCGGGACGGTCGAGCCCGGGCTGGCGCGCCGGATCCAGGGCCGCTACACCGGCTTCGAGGTGGTGCTGACCGGGGCGACCGGCAGCATCGCCCTCCTCCACGACCGGATCACCGCCGAGGACCGGTCGCGCGCCGATCGCCTGATGGGCGAAATCGGCGTCGAGCCCCTCCGCGATCGGCGCTTCGAAGACTGCTCCCAAGGCGAGCGCCAGCGCCTCCTCCTCGCCCGCTCCCTGATGGACGAGCCCGACCTGCTCCTCCTCGACGAGCCGACCAGCGGCCTCGACCTCCCCTCGAGAGAGCGCCTGATCGCCTCGCTGGACACCATGGCCGAAGCCAACGCCGACCTGCCCACCGTGATCGTCACCCACCACCTGGAGGAGATCCCGGCGACCACCACCCACGCCCTCCTCCTCCGCGACGGCACCATCGTCAGCGCCGGCCCGATCGGCGAAGTCCTCACCAGCGGCGCCGTCTCGACCACCTTCGACATCGAGGTCGAGGTCGCCCACAACACCGGCCGCTGGGCGGCAATGGTCATCCGCACCCCCTAGACGGCTAGAATCTCCGCCTCCCGCGGAGCGGCCGCCCACCCGCGCCCTCTCCGCCGGCACGCGCCCGTAGCTCAGCCGGATAGAGCGTCGGTCTACGAAACCGAAGGTCACTGGTTCGAATCCAGTCGGGCGCATTCGGGCGTCGTCCCTCTGCAGAGCGGGATCCGGCTCTGGAGGCGGATCCAGGGCAGTTGAGGACGGGTCCTAGGATGGAGGTCAAGTGCGGTCAGCCGGGGTCAGCCAAAGGCCTGATCTAGGCCTGTTTCGGTCCCTTCTCGGTCCCTTCAGACCGGGAGTTCAAAGGGCTGCCGGATGCCTGGGCTCAGCACGTTGCCCCTTACCGGGATGGAAATAAGCCTCCTGCCGGGCGTCGGTCGACATAGGGCACATTATCGGGCGCCGCTCTACATAAGCCCCGTTTGCGTGCGTATCCGTAAGTCGCAGCGTTCCGAACGCGGTCAACCGCAGTCCGAGCACTATGGCCGGTGTAGCGGCCACGACCGGCCAGCGCGCAGGAGCCTGTTCCTAGGATTCGCTTGCGGAATCCCGACGCGCGCCCAATGCGATAGGCGCAAGTAGCTGGTCCGGCGAGCTTCTAATCAAATTGCCGATGGATTGTTTCCAGAAATTGGTAGGGGAAAACCAAACAGAATAAATTCTCAGCTTTTCTAAAAGTTTCTCTTGACGATCGAGGGCGTTCGCCTTAAAAAATGGCCCTCTCGTCGGCCACCTCCGGGGCGCTTCCCCGGGACAACACATGTCAGGGGATGTCTCGCAAAATGTCGCGCAACCGCGTCGGTAGGTCCGCTGCGTCTTTCGTACTTGCCGTGACCCTGGCGTTCGCTGCCGCACTGGGGCTGGGCCCAATAGACGGTATCCCCGGGATGTCAGAAGTAGCTCGGGCGGACGGCGATGGGCTCGTCGCCTCCTACTCCTTCGACGAAGGCACCGGCCCCGTCGCCCGCGACTCCTCGGGCGCCCACAACGCCGTCCTCCACGGGGCCGAATGGACCGACGCCGGCAGGTTCGGCGGCGCGATCCGCTTCCAGGCCAAAGAACACGCCCACCTGACGATCCCCGCCTCCCCCGAATTCGACTTCTCCGAAGGCTTCACGCTGGAGGCCTGGGTGCGCCCCGAAGAAGAACGGGGCTGGGCGCCGGTCCTCGCCAAGGTCCATGGCGAAAACCCCGACTTCAGCTACGTGCTCGAGGCCTCGAACGACGAAGGCAACCCACAGGGGACGGTCCACGACGCCGCCGAAGGGTGGTCGGTGCCGAAGGGCACGAAACCCCTGCCGCAGAATGCCTGGTCGCACCTCGCGCTCGTCTCCGACGGCGAACACATTCGCCTCTACGTCGACGGCGAACTCGTCGACACCAACCCGGCGATCACGCCGCGGGCCGCCGAAGCGCCGCTGGAGATCGGCGGCAGCTCGGTCTGGGGCTCCTACTTCGACGGCACGATCGACAACGTCCGCATCTACGACAGGCCCCTATCGGGAGCCGCGCTCCTCCGCGACTCGGCGGCGCCGGTGACCTGGGGCCCTCCAGCAAATGCCATCCGCTTTCTGCACAACGCGGATGGTCGACTAAAGGAGGTAGTCGAGCCAGCAGGTGGAACGGCGACCTATAACTGGGATGCGGCGGGGAATCTACTGTCGATCTCCCGCGGAGCCGCGTCGAGCCTCTCGATCGGACAGATCACCCCCGACCGAGGAAACGTCGGTGAACCCGTCAGGATCGACGGGACGGGATTCTCGTCGATCCCCGAATCCGATGTAGTCAAATTCAACGGTACGCAGGCGACCGTCCTCAAAGCATCGCCATGGGCGATCTGGGTCGACGTGCCAGGCGGCGCGGAATCCGGCCTCGTGACCGTGTCGACGCCCAGCGAAGGGCCGGCCGTGAGTTCGGAGGAATTCGTGGTCGGGAACCAGCCCGGTGCACCGAGCATTTCGGGCCTCTCCTCGAACGTCGTGGCCACCGGTGAAGAACTCACGATCCTTGGGTCGAACTTCGAGTCCGCAGTGGATGATGTAGTGACCCTCAACAACTCCCGACCGGAAATCGTCTCCGCGTCCAAAACGGCAATCACTGTCGCGGTTCCGGCAGAAGCGCTGGGAGGCCGAGTGACCGTCGCCACGGCGGACGGGGAAGATGGTGGTCCGGATGTCTATATCCCGCCCAACAAAGCGGCGGCATCCACGGTCGGCGATACGGGTCGATTCTCGATTGGGGAACCGACGGTCACCACGATCACCAAAGCGGGGACCGTCGGCCTCAAGCTGTTCGACGCCAAAGGCGGCGAAAAACTCGCCTTCACCCTGTCTGAAGCCACGTTCGCCGGAAGGGTCTCGATCTGGAGTCCGAAGGACTCTCAGCTCGGCGGCAGTGAAGCGAATTTCACGACGAGTGGCGGCGGGATCGTGGAGCCGGTGCTCCTGCCCGAATCCGGGACCTACACGGTTCGGATCGAAGGTACCGGGAGCGCGACCGGGTCGGTCAAACTCAATGCTTACAAAGTGAATGACGTCACCGGCTCGATCACCCCGGCGGCGACCGCCGAAGGCGCGACCCAGCACGTCGCGATCACCACCCCCGGCCAGATCGCCAGGTACTCGGTGGCGATGGGCGCCGGCGAGAACGTCCTGGTGAGGGCGCTCAACCAGA
>DATEDJ010000022.1:0-13747 GCA_035281725.1 Solirubrobacterales bacterium
CGCGGCGCGGCGCGCGCGGGCGATCGATCTGGCGGTCTGCTTCGCGTCGACGACAACCTCGCGACCCTCCTCCTCTTCGAATCGCGCGAGCTGGCCGGCCGCATCGCGGCCCGCCGCCTGGCGCCGCTCGCCGACCTCACCTCGAAGGCGCGCGCCCGGATGCGGGAGACGGCGCTCGCCCACCTCCGCCACGACGGCAACGCGGTGGCGATGGCGGCCGAGATGCACGTCCACCCGCAGACCGCCCGCTACCGGATCGCCCGCCTGCGAGAGCTGCTCGGCGAGCAGCTCGACGATCCCGACGCCCGCTTCGAGCTGCAGCTGGCGCTGCGCGCCGAGGCGCTCGGCGCGGCGCCCTAGGGCCGGGTCGATAGGGACGGCGCGATCCGGGGCCCGGTCGATTGGGGACGGGTGGCCCGGGCGTCTCGGAGGCGACCCGGGCAGGCTGAGGCCGCCTCCGAGACGCCCGGGTTGCGAGGTTTGCGGGGGAAGCTGGCGCAGGGACGGCACGTCTGCGGAGAGACGGCACAGGGACGGCACGTTTAGGGGAGAGACGGCACGGAGATGCCGGGAACGTCACGGAGACGTCACGTCCGAGACGGCGCATCCGGGGTCCAAGGCGCCCCTGTGGAGCTCTACTCTCGTATAGAGCTACTTTCTCTCCACAGCAAAGTGCTGACCAATGGGGCGGATGTGACGTCCCATGAAGAAACGCGGAGTTCCACACGGCTCCCGCGCCTCTCTGCGCGCTTCCCCACGAGACCCGCACGGGATCCGCACCCTCACCTCCCCCCACAGACCCGGCCATCTCGGAGGCGGCCTCAGCCTGCCCGGGTCGCCTCAGAGATGGCCGGGTCCCTAGCCGTCCCTTCTCCGGCCCCGTCCCTTCCGCTGTTCCTTATGGTCCTGTGGGGACCATAAGGAACAGCTGATAGCCGTCGGGCAACCGCTTCGAGAGAGACCCTCTGCCGCCGTTCGGCGAGGGTCTTTTTCTTTCTCCATATAGAGGGAGGTTGTTCGATGGACCTGGTCAGCGCAGAGCTTCCTGCAAAGACGTTGGTGGTCGGGATCGACCCCGGTAAGGCGGCCAACCGCGTCCTGTTGGCGACCGGTGAGAGGGGCATGCTCGGCGAGCCGGTGTCGCCGCCGACACAGCGCGAAGGCGTCGAGCGCCTCTGCGAGTTGATCGCCGATGCAGGGGCGCCGCAGACCGTGATCGCGATCGAGGCGACGGGATCCCTGCACCTCGCCTGGGCCGCCGAGCTCGAGCGCCAGCTGCCGGGGTCGTTGCGGATCTTCGCGCCCTCGGAGACCCAGGCCGCCCGCACCGGACTGGGCTCCCGCCGCTTCAAGGACGATGACCGCGACTGCGCCGCGCTCGTCTCGCTCGCCCGTCAGGGCCGTGGCCGGCCCGCCCGGCTGGGCACTCTCGACGCGCTCCTGGACGCGGTCCGCCACCGGCGCCGCCTGGTCGCGCAGTGCAAGGTGACCCGCCAGCACCTGCACCACCAGCTGAACTCGCTCTGCCCGGGCCTCTCGGCACCGGCGGGCCACGGGCGCGCTCTCGCCCTGGAGACCCCGACCGGGCAGGCGGTTCTCGCCTGCGCGGTCGAGTTCGCCGGGCGGGCGCCTGCGCCGCGCTCGCTGATCGCGCGTGCGCCGGGCCGCTTGACACGGGCCGACGCCTGCTTCTGGGCGGGGCGCCGGCATGGCTGCCTGGCGCCGCCGCCCGACGCGGAGCTGCGCTCCGAGCGCCTGCGGCGCGACGTCCGTCGCTGGCGCGCCCTGGTCGAGGACGTCGACGCCGTCGAGACCCAGGTCGAGGCGCTCCTGCGCGACACGGCCGGAGAGGTGCTGAGGACGCTGCCGGGGGTGAAGACGGTCCGGGCGGCGTCCTTCTGCGTCCACGCCCTGCCGATCGAGCGCTTCCCGAGCGCCGGGCACCTCTACTCCTTCACCGGCCTGGCGCCGGCGCGCTATGAGTCCTCGACCATCCGCAAGGCCAGGGCGATCTCCCGGACGGCGCCGGGCGAGCGACGTGACGCCCTGATGGCGCTCGCCTGGGGCCTCTCCCAACACTGCGAGGCCTTCCGGGTGCGTGACCGCGAATTGCGCGGTCGCGGCATGCGACCGATCGAGGCGCGGGTGGCCCTCGCCCGCCACGCCTGCCGCCTCGCCCACCGGATGCTGCAGACCCAAGAACCCTTCGACGAGGAGCGCTACGCTCGGTCCCGGCATGCGCGTGGGCGGTGACGGCGTCACAGCTATGCCCCGCGAGGGCGCAACCTAGTCTGCCGCCCGCCCGCGCCGGCCATCACCACGGCGCAAACAAGAACCTGCCGCACGACGGCGCCTGATCAGTCTGCCGATCGGCCCGCCGGGACCCGGTGGAATCTCTTCCCGGAGTTTGCGGCCGGCCCGGCCGGCCCGCTACCCCTCGCCCGTGGGTGGGCCTTGACTCGTCGGCGAAGAACTAGCCAGCCGCCGGCACCTGGCTCGGCGCCGCAGCGAGGCCGAGCCGCAGCGCGCCCGCGACCTCGAGCATCGCGCCCTTCGCCGTCGCGTTGACCGCGGTCTGGTTGACGAAGGTGTGGATCAGGCTCGGGTGCCGGCGCAGCGCGACGCGCACGCCGCACTCGCGCATCATCAGCGCGTAGGCCTCGCCCTCGTCGCGCAGTGGGTCGAAGCCG
This sequence comes from Solirubrobacterales bacterium, assembly GCA_035281725.1. Taxonomy (GTDB): domain Bacteria; phylum Actinomycetota; class Thermoleophilia; order Solirubrobacterales; family 70-9; genus VAYN01. Next base: position 2,691 of record DATEDJ010000022.1, read on the forward strand.
GCGGTTGCGACGTAGGCGGTGGGGAGGCCGCGCAGGTCGGGGCATTTGAGCACCGAGATGCGCTGGTCGGAGGCGTCGACGCCGGGCGGCAGGTAGGCCGCTTCGAAGGCCTCCATGTCGGCCTTCGTGAGGATGAAGCCCTCGGAGAAGAGTTCGCGCGAGCGGGTGTCGTCGGCGGAGTCGGTGACCGGGTAGATCAGCAGCTGCATCGCCGGCATCGCACCGCCGCCGTCGCGGGCCATGTGGCTGATCACGGTGGCCATGTTGCCGCCCGCGGAATCGCCGCCGACGGCGATTCGGGCCGGGTCGGCGCCGAGCGACTCGGCGTTGGCCGCCGCCCACTCGAAGGCGGCGAAGCCGTCTTCGAGTGGCTCGGGGAAGGGGTGCTCCGGGGCGAGGCGGTAACCGACGTTCAGCACTCTCACCCCTGCGGCCGCCGCGAGCAGCCGCGCGACCTCGTCGTACATGTCGAGGTCGCCGATCACCCAGCCGCCGCCGTGGAAATACACAAGCAGCGGCGCAGGCTCAGCGGCCGGGGACGGCTCGGCGACGTAGAGGCGGGCCGGGATCGGCCCGCGCGGCCCGGGGATCTCGAGCCTGCGCACCTCGGCCATCGGCAGCGGCGGGCGGCGGGCGGCCACTTCGGCCTCGTAGCGCGACTGGGCGCGGGCCTCGTCGACGCTGCGGCCGGCGAAGAAACCGTCGCTGCCCGACCAGCGGGCCAGCATGAGGAGCGCCTGCGTCTCGGAGGAGAGCGTCTGCCCGTCGATCGTCGGCGGCTTGCCGAAGATCGCGCGGCTCGTGCGCGGCGAAAGCCCGCAGGCCCACTTGAGGACACGGTGCTCGAGCGGCACCGGCAGTCGTGGCAACTCCCTCGCCATATGCGCAGGCTAATCGACGTGACACGGATCTGTGCGACGAACGTCACACCAGTTGCTCGATACGCGGGCGTATGTTGGCTAAATGGAGGCGCAAAACGGGCTTCCGCCCGGCCCTCGGATGTCCCGCCCGATCCAGACGGCGATTTGGTCGCGGCAGGCGCAGTGGATGCTGGCGCAGTGCCGGCGCCGCTTCGGCCCGATGTTCCGGCTGACGATCGCCTACGAAGGCACCTGGATCGTCCTCACCGATCCCGAGCTGGTCAAGCAGGTCTTCACCGGCGACCCGAAGGTCTTCCATGCCGGCGAGGGCAACGACATCCTGCGGCCGCTGCTCGGCGAGAACTCGCTGCTGGTCCTCGACGAGGCTCCGCATATGAGCCAGCGCAAGCTCCTGCTGCCGCCCTTCCACGGCAAACGGATGGCGGGCTACGAAGAGACGATGCGGTCGATCGCCGCGCGCGAGATCGACAGTTGGCCGAACGGAGTGCCCTGGCAGCTACGGCCGCGGATGCAGGCGCTGACCCTGGAGATCATCATCGAGACGGTCTTCGGGGTTCACGGGGGCGCCCGGCTCGACGATCTCCGGGTGGCGCTCCGCTCCTTCCTCGACCTGCTGACCGACCCGAAAGCGCTGCTGGCGGTGCTGGCGGTGAGACCCGATCGGATTCGCCGCATCCCCCTCTTCCGCCGCCGGATCGACCGGGTCGCCCGGCTGATCGTCAGCGAGATCGGCGAGCGCCGCGTCGCCCCCGACCTCGCGGAGCGCGACGACATCCTTTCGTTGCTGGTCGCCGCCCGTCACGAGGACGGCTCGCCGATGAGCGACGCCGAGATCCACGACGAGCTCCTCACCCTGCTGGTCGCCGGCCACGAGACGACGGCGACGGCGCTCTCCTGGGCGGTCGAGAGGCTGGTCCGCCACCCCGAGAAGCTGGCGCAATTGCGGGCCGAGGTCGAGGTGGGGGAGGACGCCTACCTGACCGCGACGATCCAGGAGACGCTGCGCCTGCGCCCGGTGATCGTAGGCGTGCTGCGGCGCCTCACCGAGCCGGTCGAGCTGGGCGGCTATGAGCTGCCGGCCGGAGTTACCGTCATGCCGAGCATCCACCTGATCCACCGCGATCCGGCGATCTACCCGGAACCGGAGCGGTTCCGGCCGGAGCGCTTCCTCGAGACCCCGCCCGGCACTTACACCTGGATACCCTTCGGCGGCGGCGTGCGCCGCTGCCTCGGTGCCGCCTTCGCCCAGCAGGAGATGGCGATCGTGCTGCGCGAGCTGGTCTCCCGGCGGGCGATCCGGCCCACCGATCCGGCCCCGGAACGGAATTTCCGCCGTGCGATCACCGAGACCCCGCGCCACAACGCCGAGGTCGTGCTGTCCTGAGGCGCCGGGACCGGCGCGCCAAAGGACGTCAGGCTTCTCAGCCGCAGCCGGTGTTGTTGCCGCAGGAGCTGCACGTGTAGCAGGACCCCGTCCGCTGCATCATGCCTCCGCACTGATCGCAGGCCGGGCCGAGCTCCAGGCCCTGCATCCGCGCCGGGCGGACCGGGGGAGTGTCGGTGAAGGCGGCCGCTGCCGGTTTCGCCGCCCCACCGCTCCCGTTGCCCGCGCCGTTGGCGGGGCCGGCCGTATCGGTCGAGATGCCGAGGCCGAGTTGCGAGGTCTCCGCTTCCTTCTTGTTGCGCACGTCCTGGGTCATGATCCCCAGTTCCTCGAGCGTGTCGATGTCGTCGATGAAGCGGCTCGCGAGCCAGCGCATGATGTAATCGGGCATCGATTTGGCGAACGGGATCTCCGGGTTCTGGGTCATCCCCTCCGGGTCGAAGCGCATGTAGGAGAACTTCCGCACGAAGTCTTCGAGCGGCACCCCGTACTGGAGGCCGAGGGAGATCGCGGTGGCGAAGGCATTGAGCAGCCCGCGCATCGTCGAGCCCTCCTTGCCGATGTCGGTGAGGAAGATCTCGCCGACCGTGCCGTCGTCGTACTTGCCGGCGGTGATGTAGCCCTCGTGCCCGGCAATGTTGAACTTGTGGGTGATCGATTCCCGCTCCTGCGGCATCCGCTTGCGGACCGGCTCGGCCATCACGACCTCGGCGTCGGCGTCCGCCCCCTTGTCCTTCTGCGCGTCGGTGCGCAGGGCCTGGGCGGTCTTCGAGCCGTCGCGGTAGATGGCGAGGGCCTTGAGGCCGCCCTGCCAGCCGCGGGTGTAGGCGTCGGCGATGTCCGCGATCGTGGCCGACTCCGGCAGGTTGACGGTCTTCGAGATCGCCCCGGAGAGGAACGGCTGGGTCGCCGCCATCATGTCGATGTGGCCGGTGTAGGAGATCGCCCGCTCGCCGACCGCGACGTCGAAGACCGGCAGGTGCTCGGCCTTCAGGCCCGGCGCTCCGACGATCGTGTTCTTCTCCGCGATGTAGGCGTTGATCTGGTCGACCTCGTTCGGTGAGTAGCCGAGGGTCTGCAGCGCCAGCGGCACCGAGCGGTTGACGATCGTCATCGAGCCGCCGCCGACCAGCTCCTTGAACTTGACCAGCGAGAAGTCCGGCTCGATCCCGGTCGTGTCGCAGTCCATCAGGAAGCTGATCGTCCCGGTCGGCGCGAACACCGTTGCCTGGGCGTTGCGGTACCCGTGCTCCTCACCGAGCTCGACCGCTTCGTCCCAGGAACGCTGCGCGGCCTCGAGCAGGTCGCCCTTGATCCCGGTCCCGTCGACCTCGTAGGCGGCGTCGCGGTGCATCCGCATGACCCCGTTGTGGGGCTCGCGGTTCTTCTCGTATTCGTCGTAAGGACCGGTCGCCCCGGCGGCGATCAGGGCCGACTGGCGGTAGGCGCGTCCGGTCATCAGCGCCGTGATCGCGGCGGCGACGTTGCGGCCCTCGTCGGAGTCGTAGGGCATCCCGTCCGACATCAGCAGCGCGCCGAGGTTGGCGAAGCCGAGGCCGAGCTGGCGGAAGGCGCGGGCGTTGACGCCGATCTCCTCGGTCGGGTAGCTCGACGGGCCGACGATGATCTCCTGGGCGAGGAAGACGACGTCGACGGCGTGCTCGAAGTCGGCGACGTCGAAGCTGCCGTCGGCGCGGCGGAATTTCATCAGGTTGAGCGAGGCCAGGTTGCAGGCCGAGTTGTCGACGTGCATGTACTCGCTGCACGGGTTGGAGGCGTTGATCCGCCCCGACTCCGGGCTCGTGTGCCAGCGGTTGATCGTGGTGTCGTACTGGATGCCCGGATCGGCACAGCGCCAGGCAGCGTCGGCGATCTGGTTCATCAGGTCGCGCGCGGGCAGCGTCTTGGTGGTCGAACCGTCGGTCCGCGCGGTCAGGTCCCAATCCTCGCCGGCGGCGACGGCCTCCATGAAGTCGTCGGTGACCCGCACCGAGTTGTTGGCGTTCTGGTACTGGATCGAGGTGAAGCCCTCACCGTCGATCGACATGTCGAAGCCGGCGTCGCGCAGCGCGGCCGCCTTCTCCTCCTCTTTCGCCTTGCACCAGATGAAGTGCTCGATGTCGGGATGGTCGACGTCGAGGACGACCATCTTCGCCGCGCGGCGGGTCTTGCCGCCCGACTTGATCGTGCCCGCCCAGGCATCGGCGCCGCGCATGAAGCTGACCGGGCCGGAGGCGAGGCCGCCCTTCGAGAGGTGCTCGACCGAGCCGCGGATGTTCGACAGGTTGATCCCGGAACCGGAGCCGCCGCGGAAGATCATCCCCTCTTTGGTGTTCCAGTCGAGGATCGACTCCATCGTGTCGTCGACGCTCAAGATGAAGCAGGCGGAGCACTGCGGCTGCTCCTCGAAGCCGACGTTGAACCAGACCGGCGAGTTGAAGGCCGCCTTCTGGTTGAGCAGGATCGCGGTCAGCTCCATCTCGAACGCGTCGGCGTCCTCCGCAGAGGCGAAGTAGCCGCCTTCGCGCCCCCAACCGGCGATCGTCCCGGCGACCCGGCCGATCATCTGTTTGACCGAGGACTCGCGCTCCGGGCTGCCGAGCCGGCCGCGGAAGTACTTCTGAGCAACGATGTTGGTCGCGTTCTGGCTCCAGGCCTTGGGGAACTCGACCCCGCGCTGCTCGAAAGCCGGATTGTCCGGATTGCCGATCACCGCGTCACGGATCTCCCACTCGATCTGGTCGAAAGGATGCACGCCGGACGTGGAGAAACGACGCTCCACGGAGAGGCCCCGCAGACCGTTTTTGGGACTGGTAGTGGCGGTCTTGGACATCTGAACTGCTCCTCTCGCAGGCGTCTTTTAGGGGTTGACGAGGTTCCTCCCCGCGTCGGACGGAACGAGTGAAATTTGACCCCCGGCGGCACCGATTTGGCCCTACATATTGTGACAACTCCGCATAACGGGCGAAAACTTAGGAAATGGCGGGTACCCTCGGTGCATGGTCGACGACTTCCGACGCGGAGCGGAATCGATGGGCGAGCGCGCGAGTGCCGCCCGCGAGGCGATGAACGAGCGGGCCAGCGCCGCCAAAGAGGCGATGAACGAGCGCGCCGCGGCCGCCCGCGAGGCCGCCGGGGAGCGCGCCAGCGCCGCCAAAGAGGCCGCCCGCGACGCCCGTGAGGCGGTCAACGAGCGCGCCGTCGCCGCCAAAGAGGCGACGGTCGAGGCGATCGCCGCGGTCAAACCGCGCCTCCGCGGGGTCTCCCACGAGTGGGCCTTCTTCGTCTCGCTCGTCTTCGGCGCCGCCCTGATCTTCTTCGCCAAGACGCCGAAGGCGACCTTGGCGGTGGCGATCTACGCGGTCAGCCTCTCGGCCCTGCTCGGCACCAGCGCCCTCTACCACCGGGTCAACTGGAAGCGGCCCAACGTGCGCACCTGGATGCGCCGCCTCGATCACTCGATGATCTTCTTCCTCATCGCCGGCACCTACACGCCGTTCGCGCTGCTGGTCATGGAAGGCGCCCTCGCCACCGCGATCCTGGTCGTGGTCTGGGCCGGGGCGATCGCCGGGGCGATCGTCGAGATGGTCTGGATCGGCCACCCCAAGTGGGTCTCGGCGACCGTCTATCTGGCGATCGGCTGGGTCGCCGCGGCCGCCTTCCCGGAGCTCTGGTCGACCCTCGGCCCGAGCGGCGCCCTGCTCCTGGCGGGCGGTGGCCTTCTATATACGGCGGGCGCCGTCGTCTACGCGACCCAGCGACCGGACCCGAACCCGGCGATCTTCGGCTACCACGAGGTCTTCCACGCCTTCGTCATCGCCGCCGCCGTGCTGCACTTCTCGGTGATCGCCTTCTGGGCGCTCCCGCACGCCTGACGCTTTCGCCTCTGTGCGCCCGGGTGGGGGCGGCTGTGGCCGCCTCCGAGACGCCCGGGACGGGGAGTTTTCGGGAGGTTCCCGTCACAAGGACGGGAGGTCCGTCACGGGGATTCCACGAATGCCACGAAGGCGCCACACCTCCACGACCCCGACCCCGGTGCGTTCGCAGTAATCCCCGCTATGCGGGGATTACTGCGAACGCACTGAACGGACCTGTGACAGACGTGACGCCTCTCCTGGGTGAACGTGACGTTCCCGATGCCTCCCTCACGTCCCTGCCTGAGACCCGACCCTGACCCCGACCCGCCACCAGGGCAGGCCGTGGAATCAACATCAAGCGGCCGGCTACGTCGCCGTGACCGCGGCGGCCTGCTCGCGCGCTTCGTTGGCCTCCTCGGCGGAGGCGATCAGCTCGCGGAGGATGCCCTCCAGCTGCTCGGACTGCTCCGGACTGAGCGTCAGCTCACCGTCCTCGAAGGCTTCCTGCGCCCGCGGGAAGGGGAATTCGCGATCCAGCACCCGGCCGCCAAGGGCGCCCAGCACCTTGCGCGTCTCGGCCTGTGCCCAGACCGCCCCGAACATCCCCGTCGAGGCACCGATGGCCGCCGCCGGGGTGCCCATCAGGGCGCTCTCGCCGGCTGGCCGCGAAGCCCAGTCGAGGGCGTTCTTCAGCGCGCCCGGGATCGAATGGTTGTACTCGGGGGTGGAGATCAGCACCGCGTCGGCGAGGCGCATCTCCTCGCGCAGCTCGGCGACCGCGTCCGGGGTCTCGAGCACCTCGAGGTCGGCGTCGTAGGCCGGGATCTCCGCCAGTCGCTCGAAGGCCACGAACTCCACCCCGCCGGGCAGCCGCTCGGCGGCTGCCCGCAGCAGGGCGGTGTTGAAGGAGTCCCGGCGCAGGCTTCCAGATATGCCCAGGACCCTCATGACTACGCCTCCTGGGCGACGAGCTCGAGGTCGACGTTGATCGCGACCTCCCACTCGAGGACCTGGCCGCCGCTCGGCAGGTCGGCGTTGAACGCCATGCCGAAGTCACGCCGGTCGACCGCGGTCGAGACGGAGAGGGCGACGCGGGGGTTGCCGCCGAGGTCGGCGCCGAGCTCACCGAAACGACCCGTGGCCTCGACCTCGCGGGTCTCGCCGTGGATCTGGAGCTCACCGGCGAGGCGGACGGTGCCGTCGTCGGCGATGTCGAAGCGGGTCGAGCTGAAGGTCAGCTTCGGGAAGCGCTCCGCGTCGAAGAATTCCGGCGACATCAGGTGGCCCTTCAGCTGGGCCTCGTCGATGTCGATCGACTGCACGTCGACGGTGCCCTCGAGCTTCGCCTCGTCGCCACCGGTCAGGGTGGCTGCGTAGGTGTCGAAGTCGCTGCGGAAGGTGGCGACGTTGTTGTGGGTGACCGCGAAGGAGACGGAGGAGTGGACCGGGTCGACGGTCCAGATCCCGGCCGGAACCTGCTGGTTGACGGTGTCGGTGCTCATTTGCTCGCCTTTCGTTCTTTCTGCGTTGTGGGTCGTTCCAAGATCAATGATTGACGCAAAAACGATCATAGCAGAAATACTTGAGGCAGCAACTATTGTCCCGACAAGTACAATCTGTCATTATCTTGGTATGGCTGATTCGTCCACCTTCACTGCAGAACGCGTCATCGGGGGGGGGAAACCGAACCCACTAGGGACCTGTTCCCCCCATCATCAGGCGTGGCGCTCGCTGGCACGCACGCACGCCGCGGTCAGCGGCCGCATGCAGGAGGCCCTCGCGGCCGCCGAGCTGCCGCCGCTCGCCTGGTTCGAGATGCTCGCCGCGATCGCCGCGGCCGACGACGAGCGGATGAAGATGGGGGACCTGGCCGAGGCACTGGTGATCACCCGCGGCGGCCTCACCAAGCTGGTCGACCGCTTGGTCAAGGCGGGACTGATCGAGCGGACCTTCTGCGAGACCGACCGCCGGGTCAGCTACGCGACGCTGCTCCCGGCCGGCGCCGAGCTGCTCGAAGAAATGGTCCCAGTCGTCTCCGCTGAGCTCGAGCTCGCCTTCGCTGCGCGCCTCTCCGAGCCCCAGGCCGACGAGCTCCGCGCGACGCTCGACACGGTCCGCGGCACCGCCTGCAGCGGCGACTGAGCCTCGGCGGGTGCCTCCCCTGCCGACGATCCGACGCCCAGGCGGGCTGGCAGCGCGGCCCCGCACAGCGCCGCCGCCACCGAGAGGCCGGCGCTGACCGTGATTGCGGCGACGAAGCCGTCGCTGAAATCGGTCGGCGAGGCATAGCCGCCGGCGCCGGCGAAGGCCGCCACGCCGATCGCGATGCCCAGCACGCCGCCGAGCTCGCGCATCGTCGAGTTGGTCCCCGCCGCCTTGCCGATCGCCTCTTCCGGCACCGAGCTGACGACCGAGTTCTGCGCCGCCGGGAACGACATCGAGATGCCGACCCCGGCGACGATCAGCGGCGCGATCAGGGTCGAGTAGGACACCCCCGCATCGGCGACCAGGGCGATCCAACCGAAGCCGACCGCCTGCAGCAGTGGCCCGACGACCAGGAACGGGCGCTCGCCGAAGCGGTCGACCAGCTTGCCCGCCACCGGGGCGACGAAGAAGAGCGTCGCCGTCCAGGGCAGGATGCGGAGGCCGGCACCGAGCGGGCTGTAGCCGAGCCCGGTCTGCAGGAACTGCGACATGAAGAAGACCGCGCAGAAGAGGCCGCCGACGGCGAAGAAGATCGCCCCGTTGCCGGCCGAGAAGGCGCGCGAGCGGAAGAAGCGCATCGGCAGCATCGGCGCCCGGGTGCGTAGCTCGACCGCGGCGAAGGCGCTCAACAGCACCACCGCGGCGGCGAAGGCGCCGACCACCTCGGCGCTGCCCCAGCCCGCGTCGTTGCCGCGCACCAGCCCCCAGACGAGCCCGAGGACGCCGCCGCTGACCAGCGCCAGGCCGGGCAGGTCAAGCGCTTTGTCGGGGCCGTAGCTCTCCGGGATCCGCCGCAGCGCAAGCGGGATCAGCGCCAGCCCGATCGGCACGTTCAGCCAGAAGATCCACTGCCAGGCGATCCCCTGGGTGATCGCCCCGCCGACCAGCGGGCCGCCCGCGACCGCCAGCCCGTTGACGGCGAAGAAGATGCCGAGGGCGCCGCCGCGCTTCTCCGGCGGGAAGGCGGCGCTGACCAGGGCAAGGGCCAGGGTGGTCACCGCCGCGGCGCCGGCTCCCTGGACCGCGCGGGCGGCGATCAGCGCCCCGGCCGAGGGGGCCAGCCCGCAGGCCGCCGAGGCGGCGACGAAGAGGCCGATCCCGGCGACGAAGACGCGCCGCCGGCCGAGCCGGTCGCCGAGCGCCGCCGCGGTCATCAGCAGCACCGCGAAGCTCAGGTTGTAGGCGTTCACCGTCCACTCCAGCTCTTCGACCGAGGCGCCGAGGTCGCGCTTGATCGTGCTCAGGGCGGTGGTCACGACGAGGGCGTCGAGTGCCGTCATGAAGGCCGCCATCGCGGCCAGGACAAGGATCCACTTCTGTTTCGAGGTCATGCCCGTTTCGACACGGGTTCGTCACTGAATCCATCGATTAATTCGGCCTCTGGGAGGTGTCTTTACACAGAGGTGATCGAACACGATGGGAGACTCACGTGATGACCACGCAGGAAGCCGTGCTGGCCCGCGCCCGCGAGGGGGACGAGGAGGCGTTCGGCGCCCTCACCGACCCCTATCGGCGCGAGCTGCAGATCCACTGCTACCGGATCCTCGGCTCGCTCCAGGACGCCGAGGACGCGGTCCAGGAAACGCTGCTCTCCGCTTGGCGCGGATTGGCCGGGTTCGAGGCACGGGCCTCGTTGCGCTCCTGGCTCTACCGGATCGCCACCAACCGCTGCCTGAACATGCTCCGCAACAGCGACAGGAGGGAGCGCCCGATGCTCGGTGACGGCATCACCGACGCCCCCGAGCCGAGTCGCCGCGCCGAGCCGATCTGGCTGCAGCCCTTCCCCGACGAGCTGCTCGAAGGGCTGCCCGATCGCGCCCCCGGGCCCGACGCCCGGTACGAGACCAAGGAGGCGGTCGGGCTCGCCTTCGTCTCCGGCCTGCAGCGGATGCCGCCCCAGCAGCGGGCGGTGGTGGTGCTGCGCGACGTCCTCGGGTACCGGGCGGCCGAGGTGGCCGCGATGCTGGAGACGAGCGAGGCGTCGGTGAACAGCGCCCTGCAGCGGGCTCGGGCGGCGCTCGACGCGGCGCCCGAGCGGCCGGTCGGCGGCACCGTCCCGGACTCGCCCGCGCAGCGCCGGCTGCTCGGCCGCTTCGCCGAGGCATTCGAGGCGACCGACGTCGACGCGATCCTCGGGCTGCTCCGCGAGGACGCCTGGATCCGGATGCCGCCCGAGCCGCACGAATACACCGGCCGCGACGCGATCGGCGAGTTCCTCCGCACGCGTCCGCTCTGGCGCGAGGGCGGTCGGGTACAGCTGATCCCGACCCGCGCCAACGGCCAGCCCGCGTTCGCCTACTACATGGGCGATCCGCAGGCCGACGTCTGTCGCATCTCCGGCATCTTCGTGATGACCCTGGCGGACGACGGGATCACCGCGATCACCCGCTTCGGCGAGGGCGGTTGGCTGCCCTGGTTCGGGCTGCCGCGGACGCTGCCGGGGTGATCGGGGCGGGACCTCCGGCAACGGTTTCGGCCGGGGTCCGGATGCGCTCCGCTGTTCCTTTTGGCGCCCTGGGCGCCATAAGGAACAGCGGAAAGGCCGGCTAAGCGGAGGGCGGGCGGCGGGCGGCGAGGGTCCGGGCCGGCGCGGCCGGGGACGGGTGCGACCCGTGGCCCCTGCGGCCGGGGACTGCGGGCCCGGGCGTCTCGGAGGCGACCCGGGCAGGCTGAGGCCGCCTCCGAGACGCCCGGGACGGGAGGTTCGTGGGGAGGGGCCGTCACAGGGAT
>DATEDJ010000023.1:0-19390 GCA_035281725.1 Solirubrobacterales bacterium
ATCCCTGTGACGGCCCCTCCCCACGAACCTCCCGTCCCGGGCGTCTCGGAGGCGGCCTCAGCCTGCCCGGGTCGCCTCCGAGACGCCCGGGCCCGCAGTCCCCGGCCGCAGGGGCCACGGGTCGCACCCGTCCCCGGCCGCACCGGCCCGAACCCTTCCCGACCCTCCCTCAGCCCCGTCGGCAGTGCCAGGCTTCGACGATCGCTTCCTCTAGATCCGCGCGGGGGATCCGGTCCAGCCGGATCAGCACCGACGCGTGGCCGTCGAAGTGCGGCGTCGTGAAGTAGATCTCCGGTTCGCTCTCGATCAGCGCCTGCTTGGCGCCCTCGTCGGCGACGCGCGCGCCGAGGATCTCGCCGGCCGGGGCGGCGCCCTCCGGCTCGAAGCCGCCGAGCGCCTCGATTTCCTTGTTCCGCAGGGGACGCTCCCAGACGAACAATTTGCCCTTGACCTTCCAGGCGCGGTTGCCGTAGGAGGTCCCTTCCTCGACCTCGGCCAGGCCGCCGGCGATCGCCTCGACGTCGGCCCAGGTCGCCATCAGGCCTGACCGGCCTTCTCGCGCTCCTTCTCGGCCTTCGCCGCTTCCTTCGCCCGCTTCTTCTCCGCCAGCGCTTTCGCTTCCGCGTCGGCGAGGATTTTCGCCCGGCGGATCGCTTTGGTCAGCGCGTCGATGTCGTAGACGCCCTGGTGGCGGCGGCCGTTGATGAAGAAGGTCGGCGTGCCGGAGACGCCGGAGGCGTCGGCGCTCGAGACGTCCTCCGACACCCGGTCGAGGTAGACCCGCGTGCGCACCTCTTCTTCGAGCCGGTCGGCGTCGAGTTCGAGCTCTTCGGCGTAGCGGTGCACGTCGTCGAGGTCGAGTTCCCCCTGGTGGGCCATCAGCGTGTCGTGCATCTGCCAGAACGCCCCCTGGGCGGCGGCCGCCTCGCTCGCCTCGGCGGCGAGCTGGGCGTGCGGGTGGACGTCCTGCAAGGGCAGGTGGCGGAAGACGTAGCGCAGGCCGCCCTTGTGTTCCATGCCGAGCAGTTCGCGGATCGTCGGCTCGGCGCGGCCGCAGTAGGGGCACTCGAAGTCGGCGTACTCGACCAGGGTGACGGCGCCGTTGGGGTCGCCGCGGATGTGGTCGCGCTCCGGGTCGACGTTCTCGTCGAGGTCGATGATCGATTCGGCGGTGCGGCGCAGCTGTTCCAGCCGGCGCGATTGCGGGATCAGCTTGCGGGTCCCGCGGAAGACGATGAAGGCGATCACCGGCGAGATCAGGCAGGCGGCCAGCACGCCGATCTTCGCTTCGTCGAGCTCGGTCCCGGTGAAGGCGAGGCTGGCGATCAGGAAGGAGACGGTGAAGCCGACGCCCGCCGCGGTGCCGGTGCCGAGGAGGCCCGGCCAGGTGATCGTCAGCTTGCCGCCACCGACCATCTTCCGCACCGGCGCCCGGGTCGCCAGCCAGGGGACGAGGAAGATGCCGAGCGGCTTGCCGACCACGTAGGCGGCGACGACCCCGATCGTGATCGGCGAGCTGACCGCGTCGGAGAGCAGGCCGCCGGTGATGTGGACGCCCGCGTTGGCGAGCGCGAAGAGCGGCACGATCACGTAGCTCGTCCACGGATGGAGGGCGTACTGGATGCGCTCGTTCGGCGAGATCGTCTGCGCCAGGCTGCGCCGCGCGTTCAGGGCGCCGCCCGCGGTCGGCTGCTCGCGAAACTCGCGGGTCAGGTCGGTCGCCCGCTCGAGCTCCTCGCGCGCCGGCGGGTAGGCACTCGTGACCAGGCCGATCGCCAGCCCGGCGATCACCGGGTCGATCCCCGACTCATACAGCGCCACCCAGATCGCGGTGCCGACGATGACCGCGACCGGCCCGCGCATCGTCGGCAGGAAGCGCAGCAGCCCGAGCACCGCGAAGAGGCCGACGGCGATCGCCAGTGCGGTCACGTCGATCGAGTCGGTGTAGGCGACGATGATGATCAGCAGCGCGGCGAGGTCGTCGAAGATCGCCAGGGTGAGGAGGAAGACGCGCAGGCGGGTCGAGCCGGTCGGCGCGACCAGGGCGAGGACGCCGAGCGCCAACGCCGTGTCGGTCGACATCGCCACGCCCCAGCCGCCGCCCCCGTCGCCGCCGGCGTTGAAGAGCAGGTAGATGCCGATCGCGCCCGCGACCCCGCCGAGCGCCGCCAGCGCCGGGTACCAGAGCCGGTTGTGCTCGCGCAGCTCGCCGAGGTCGATCTCCCGCTTCGCCTCCAGCCCGACGACGAGGAAGAAGAGCGTCATCAGCCCGCTGTTCACCCACTCGCGAAGCTCCTGCGAGATCCCGTGCGAGCCGACCTGGATCGAGAGGTGGGTGTCCCACAGTTCGCTGTAGCTGCCGAAGTTGATGTTCGCCCACAGCAGGGCGGCGATCACGGCGCCGACCAGGACCAGCGCCGAGCCCGTCTCGGTGCCGAGGAAGTCGCGCACGGGGGTCGCCAGGTTGCGCGCCCAGGCGGTCTTGCCGCCGTTGGCGCCGGGGGGAGGGGTGCCCGCGGCCTCCGTCTGCGTGGTGTCCGAGTCAGCCACTGAGAACCGAAGTATGTTCGGTGGGTGAAGTTGACGATCTCGGACCCCGGTCACTTCGCCCTGAAGAACGCGGTGCGCGCGGCGATCGTCGTCCCCTCCGCCTTCGCCATCGGGCTGAAGGTGTTCGACCTGCCGCAGATGGCGCTGTTCGGCGCCTTCGGCTCGATCGGCATGCTCGTCTTCGTCGATTTCGGCGGCACCATGCGCGCCCGCCTGCTCGCCTACCTCGGGCTGCTGGCGGGCGGCTGCCTGACGATCAGCCTCGGCACCCTCTGCTCGCACACCACCGGGCTGGCGGTGGTGGTGATGGCGCTGGTCGGCTTCGCGATCCTCTTCTCCGGGGTGATCGACGGCTACCTCGCCGCCGCCTCGCTGGTCCTGATCCTTACCTTCGTGGTCGCCACGATGGTCCGGGCGGACGTGAGCGCAATTCCCGACCGGCTGGCGGGATGGGGCGTGGCCGGGGCCCTCTCGCTGACCGCGATCTTCTGCCTCTGGCCGAGCCGCCCGCCGGACCAGCTGCGGCGTGTCACCGCGGCGGCGATCGAGGCGCTGGCCGAGCTGCTCGAGGCGATGGGCGCGGTGGCGCGGACGGGGGAGCGGCCGACCCGGCTGGAGGACGAACGCCTGGGCGAACTCTCGATGGCCGCCTACGACGCGACCGTCGCCGCCCGCAACGCCTTCGTCGCCTTCCCCCACCGGCCGAGCGGCGTCGGCGCCCGCACCGCGGCGATCGGCCGGCTGATCGACGACCTCGACTGGTTCGACGCGCTCGCCCGCGAGCAGCCCGCCCCGGCTTCGGTCTCGTCCGGCTTCGCGGCCGAGCGCGACGCGGTCGAAGCGTCGATCCCCGCGGCGCTCCGCCGCGCCGCCGAGCGCCTGCGCGCCAACGATCCCGGCGATAACGGTCGCGAGCTGCGCGAGCTCTCCGACGACCACCGGGCGGTCGGCCGCGCCTTCCTGGCGGAGCTCGCCGAGCACCGGGTCGAGGACGACGCGAAGCGGGTCACCGGCGAGCTGAACGAGGCCTACCGGCTGCGCGGGCTCGGCTTCGCGGCGCTGCAGATCGGCCGCCACGCGGTGCAGGCGAGCGGCGGCGAGGCGCCGCGCGAGCCGACCCTGACCACCGGCCGCGCCGGCCTGCGCCAGAGCCGGCGGATCGCCGAGTCCCACCGTCGCATGGACTCGGTCTGGTTCCGCAACAGCGTCCGCGGGGCGGCCGGGCTGGCGCTCGCCGTCCTCGTCGCCAAGGTGACCGACGCGCAGAACGGCTTCTGGGTGGTGCTGGGGACGATCTCGGTGCTGCGCTCGAGCGCCCTCGCGACCGGGACCACGGTGGTCGAGGCGATCACCGGCACCGTGATCGGGATCGTCGTCGGCGGGCTGATCGTCGCCGCGCTCGGCTCCGAGCCGGGGCTGCTCTGGGCGGTGCTGCCGTTCGCGGTCCTGCTCGGCGCCTACTCGCCGCGGGCGATCTCCTTCACCGCCGGCCAGGCCGGCTTCACGATCGTGATCGTCGTCCTCTTCAACCTGCTGAACCCGGTCGGCTGGTCGGTCGGGGTGGTGCGGATCGAGGATGTCGCGATCGGCTGCGCGATCAGCCTCGTCACCGGCTTCCTCCTCTGGCCGCGCGGGGCGGCCGACGTGCTGCGCGAATCGATCGGCTCGGCCTTCGAGACGGCGGCGCGTTACCTGGACCAGACGATCGCGACGATGCTCGGGGTGCGCAAGGCGGTGCCGATCGAGGCGGTCGCGGTGGAGGCGAGCGAAGCGGCGCTGCGGCTGGACGAGACGGTGCGCGAGTACCTCGCCGAGAACGGCTCGGCCCGCCGCGACCTCGACGCCTTGTCGCGGCTGGTCGGCGGGGCGACGCGGGTGCGGCGGGTGGCGCGGCTGATGCACGACGCCTCGGCGCTCGCGCCGCTGTCGCCGCTCGAGTCGCAGGCGGCCTGGGTGGCGGCGGTGTGCGGGCCGTTCGACCAGGAATGGGAGGCGCGCCGGGACTGGTTCGCGGCATTCGGCAAGGCGATCGCGGCGGGCGAGGAGCCACCCGCGCCGGAGCCAGGGGCGCCGCAGCGGACCGCGGGGCCGGCGAGCCGCCTGAACCGCGAGCTGGGCCCCGAGGTGGTCCTCGATGGAGCCGGGGACGGCGGCATCCCGCCCGGCCTGGCGATCGCCTGGGCCGAGCGCCACCTGGAAGGCCTCCTCTCCCTGGAGCCGCCCCTGAGCGAGGCCGCCCACGCCGTCCTCGACGACTTCGCCCCCCGCGTCCTCGCCGAAGCCCGCGTCACCGAACCCGCCCCCGCCACTACCTAGCCCCCAATCCGTGAGTTCGGACTAATCCGCGGATAGCGCGGCGAACTGCGAACTCACCCGGCCGGCCGGCGAGTGCGTTCGCAGAAATCACCGCATAGCGGGGATAACTGCGAACTCATTTCGGCGGGGCCGGCGTGTTCGCGCTTCGCCGTAGTTAGTACGGGAAAGTGCGAACGCACTTAGCCGGCGCGGCGGGTGCGGGCGCGGCGGACGGGGGTCCGCCAGAGGAGGGTCGCGGGGGGGCGGCCGCGGAGGTCCGGGTCGGTCGCCCAGAACTCGTCGATGCGGGCGCGGTGGGCCTCGCGCTCGGCCGGGTCCATCGTCGCCATCCAGCTGGTCGAGCCGAGGTAGTCGCGCAGGGCCGCCGCGTCGACCTCCATCCGGTGCGGGAAGGTGCGGTCCTTGACCTCGACGAAGCGCTCGCGCAGCTGCGGCTGGCTCGGCCAGTGGTCGGCGCGGTAGATCGCCGCGCCGCCGCCGCCCAGCTTGCGCAGCCGCCGCTGCCAGTCGACCGAGGTGTCGTAGCGGTTGCCGAGCAGGCCGAAGACGCCGGGCGGCCGAAGCACCCGGGCGACCTCATTGAGCGCCGGCTCGCGGTCGAACCAGTGGAAGGCGGAGCCGGCGACGACGGCGTCGAAGCTCTCGTCAGCCAGCGGGAGATCCTCGGCGCGGCCGCCGATCGCGGTCGCCTCCGGCAGGTTGGCGGCGAGCACCGCGCGCATCTCGTCGAGCGGCTCCAGCGCCGTCACCCGGTGCCCGGCGGCGAGCAGCGCCGCGGTCAGCTTGCCGGTTCCGGCGCCGAGGTCGAGCACGTCCAGCGGCTCCGGCCCGAGCAGCCACTCGATCGCCTCCGGCGGATAACCGGGCCGGGCCCGCTGGTAGAGGTCGGCAACCTGGCCGAAGGACTTGGCGCGGCGGTCTCGGTCGGCGATCGGCACGCCTCCAATTCTGCCGCGCCCCATGTATGGCGTTCGCACTTTTCCCCGGTATCCGGGGAAAAGTGCGAACGCACTCTCGACGCCGGATAACCTCGGCCGCGTGATCGCGGTCTTCGATGGACACAACGATGCGCTGACCAGGGGGGACCACGCGGACCTGGCGCGAGGCCGTGAGGGCGGTCACCTCGACCTGCCGCGGATGCGCGCGGGCGGCATGCGCGGCGGCATCTTCGCCCTCTTCACTCCGTCGCCCGACGACGAGTCCGGAGAACGGGCCTTCGGGGACGGCGGCCCATACTCCGAGCCGCTGGCCGACCCCGTCCCGCACCCGGTCGCCGCCGCCGACGCGACTGCGGCGGCCGGGCGCATCTTCGCCCTGGAGCGGGCAGGGGAGGTGACGGTCGCGCGCTCGATCGTCGACGTCGACGGGGCGCTCGCCGAGGGCGCGCCGCCGGTCGCCGTCCTCCATCTGGAGGGCGCCGAGGCGATCGACCCGGGCCTCGAAGCGCTGCCCGCCTGGTACGCCGCCGGCCTGCGCTCGATCGGCCCGGTCTGGAGCCGTGCCAACGACTTCGCCACCGGCGTCCAGTTCGTCTTCCCCTCCTCGCCGGACATCGGGCCGGGGCTCACCGACGCGGGCTTTGCCCTGGTCAAGGCCTGCGCGGAGATCGGGATCCTGGTCGACCTCAGCCACTTGAACGAGAAGGGCTTCTGGGACGTCGCCAAGCTGGAGCTCGGCCCGCTGGTCGCCAGCCACTCCGGGGCGCACGCCCTCGCCCCGGCCTCGCGCAACCTGACCGACGCGCAGCTCGACGCGATCGGGGAGACCGGCGGCCTGGTCGGGATCGTCTACGCGACCGCCTTCATCCGCGCCGACATGGCCGACGATCCCGACACGCTGCTGTCGGCGATCGCCGACCACGTCCGCTACGTCGCCGACCGGATCGGGGTCGACCACGTCGCCTTCGGCTCCGACTTCGACGGCGCCACGATCCCCGCCCCGCTCGGCGACGCCGCCGGGCTGCCGAAGCTGCTCGACGCCCTCCGCGAGGTCGGCTTCAGCGAGGACGAGCTCGAGCGGATCGCCTGGTCGAACTGGCGCCGCGTCCTCGACGCCTGGTGGCGCTAGGAACCCGTAGACCTTTGTAACCCAGAGGGTGACAAAGGTCTACGGGTTGGCCGTCACGCGAGCGGGGCGAGGAAGGCGAGCAGCAGGCGTTCGACTTCCTCGGGGGCGTCGGCGAAGGGCCAGTGGCCGCTGTGGGGGAGGACGTTGACCTCGGCGGTGGGGAAGAACTCGCGCTGGCGCTCGGCGTAGCTCGAGGGCAGGTAGGAGTCGCCGGCGCCCCAGATCACCAGCGTCGGCAGTTCGCCGCGCTCACGCAGCGCCGCCAGCAGCTCGGGGTCGGGTGAGCCGGGCTCGTCGGTGGCCCGGTAGAGCTTCAGCACCGCCCGTTTCGTCCGTCGGTCGTAGTGGTCGTACATCCTTTCGATGAAAGGACGCGGCAGCCCACGCGGCTCGTCGCGGTTGACCAGGAAGCGGAAGGCGGGCCGCGTCGCCGTCCCCTGGAAGATCTCGCCAAGCACCGGCGTCCGCCAGATCCGCGCCAGCCGGTGCCACTTGTAGCCGGGGAGGATGCCGATGTCGATCAGGGTCAGGCTGGCGAGCCGGTCGGCGTGTCCCGCGATCCACTGGAGGCCGATCGGCCCGCCGAAGTCGTGCAGCACCAGGTTGACGCGCTCGATCCCGAGCGTCGCCAGCGCCGCGTCGACGAAGGCCGCGTAGCCGGGCACCGAGTGCTCGAAGCCTGCCGGGGCGATCGTCTCGCCGAAGTCGGGCAGGTCGAAGGCGAGCGCCCGCATGCCGGTCGCGCCGACCGCGCCGACGAGCGGCTCCCAGTCATCCGAGGACCCCGGGTTGCCGTGCAGGAAGACGACCGCGGTGGGCGCTTCCTCGGGCCCGGCTTCGACCAGGCGCGAGGAGGTCCCGGCCGCCTCGAAACGGCGTCGGCGGACCGCGGCGGCTGCCGCCTCGGTCGTCATCAGGCGCGGCTCCCGGCGCCGGTGCGCGCCTCCGCGGCCTCGCCGGCGTGTCGCTTCGCGCCCGCGTCGGCGTGCGTCTGTGCGGCTACGCCGGGGGACGCCTCCGCGCTCTCGCCCGGTCGCGCGTCCGCATCCACCCTGGGACCGGTGCCCGCGGTCGCCTCCGGTCGGCGCCGCCGCCCCAACGCGTAGCGCGCGTTGGCGGCGATCGACAAGGGGATGCCCCTCGTCATCATCTGAGCGGCGCCGATCTGCCGCGCCCCGAACGCGTCGAAGACCTTCGCCGATCGCGCGTCCCGCGCGGCGCCGGAGAAGAGCAGGCGTTCCGGCGGCTGCATCTTCCGCCCGGTCGCGTAGTCGTGGATCATCCAGGCGTGGCCGCGCAGGTGGCGCCGGTGCCTTCGCCGGTAGCGCCGCAGACCGATTTCCAGAGCCTCTTCGCCGCGCAGCGCCGGGGCGACCGCGTCGGCCAGCCATTCGGACGACTGGAAGGCCCAACCGCAGCCGACGCCGAAGAGTGGATCGGTGGCGAGGGCGGCGTCGCCGACTAGCGCCAGTCCCGGCGCGGTCGGGGTGCGCATCCGGTTGGTCATGTCGATCTTGCCCATCACCCCGGGGTCCTCGGCCATCCGCGCGCTCCGCAACGCCGGCCCTTCCGGCACCTCGTCGAAGTAGGCGAGCAGCGCCTTCTCGGGGTCCGCCTTGAACGCTGGCAGCCGGTCCATGGTCGCCATCGCGGCACAGAACAGGAGGCCATCGTCGGTGGGGAAGGCCGCCGCCCAGTTGGGATCCATCAGCCAGATCGAGGCCGTGGTCGGGTCGGCGCGCGGCGGCATCGTCGCTTCGAAGTAGCCGCCGTAGGCGAAGCGGCCGTGCGGGTAGGTCTTGACCTCGACTTCGGAGAGCTTCGCGATTCGCGAGTCGCGCCCGTCGGCGCCGATCGTCAGCGGCGCCTCGAAGACCGTCTCGACCCCGTCGCGGTCCTGGGCGACGACGCCGTGGAAGGTGCTGCCCTGGCGCCGCAGCTCGGTCACCGTTTGGCCGAGCAGCAGCTCGACCCCGGGGGTCGAGGCCGCCATCTCGCGGACCATCGGATCGAGCTTCTCCCGTCGCAGGTTGATCGCCAGGGCCGCGGTCTCGGGCGGCGGTTCGATCCATCCCCACGGCGTGTGCGCGTTGAAGCGCGAGCGCACGGCGCCCGCCGCTTCCATCGGCTCGACCAGTTCCAGCCGCTCCAAGGTCGGCACCGCCGAGGCCTGGATGAAGTGCGAGCAGATCCGCTTGTAGTTGGAGGGGTCGGGGCTCTTCTCCAGCACGGCGACCCGGGCGCCCGCCCGTCCCAACATCGTCGCCGCCGTGCAGCCCGCCAGGCTGCCACCTACGATCACCGCGTCATAGGAGCGGGTCGCTACCTTGCCTCCGTCTCGCATCGAGTCCGCCATCGCTGCCTCCCGAGCTCGCGTCGACTGTAATAGTTCGTCTGGAACTATACGCCCCGAACGATGAAAAGCAAACAGATCAAACTCACCGGGACCTCCTATGCCCTGCTGGCCCTGCTCGACCGGTTCGGCGAACTGACCTCCTACGAGATCAAAGACGCGCTCGAGAGCTCGGTGGAGAACTTCTGGCCCGTCCCCCACACGACCGCCTACCAGGAGCCGGCGCGCCTGGAGTCCGGCGGCTATCTGTCTTCCCGACAGGAGGTAGGGGGCCGCCGGCGCCGGCGCTACGCGCTCACCGACGCCGGCCGCAAAGCCCTGCGGGACTGGGCCGACGAGCCGGTCGCCGCGCCGCCCCAGCTGCGCGACGAGCTGCTGCTGAAAATCTTCGCCGGCGCCGACCCGGACCCGCTGCTGGAGGCACGGCTCGACTACTTTCGCGCCAAGGTGAAGGAGCTCGAGACCTACCTGGAGGCAGTCGAACTGGCCCCCGGCTGGACCGGCCCCGCCACCGTGCTCCGCGCCGGCATCACCTACAACCGCACCCAGATCGACCTGATCGAACAGATGTGCGAGGAAGACGACTAGCTGCGAGGGGGGTTCCTGTCCTTAGTAGCCCACAGGGCGACAAAGGACAGCCACCCCCCGGGTCGAATCCGTAGGTATGCGGATCGACCTCTCGGACCTGGACCGCCTGGAGGGCATCGCCGAGGCACTCGGCCGCCTCTTCTGGTGCCTGATCGCCGTCGCCTTCTTCGCCGCGATCCTCGGCTCCGCCGGGACCGGCCTCCTTGTCCTGATCCTCGGCGCCGCCTCCTTCTGCGCCCGGGTCGGCTTCGAAGACTTCGTCCGCTCGCGACGCGGCAAGGCGGACCGACCCGCCAAGCAGGAGGCGGAGCCCGAACCAGAATTCACCGTCTATCGGTCCGGTCGCCGACGTCGCACGAGATCTGCTGTTTAATTGACGCCCCTCTGGCAGGGGATGCGATGGCTAGGACCGCAGCGAGAAGGCGGGGGCGCATAGCCGCGACGGCGGCGTTGCTCTGCGCTCTGGTGGCGACTCTGGCGATCGGCGTCGTCCCAGCGAACGCCGAAGAACCGGAGGAATGGATCTTTGCGGGGAGCTTCCCCCAGATCACGAGCCCGGCAGCTCCGGAGGAATACAAACATCGACTCGACCAGCTCGGGCCCGGGCGTTACGCCGAACTGATCGACGAAGACGAAATCGTGATCTTCCGTGAAGGACATGAAGCAATCGGCTGGGTCCATCCCGACCTGGCCCACGACGCGGATGGGGCGAATGTCCCGACCAGCCTGAGCCTCCGCGAAGGTGAATGGGCCGTCCTTACTGTCCACCACCGCGAGGGCAACCCTCTCGCCGGTGGTGCGCCGTTCGTTTATCCCGTCACGGGCGGCGCCGGCTGGGCAGGCGGATATTTCGTCGGGGTGGTCGAAATGAACGAACCGAAGCCGCCGGCCTCCGCTGCTCCATCCCCGCCGGTGCCGCCGACCCCCTGCACGGTGCCGTCCCTTCACAACCTTTCGCTGAAGTCTGCGAAGGCCCGACTGCGCGCCGCGAACTGCTCGATCGGGCAGGTCCGCCTCGCCCCGACCGCCACCGAGGGCAAAGGCAAGGTCGTGAAGCAGTTCCGCGCCGCGGGCACCGAACTCGCCGCCGGAGCGCCGGTCGCCGTGAAGCTCGGCTTGCGCTAGCCGGGGCCGCCTTCGGGGTAGCGGGGCAGGCCGTCGTCGGGGATCTCCTCCCAGGTCGCGGCGCTGGAGACCCACTGGCGGTACTCGGGGCGGATGCCGGGGTCGCCGTCGATCGTGCCGAGGCGGATCACGATCTTCTCGGCGTCGAGCGGCCCGGAGAAGACGTGGCCGCCGCACTCGGCGCAGTAGTGCTTCGGCTGGC
The DNA here is from genome assembly GCA_035281725.1 of Solirubrobacterales bacterium. Classification (GTDB taxonomy): domain Bacteria; phylum Actinomycetota; class Thermoleophilia; order Solirubrobacterales; family 70-9; genus VAYN01. Next base: position 11,202 of record DATEDJ010000023.1, read on the forward strand.
CACTCTCCGGCGCCCAGGAGCGGATCTGCTCGGCGCCCTCGATCTCCACGGCGTCACGCGCGACCCGCGCGTTGGCCGAGGACGAGGTCCCGGTCCGCTTCTGGCAGCGGTGGCAGTGGCAGTAGCGGGCGAGCTCGAAGGGCGCCCGCACCTCGAAGCTGATCGCCCCGCAGCCGCAGCTGCCGTGCAGCGGGGTCTCCGGCGAGGCTCTCATGCAGCCGCCTCGCGCCGCGGTCCCCATCCGCACCAGAGGGCGAAGAGGGCGATCGAGACGATGCCGCCGGCCTCGTGGGCGCCGAGCACCACCCCGATCACGCTCGGCAGCCCGGCCAGCAGCGCGCCGAGCAGGGTGTCGTTCAGGTCCATCTTCAGCACTCGCGCGGTGATCGCCGCGCAGCCCAACCAAGCGACCGGCCCCGTCAGCCAGCCCCAGGTTTCGAAGAAGCTCTTCGGCAGCGCCAGCGCCAGGATCACGAAGAGGAGCCCGACCGAGACCAGCTGGACGAGGGCGGAGCGCCAGAGCAGGGAGGTATCCATCCCCGCTCAGGTTACTCAGCAGATGAAGCTGCCTTCGCCGCAGAGTTCTTCGGCCAGCCCGGCGTAGCTTTCGACTTCTTCTTCGAGCGCTTCCACGCGTTCTTCGAGTTCGCCGACTTCGGCGTTCGATTCGCCGCCTGCTTCGACCTCGGCGCGCAGTTCTTCGACCTCGCCTTCGAGCGCCCCGAGTTCTTCCCCGGCCGATTCGCCCGCCGGCCCCTGCGGCCCCGGCTTGCCCTTGTGCCCGCGTGGCCCCTGCTTGCCCGCCGGCCCCTGCGGCCCGGTCTGCGCCAGCAGCGCCAACCCCGACCCGATCGCCGCGCTCAGCACGCAGACGCCGATCACCAGCGCGATGAACTGGTTGCGGGGCAGGGAGATGAGCGGCTTCTGTTCGGGTGGCATCGGCCCCGGAACTCTATGCGGGGATTACCGTTGAGGCGACGTGAGCGCCCCCGACCTCACCCATGCCGCGGTCCTCGAGGAGCTGCGGAGGCGGCTTCCGGACGGGATCCTGACGAGTGACCCCGACCTGTTGGCCGGCCACCAGGTCGACCTCACCGGGCGTTTCGGTGGCACCGCCGTCGCCCTCGCCCGGCCGCGCGATCGCGATCAGGTGGCGGCGATCGTCGCCACCTGCGCCGCCCATGGGCTGCCGCTGATCCCGCAGGGCGGCAACACCGGGATGGCCGGCGGCGGGGTGCCGCGCGACGGCGAGCTGGTCCTCAGCCTGTCCCGGCTCGACGCGCTCGGTGAGGTCGACCCGGCCGCGGGTCAGATCGTCGCCGGCGCCGGGGTGAGCCTGGAGCGGGTGCAAGGGGCGGCGCAGGCCGCCGGCTTCGAGTTCCCGCTCGACTTCGCAGCGCGCGCCTCGGCGACCGTCGGCGGGGCGATCGCCACCGACGCCGGCGGCGCCCTGGCGCTCGCCCACGGGACGATGCGCCGGCGGGTGGTCGGGCTCGAGGCGGTGCTCGGCGACGGCTCGGTGGTCGACCGCATGGGCGGCCTTTTGAAGGACAACGCGGGCTACGACCTGCCGGCGCTGCTGATCGGCTCCGAGGGCACGCTCGGCGTCGTCACCGCGGCGCGGCTCGCGCTCGAGCCGGCGAAGCCGGTGCGGGTGGCGGCGCTCTTCGGCGTCGGGTCGCATGGGGCAGGCCTCGAGCTGCTCGCCGCGCTGCGCCGGGTGCCCGGCCTGGAGGCCGCCGATTTCCTCGACTCCGCCTGCATGCGATTGGTCGAGGAGCAGCGCGGCATCGCCAACCCGCTGGGCGCCGAGCACCCGTTCTACGTCCTCGCCCAGTGGGCGGGGGACCGCGATCCTCTCGACCGGGTCGCCGCCGCGGTCGCCGACCTCTCGCCGGAGCCGCCGGTGGCGGTCGCCGACGGCGCCGCCGATCGGGAGCGGCTCTGGGCCGGCCGCGAGCTGATCAACGAGTCGATCCGCGACCGCGGCGTCCCCCACAAACTCGACGTCGCCGTGCCGCTCGCCGCCCTGCCCGAGTTCGACCGCCGCACCCGCGAGCTGGTCGCCGCGGTCGCCGGAGCCGAGCTCTACCTATATGGGCACCTCGGCGACGGCAACGTCCACGTCAACCTGCTCGGCCCGGGCCTCGAGGACGAGACGGTCGACGAGGCCGTGCTTCGCCTCGCCGCCGACCTCGGCGGGACGATCAGCGCCGAGCACGGGGTCGGCGTCGCCAAGGCCCGCTTCCTCCCCCTCTGCCGCTCCGCCGAGGAAATCGCCGCGATGCGCCGGCTGAAGTCGGCCCTCGACCCCGCCGGCATCCTCGCCCCCGGTCGGATCCTCGGCTGAACCGTCGCTCAGGCAGGGTCGGTGCCGGTCTCGCGGGCCCAGAGCACGGTCAGCGTGTCGATCAGCTCGGTCGCCTGCCGCTCACCACCGCCCGCGCGGAGCAGCTCGTGGAGGCTCTCCATCGTCATGTGCATCAGCGCGCGTGCCATCGCCTCGGCCGGAGGCCCGGCGGGGGAGGCCAGCCCGGCCTCGCGCTCCCGTTCGATCAGGCTCGCCGCGAGATCGACGGCGTGGTCGAAGTACCGCGCCCAGACCGCGTCGATCTCGGCGTTGGTCCAGCGGTTGTCGAGCGCCGAGCGGACCACGCCAGAATCGCGACGGGCGATCGTCACGGCGGCGGCGATGGTCGTCCGCGACCAGCGTTCGGAGTGTTTGTCGGGATCGGCGAACCAGCGCTCGAGCTCGGCCGACATCTCCTCGAAGACCTGGCCGTAGAGCAGCACCAGGATCTCGACTTTGTCGCTGAAGTAGAGGTAGACCGAGGAGCGCGAGACATGAACGCGACGCTCGCCGCCAACGACGAGGACATGAACCCGGACGGCGTCGAGTCGGTGGCGGCCGAGGTGCTGCCGAAGATCTTCGCCAGCTGCGGGCGGCTGATCGCCGAGCGCCGCGAGCACCCGACCGACGACCTCGCCAGCGTCCTCGTCCATGCCGAGGTCGAGGGGGAGAGCCTCGAGGAACACGAGATCGTGATGGGCTTCTTCCTGCTGATGGCGGCCGGCAACGACTCGACCAAGGCGACCTTCTGCAGCGGCATGCGGGCGCTGATGGAAGACGACGAGCAGCGCCGGCTCCTGCTCGACGACCCGGCGCTGATCCCGGACGCGGTCGAGGAGGCCCTGCGCATGTGTCCCGCCTTCGCCCACTTCGGCCGCACTGCGACCGTCGACACCGAGCTGCACGGGCAGCCGATCAAAGCGGGTGACAAGGTGGTCATGTGGTACCCGTCCTCGAACCGCGACGAGGATCGCTACCAGGACGCCGACACCTTCGACCTGCGCCGCCGGGCGGAGCACCAGGCGTTCGGCGCCGGCGGTCGGCACTTCTGCCTCGGCGCCGCCCTCGCCCGCCTCGAGCTGCGCATCCTGATCGAGGAGACCCTGGCCGGCTACCCCGAGGTCCAGCTCGCCGGCCAACCCCGCCACGTCGAATCGCCGTTCGCCAACCAGCTGAAGACTTTGCCGGTCGAGTTGCGCCCTTAGCCTCTACGATCGAGGCACGGGCGGTTAGCTCAGTTGGGAGAGCACTTCCCTTACAAGGAAGGGGTCACTGGTTCGAGCCCAGTACCGCCCATCTAGGCTCCCCCGATGCCCGCCTTCACCTCACCCCTCGCAGAGTCGCTGTCCGCGGAAGCGCTCGAACGATTCCAGCGCTACGTTCAGATCGACACCCAAGCCCGCCGCGAACGGACCGGCAGCCCGAGCACGCCGGGCCAGCTGGAGCTCGGCCGACTGCTGGTGGCGGAGTTGGCGGAGCTCGGGATCGCCGACGCGGCGCTCGACGACAACGGCTACGTGACCGCGACGCTGCCTGCGACCGGCGAGGCGCCGATGCCGACGGTCGGCCTGATCGCCCACCTCGACGTCAGCCCCGATGCCCCCGCGGCGGGAGTCGAGCCGCTCGTTCATCACGACTACGACGGTGGCGTGATCGAACTGCCACGGGGCGGGACCGTCCTCGACCCGGCCGCCTTGCCGGCGCTCGCCGACAAGGCGGGCGAGGACATCGTCACCTCCAGCGGCGACACCCTGCTCGGCGCCGACGACAAGGCCGGGATCGCCGAGATCATGACCGCCCTCGCCCACCTCGCCGCCCACCCCGAGCTGCCGCGGCCGAACCTGCGGATCGCCTTCACGCCGGATGAGGAGATCGGCCTGGGCGCCTCGCTCTTCGACGTCGAGGCTTTCGGCGCGAGCTGCGCCTACACGATCGACGGCTCGACCCTCGGCGAGCTTCAGGACGAGACCTTCACCGGCGCCGAGGCGATCATCGACATCGAGGGCGTCGACGTCCATCCGGGCTTCGCCACCGGCAAGCTGGTCAACGCCGCCCGCCTCGCCGCGCGGATCGTCGCCGAGCTGCCCGCCGACCGGCTCTCGCCGGAGACGACCGCGGGCCGCGAAGGCTTCATCCATGTCTACGAGATCAGCGGCAGCGCGGGTTCGGCGCGGATCAGGGCGATCGTCCGGGACTTCGATGACGACCTGCTCGCCCAGCACGCGGCGCTGCTGCGCGAGATCGCCGAGCGGGTGGTGGGGGAGGAGCCGACGGCGAAGGTGACGGTCGAGGTGACGCCGCAATACCCGAACATGCGCAGTTACCTCGAGCCCGTGCCCGAGGTCGTCGAGGTCGCCGAGCGGGCCCTCCGGGCCGAGGGCCTGACCCCGATCCGCAACCCGATCCGCGGCGGCACCGACGGCTCGATCCTCAGCTCGATGGGCCTGCCGACCCCGAACATCTTCGCCGGCGGCCACGAGTTCCACAGCGTCCGCGAGTGGATCTCGGTGCAGGACATGGCCGCGGCCGCTGCGGTGATCGTCCACCTCGCCGGCGAGTGGGCGCGGCTCGGGTCCCCGGGCGCCGAGGATTAGGCGGCCGAGATCGTCGGGTCGGAGTCGCCTAGTCGGTCGGGGAGGCCGAATGAGGCGAAGAGGTGCGGCATGAAAGGGGCGAGGAAGTTGTGGACGCCGGTGAGGATGGGGGCGTCCGCGGCGGCACCGTCGGGCGCCTCCATTTCGAGCAGGGTCACCGACCAGGGGAGCCAGGCGGCGGACTCGGGGTCCGGTTTGTAGGAGGCGTACGCGGGGAGGCCGTTGGCGGAGAGGGCGATCAGCTTCGAGCCGCGGCAGGCGGCGCCGGGGCCGAGCATGAAGGCGGCGACGTCGGCGGGGCCGCGGACCCAGAGGGGGAGCGGCGGCATGTCGAAGACGACGTCGTAGCGGAGGAGGGCGACGATGCGGTCGATGTCGTACTCGGCGAAGGCGTCCAGGTACTGCTCCAGCAGGCGGCTCTCGTCCTGGGTCGAGGGCCGCGCCGGGGCGTCGGCGTCCTCGAGGTCGAGCTCGTCGAGGGTGGCGCGGGCGCGCTGGAGGGCGCTGTTGACGGAGGCGACCGAGGTCTCCAGCACCTCCGCCACCTCCTTGGCGCTCCAGCGCAGGACCTCGCGGAGGACGAGGACGACGCGCTGCCGTGCCGGCAGGTGCTGGAGCGCGGCGACGAAGGCGAGCCGCAGGGTCTCGCGTTCGGCCGTCTGGGCCTCCGGATCGGCATCGGGATCGGCGACCTGGCCGCTGGCGATCGGCAGCACCCAGGCGGTCTCCGGCAACGGGGCGCCGAGCGGCGACTCCGCCGTGCCGGGGTCGGCGAGGTCGATCGGGCGGGCGCGGCGCTTGCGGGCGTCGATCTGATCGAGGCAGACGTTGGTGGCGATCGAGAAGAGCCAGGACTTCAGCGCCTTCGGATCGGCCAGGGTGTCGGAGCGCCGCCAGGCGCGCAGCAGGGTCTCCTGGGTCGCGTCCTCGGCCTCGAAGCCGGAGCCGAGCATCCGGTAGCAGTAGCCGGTCAGGCTCGGCCGCAGCCGCTCCATGTCGCTCTCCAGCGCGACCGCGTCGCCCAACCGATTAGTTCCGGTCACCGGGACCGTCCTTGCTCTTTATTGACCCTCACCTAGGAGCCCATTATGTCCCGCCTGCTTTTCTTAAACCTCCCGGTCGCCGATCTGGCCGCCAGCCGCGCCTTCTTCGGCGCGCTCGGCTTCGAGTTCAATCAGAAGTTCAGCGACCAGGGGGCTGCGTGCATGATCGTCTCCGAGCAGGCTTACGTGATGCTCCTGCAACGCGACCGGTTCGCCGAGTTCGTCACCAAACCGCTCGCCAACCCGGCCGAGTCGACTGCCCTCACCGCCTGCGTCAGCGCCGCGAGCCGTGAGGAAGTCGACGCGCTCGCCGACGCCGCCGGGGCCGCGGGCGCCGGCGCCGCGAAGGGCCCGCAGGACTACGGCTTCATGTACCAGCGGAGCTTCTACGACCCCGACGGCCACCTCTGGGAGGTGGCCTGGATGGACCCGGTCGCGGTCGAGAAAGGCCCGGCGGAGATGGATTCCCAAGCAAACGCTTGATACGCTGCCGAGATGGGTCCCGCTGAGCTGCTTGCCCGGAGGGAGATCGAGGATCTGGTCATGCGTTACAGCCGCGGGATCGATCGACTCGATGCCGAGGCCGTGCGCTCCTGCTACCACCCCGACGGGACCGACGAACACACCGGCTTTGCCGGGCCCCGCGACGAGTTCGTCGACTGGGTGATGGCCCGCGGGGCCCGGCGGACGGGGAAGCTGTCGCCTCGCGGCTGATGGGCGGCCCCGGCGGGCTAAGGCCGCCCATCGGCCGCCGGGCCGGGAAGTTCCGGAGAGGCGCATGTCTCGGGACGGAGGCGTGCGGGTTCAGTGCGCGCGGGCGGGGGCCCTGCACCGAAGGCGCGCATAAGCGTTACCTCTCGCGCCTTCGGTGACCTCTCCGTACCTCTCCCGCCTCCCGAGGAGCCGTGGATGCCGGGCCGACCTCAGAAGACCCGGGTCGGACCGGCATCCACGGCTTTCGCGACGCCCCGTCGCATCGGGTGCTGTCGAATCGAAATCCGTCGGCCGTCCAGCCCCCAAGACAGCAAGATCGCCCCGAACTCCCGCTGCGCCACCATCTCCCGCCACAACCCGGCGGCGTAGGCGCCCTGGTCGACCGCGTGGAGGGCGATCGACTCGATCGGTCCCCCCAACGTGCCGAGCAGGAGCGCCACTGCCAAAGGGTGCCGAGCCCGCCGACAGGCCACCCCGGCGGCGAGGCTGAGCGGGAGCCACTCGCGGGCCAGCGCGCGGGTGAGGTGGCCGGCGCCGTCCAGTTGTCCGCGGAGCGCGACCTCGGCGAGGCCGAGGCGGGCCTGGGCGTCGCTGCCGCGGGAGGCGACGATCGCCACCGAGGCGGCGAGAGCGACGGGCGCGAGGCGCGGACGCAGTGCGGCGACCGACCAGATCGCGGCCGAGTGGCGGTTGAGGCGTAGTGGCGACACCGCGGCCCCGTGGCGCCGCCTCAGGTGGGGAGCCGAGCTGCCGTACCCGGCACGCTGCGCGATCAAGGCGCGCAGGGTCGGTCGCGGGCGATGGATGACCTCGCGGGCGGGGACGTAACGGGCCTGGCCGCCGGCGGCGAGGAGGCGCCAGACCAGGTCGACGTCCTCGCCGAAGCGCATCGACTCGTCGAAGCCGCCGAGCTCGAGCAGGGCGTCACGGCGGGCCAGCAGGGCGGCAGCCGGGAGGTAGGCGACTCGCCGTCCCGGGCCGACCAAGCTAGGCGCGGCACCTAGGTCGAGCGGCGAGTTGCCTTCCTCGTAACGGGCGAGAACCGACTCCACGGTACCGCTGCGCGCCCGTGGCGCGCCCAGGCCCGGTTCCGAGCCGCAAGTCGAGTCCGCGCGGCTACTGCGCGCCCACGGGCCGACCATCGCCACCTGCCGGTCGGCGGCGAGAAGCCCGCCCGGACCGCAGGCCGAGTCCGCAGGGCGGCTGCGCACCCGCGGGGCGACGATCGCCATTTCCGGGTCGGCGGCGAGGAGCTCAGCGAGGCCGCGGCGCCAGCCGGGGGCGACGACGCAGTCGGCGTCGACGAAGGCGGCCAGCTCCGTCTCGGCCGCGCGCAGGCCGGTGTTGCGGGCGCCGGCCGGGCCCGGCCGCCCGGCGTTTGCGATGACCCGGGCGCCCGCCGTCGCGGCGCGCTCGGCCGAGCCGTCGCGAGAGCCGTCGTCGACGACGATCACCGGTCCTTCCGCGGCCAGGACCCTCACCAGTTCG
>DATEDJ010000024.1:0-4661 GCA_035281725.1 Solirubrobacterales bacterium
GAGATGGACATGCTGCTCTCCACCGGCGAGCGGATCTCCTGCGCGCTCTGCGCGATGGCGATCCACGACATGGGCCACGAGGCGATCTCGCTGACCGGCTCGCAGGCGGGGATCGTCACCGATTCCTCCCACACCAAGGCGCGGATCATCGACGTCCGCGCCGACCGCATCCGCCAGGCCCTGGAGCAGGATCGGATCGTCCTCGTCGCCGGCTTCCAGGGGGTCTCGACCGACAGCCGCGACGTCACCACGCTGGGGCGCGGCGGCTCCGACACCACTGCGGTGGCGCTGGCCGCGGCGCTCGGAGCGGGCGTCTGCGAGATCTACACCGACGTCCGCGGGGTCTACTCGGCCGATCCGCGGATTGTCGCCGACGCGCGCAAGCTGCCGATCGTCTCCTTCGAGGAGATGCTCGAGATGGCGGCGTCGGGGGCGCGGGTGCTGCAGCTGCGCTCGGTCGAGTACGCCCGCAACCACGGGGTCCGGATCCACTGCCGCAGCAGCTTCGAGGACAGTCCCGGTACCCTCGTCGTCTCAGAGGAAGAGACCATGGAGCAACCTTTCGTCACCGCAGTCACCCACTCCGACGCCGAGGCGCGCGTCACCCTCACCGGGGTGCGCGACGAGCCGGGCGTCGCCGGTCGGATCTTCACCGCCCTGGCCGACGCCAACGTCAATGTCGACGTGATCATCCAGAACGAGCCGGTCGGGGACGATCAGCTCGCCGACCTCTCCTTCACCGTCGACCGCGACGACCTGCCGGCCGCGCAGGAGGTGATCAACAAGCTCGGCGAAGTGGCCGTCCGGATCCGCGCGGTCGAGCAGATCGGCAAGGTGTCGATCGTCGGCGCCGGGATGCGCTCGCACCCGGGCGTCGCCGCGACGGTCTTCCAGACCCTCGGCGAAGAGGGGATCAACATCGAAATGATCTCCACCTCGCCGATCAAGATCTCGTGCGTCATCCCGGCGGGGCGGGTGACCGATGCGGTCAACGCGCTGCACACCGCGTTCGAGCTGGGCGCCGACGCGATCCGCCCCGAAGACGCAACCGGGCCCGACCACACGCCGACGGTCGCCGGCTAAGCGCCCGCTGAGACGATGGCGGGCGACGGCTACAGAGTCGGGGTGATGGGCGCGACCGGCGCGGTCGGGACGACGATCCTGTCGCTCCTGCACGAGCGCGGCTTCCCGGCACGCGAGGTGGTCGCCTATGCGTCGGAGCGCTCGGTCGGCAAGGAGCTCGAGTGGGGCGGCGGCACGCTGACCGTGCAGCCGCTGAACGAGGAGACGATCCAGGGCTGCGACGTGGTGCTGTCCTCGCCGGGCGGCGCGGTCAGCTCGGAGTGGTCCCCGCGCTTCGCCCGGGCGGGGGCAACCGTGGTCGACAACACCAGCTTCTGGCGCATGTATGAGGACGTGCCGCTGGTCGTCGCCGGGGTGAACGACGAGGCGGCCGAGAGCCACAAGGGCATCGTCGCCAACCCCAACTGCACGACGATGGTGATGATGATGGCGCTGGCGCCGATCCACCGGGCGGTCGGGCTGGAGCGCTTCGTCGTGTCCAGCTACCAGGCGGTCTCGGGGACCGGGCAGAAGGCGATCGAAGAGCTGCGCGCGCAGGCGAAGGCGATCCTCGCCGGCGAGGAGCCGCCCGCGCCCGCCGTCTACCCGCACCAGATCGCCTTCAACGTGCTGCCCCAGGTGGAGTCCTTCAAGGACGGCGACGACCACACGACCGAGGAGCGCAAGGTGATGGCCGAGACGCGCAAGATCCTCGGCGTCGGCGACGAGGTCGGCATCTCCGCCACCTGCGCTCGGGTGCCGGTCTTCGTCGGTCACTCGGAGTCGATCAACCTGCAGACCCGCGAGGACCTCTCGCCGGAGGACTGCCGCGCCCTGCTCGACCAGGCGACCGGCGTCCAGGTCCTCGACGACCCGGGGGCCGGCGGCTATCCGACCTCGATCCAGACCGCGGGCCGCGACGATGTCTTCGTCGGCAGAATTCGTCGCGATCCGAGCCAGGAGCGCACCCTCAACCTCTGGGTCTCCGGCGACAACCTGCGCAAGGGCGCCGCCACTAACGCCGTCCAGGTCGCCGAGATCCTGGTCGATCGCGGCTGGCTTCTGAACCAGCGCTAGCGCCCTCCGCAGGGCGCCCGCCGGCGCCGCGGACGTGCGCGAAATTTGACACTTCCGCGCACCACACGCGCGTACTTTTTCCCTAGGCTCGCTCAGTGACCGTGATGGACCGCGAGTGGACCGACAAACGCATGGATGACTTCGTCAAAGGCGTCGACCATCGCTTCGACGAGGTTGGCGAGCGCTTCGACCGGTTCGAAGGAAGCGTCGATCGACGCTTCGACAAAGTCGACCGGCAATTCGAGAAGCTCGACACCAAGATCGACAAGATGAGTCGACGCCTGACGACCGGACTCGTCACGATCGTCGGGGCCGTGATCATCAAAGTGTTCCTCGGCTGAGCGGTACCTCGTTGCTTAACCGGAATGTTCCACTTCCGTGCGCCCCCACTAGGGCAAGCGCGGGCGGCGGGCTACTGGGCCAGGGCGGCGAGGCGGCGGCCGCTGGGGACGCGGACGCCTTGGCCGAGGGGCTCGAGCTCGCCGTTGCGCTTGAGGCGGTTGATCGTCGCCGAGACGACGGTGCGCTTGACGCCGGTGCGCTCGGCGATTTCGGTGGCGGTGACGCCGGGGTCCTGCATGACGGCTTCGATGATGAGCTGCTTGTTGGCACCTTGCGGAGCGCGGCCGTCGCGGCCAGGCTTTGTACCGCGGCGGGAGCGGCGGATCGGCTGGCGGGAGGCAGCGTCGGCGTCGATGCCGGCCTGGGCGAGCAGGGCGGCGAGTCCGGCGGAGGGGGTGCTCTCGGCCCCCCGGGCCACGTCCTCGCCTTCGAGCAGGGCGAGGATCCCTTGGAGCTGCTCAAGCTCGTCGATGACCGGCCGCAACTCGCGGATCCGCTCTTCGACCGTCTTACGAATCTGCTCGACCGCGGGACTCATCGTTCTGCGCGGCGATTATGAGGGATCTTCGTCGAAAATGCTTCAAGTGTTCACGGGATTAACACAATCTCGCGCTCGAAAAACTCCCGCCCAAAGAACCTGATGTGTTTTTATTAGCCGGGTTTATGACCGGTTAACTGCCCGCGGCGGCGGCTTCGATGCGGCGCTTGCAGGCCTGGCCGATGACGCCGAGACTGCAGTCCACATAGGGAGGCCCGGCACGACGGCCGCGCGCGTCGAGCGGGGTGACGACGGCGGGCGCCTTTGCCCGCGCGGCCCGGCCCGCGGGGCCGAGGTCGAGCACGAACCAGCCGTCGCCGGCTGGGAACCCGGCATCTCGGGCGGCGGCGTGGTCGACCGGGGCGCGGACGCTTCCGGCGGCGGTCGGCCAGGTGGCGGCAGCGCCGCTGGGCGCTTCGGCGGACGAGACGGAGATCCGCTCGATCCCCCGTCCGGCGATGCCGAAGAGGTAGCGCCGGCCGCCGGCGATCGCGCTGCCGGTGCGCACATGACCGGGCTTCGGAGCGGCACCGCAGTTACCGCTGAGTTCGCCTCCGCGCGGCACGAATACCGTGCAGAGCCGGTCTTCGTCGCGGTAGGCGGAGAAGCTCCAGGTGCCGTCGCCGGCCCGGCCGAGCGGCGTCGGCGCCGTGTGGGCGGGCCCACCCGAGTCGCCGCCGCTGTCGCGCAACGCGGCGAAAGCGACGCCGCCGACGGCGCAGAGCAGGACGAGGACGATCGCCGCCCGCCGCCCGATCCGGCGCGCCTGGGCGCCCCGCTCCCGTCGCGGAGGTGCTGCGGGCAGCGGCGCCCGGCGGCGAACGGCGTGGTGGTCGGTTGACCTGGCCGCGGGCCGGAAACGGCCGCCGGCGCGGTCGATTGGCAGCGCGTCCCCGGTGTCGACCGGCCCGACGGTTCCGGCGCCGGCCTTCGCGCTCCCCTCGGCCGTGTACGCTGTCGCGACCAGGCCCGTGAACTCGGCACCGAGCTCGTCGAGGATCGGCAGGTCGGGATTCCCTCCGCTCACGGCAGCTCCTCGCCTTGGCCTTCGAGCATCCCGCGCAGCGTCCGCATCGCCCTCGTCACCCGCGTCCGCGTCCCCGACGCGGTCAACCCCAGTCGCGCCGCGACCTCCGAGTAGGGGAGGCCCTCGACAATGCGCAGCCGCACCGCCTCGCGCTGGTCCTCCGGCAGCCGGTCGAGGCTGCGCGTCACCGCGTCGCGGATGCTTTCCGAGGCGGCCAGCTCCTCGATCCGCTCGATCTCCTTGTCTGTCAGCGCCCGCCGCTCGCGTCCCAGCCGCCGCGCCCAGCGCCGTGCCGACTCGTCGCGCCGCTCGTATTCGCGCAGCACGCTCTGGGCGATCGACCAGAGCCAGCCGGAGAGCGCGTCGTCGTCCTCGCCCCGGAACTGGTGGCGGCGCTCGAGGGCGATCGTGAAGCAGTCGGACATCAGGTCCACCGCGACCTCGGGGTCGTCGACGCGCCGCTGGAAGAAGACCAGGAGTGGCCGCGCCGTGCGTTCGTAGAGGCGCGTCAGGTCTTCAGGCTCCAGGCTCATCGGCGTCGGCTGTCCGCCGCGCCGCCGCGCCCCTCCCGGGTCACGTGTCGTGGTCGCGATCCGGCTCGCGCTCCGGGATCTC
>DATEDJ010000025.1:0-25495 GCA_035281725.1 Solirubrobacterales bacterium
TCACCGGGCCTACGCCGGCGGCGTCGGGCTGGTCGCCGCCGCGCTCGCCGCCTGGTTCGTCCTGGTCGGTCCCGGCACCCGAACGGAGAAGACCGCGCCGCCCTTCGACACTTCCCTGGTGCAGGTCGCGAAGACCTCGCCGTTGGTCCTCCTGGAAGAACCGGGATGGCGGGTCGGCGCCGACACCCGGGTGGGCCGGAGTCGAGGGGAGATGCACTTCTTTCGCCGCGGCGGATCGTCGGCAGGCGGCGGCGAACGCGCCGAACTGCGCTGGCGCAGCGGCCCGGCGGCCGCCCGCCTGCGCGAGCGATTCGAACGACGCGTGCCCTACATCGTCTACCTCCTGCCGCCGGTCCTCGACACCCGTGTGCTGCAGATCCACGCGAGCGGCCCCCCCGACCGGCGACGGTTCGCGGCGGTCTGGGAAGACCGCGGACGGGTGCTCGTCTTTCGCTCGACGGCACCCAGCTTCACCGCCTTCGAGCGGCGCCTCGGCGCCTTGCACCGGGTCGGCCCGATCGCCTGGCTCACCGCGCTGCCCGAAGAGCTGACGAATCAGCCCCGCAGGTAGAGCGTCCGTTCCCAGATCCGGCTGAGTACCTCGACGACCGCGGTCACCTCGTCGTCGTCCGCTCCGGGCAGGCGATCGAGGAAGAGGGCGACGTTCATGCCGACGAGTGCCTCGGCCGTTGCCCGGGGATCGAGGTCGGGTGCGGCTGCGGCGATCTTGGTGGCCGCGACGTCGACCACCTGACCGTTGATCGCGCGCCATACGTGCGCCGCCTCTTCGTCGTGCTCTGAAGCGGTGGCGAGCGCGCGCAGGATCGATCCGTGTTGCTGGTAAAGCCGCGCGGCGTCGAGCAGGGCGGACCGGCCCGAGGCGACGATGTCCTTGGAGGTGCGCCAGCGCTCGACCGAGGCGTCGGCCCGCTTCCGCAGCGGCGCGACCAGCTCGGTCAGCAGCTGGCCGCGGTCGCGGAAGTAGACGTAGAACGACTTCCGGGTCAGGGTCGTCGCGGCCATGATCGCGCTCACGGTCACCTCGTGGGAAGGGCGGGCCGTGAGCAGCTCGCGGGCCGCTGCGAGGATCTCCTGACGCGCTTCCGGCATTCTCCTGGTCCGCGCGTCCACCACCCTCCTCGCCGGCGCGAGCTTCGCCGTCCCCGGCGATGGCTGGCGCTCGCTGGTGCAGCTGGTTGCCGTGGCGATCCTTGCGGTCGGCGCCGCGCGCCCGCAGCGGGCTCTCGGTGCCGTCGCCGCGGTCGGCGTCCTCTACGCCCTGCAGACCGTCCTCGGCCTTCTCGGTGGCGACACGATCCTCGGCCTGATCCCGGTCGACATGCGCGACCGCATCGTCCACCCGACGATCGCGATTCTCGCCCTGGCGATCGTCTTCGCCGGGCGTCGGCGCCTGCGCACGGCTACGTACTCTTGAGCAGGGAGGCGAGCCGCAGCGCGATGCGCAGCTCCAGCTGTCGCTCGGTGACGGGGCGGCCGAGCAGGGATTCGGCGCGGCGCACGCGGTAGGCGACGGTGTTGGCGTGGATGCCGAGGCGGCGGCCGGCGTGGACGAAGCTGGAGCCCTCCTCGAGGAAGACCGCCACGGTCGAGGCGAAGCGCGCCGTCACCGCGTCGCCGGCGGCGAGCGGGCCGAGCTCGCGGGCGGCGAAGCGGCGGGCGCCCTCGGAGTCCTCGGTGAGCAGCGCCTCCAGCGCCAGCTCCGGGTAGGTGGCGACGGGGTCGCCGCGATCGCCGCGCAGCTGGGCGACGCGGCGCGCCAGGAGCGCCTCGCGGTGGCTGAGGACAAAGCCCTCGACCCCTGGCGCCGGCGTGCCGGCGGCCACCGACAGCTCCCGGGCCCCGGCGCGGCGGGGAAGGCGCAGGCGCGACAGCTCGGGCTTGCTCCGGCGGCCGGCCCAGCAGGCGAGGTGCCTGCCCTCGGCCACGGTCAGCGGCGCCCCCGCCCCGAGCGACCTGGCGACCGCGCCAGCCGCGCGCTCCATTTCCGCGAACAGCTCGCCGGCGTCTCCGGGCCGCTCACCAACCTCCTCGCTCCAGACGACGAAGCCGACGTGGAAGCGGTCGAGCTCGTAGCCGAGCCGCAGGCTGACCGTGGCGGCGTCGACCGCGCCGCCGCCGAGCAGCGCCCGCACCTCCGCCGCCCGCACGGCGGCCGCGCCGCGCACCCACTGTTCGCGCTCGCCCATGTAGATGTCGGTCAGCCGCCGCTCGATCGCCTCGACCCAGGCGAAGATCCAGGCGTTGAAGAAGGACATCGCCTCGGCCAGGTGGTCGGCGTCGTCGGTCGCCGCCCGCAGCCGCTCGAGGATGATCCCGCCGAAGACGCCCTGGGCGGTGCGATAGGCCCGCTGCATCAAGCTCAGCTCCAGACCGCGGACCACGTACTCCTTCGCGTAGCCGATCGCCTCCGGCGGCGGGTGCACCGATCCGGGGTCATCGCCTTCGCGCATCATCGTCACAATCACGCCCAGATTGGAGCGGGCGGCCTGCAGCGTCCACGGCCGCATGTCGTCCTCCAGCTCGAGGAGATGCTCGTGGACGGTGTCGGTGAGCGTCGCCGCGACCTCGTCGAGCTCGCGGCTGAGCGTCTCGACGATCATTTCGATCTCGCTGCGGCTCGCCGCCGGTGGCGCAAGCCTCCCGGCCCCCGGTCCCATCCCGCGAATGTAGATCCTTTGTGGTCCGGACACAAACAGTGCCGTGGCCGTGGGGTGCCGAAGACGACGACAAGGTGCCCGCCGATGCCTAAGGTGCCAGTGGGCTGCCGGGGGGCGGCCGTAGCTGGAGCTGCTCGCCCAGAGGGTGGCAGGGCGAGCAGCTCCCACCTTCCTTTTGGGTAGCGTGGGAGGACCGTTTGCCGGTCGCAACCACCTGGGAGGTCTTGGTGCCGGACACCACGTGCCATATGTCGATCTCGCTTGACGGCTTCGTCGCCGGGCCGGAGCAGAGTCGCGAGGATCCGCTGGGCAAGCGCGGGATCGAGCTGCACGCCTGGCACCTCGGCGACGAGCGCGCCAACGAGGCCGACGAGGCCGCCGCCGGCTGGCTCATGCGTCCGCGCGGCGCCTACGTGATGGGTCGCAACATGTTCGGGCCGATCCGCGGTGAATGGGAGGAGGACTGGCGCGGGTGGTGGGGACCCGAGCCGCCCTACCACGCTCCGGTGTTCGTGCTCACCCACCACGCCCACGAGCCGATCGAGATGGAAGGCGGGACGACCTTCCACTTCGTCACCGACGGTTTCGACGCCGCCTACGCCCAGGCGAGCGAGACCGCCGGCGATGAAGGCGTGGACATCGCCGGGGGCGCCTCGACCGTGCGCCAGGCCCTGATCGCCGACGTCGTCGACGAGCTCACCCTCGACATCGCCCCGGTCCTGCTCGGCTCCGGCGAGCGGATCTTCGACGGCGTCGACTCCCTCGGCATGGAGCCGGTGGAGGTGCTGCACTCCCCGCTGGCCACCCACATCCGGTATCGGCGCGCGGGCTAGACCCGGAGCGTGAACGCAAGCGTAAGCGGGGGTGCCGATTCGAAGGCACCGTGGAGGGCCTCCTCGCTCGCATAGGAGCGGGCGAGTCTGCGGCCCTCGCATCGGACCTCCACTTCCGGGCTTGAGAACGGCCACGGGTCGACGAAGAATGAATCGGGGTCATCTGCGGGCCGCAGGTCGATGGTTCCCTTGCCGGCAGATTCTGGGACGTCCTCGGCAGTGAATCGAGCTGCTCGATGGCAGAGGGCAAGGGACAGGCCGTCCCATACCCGCATCTGGTCCCCGATCGTCGAAGCCTGCTCCTCGCTGAGTCCCAATCTCGCGCGCAGGCGTGCCTGCCGCTGGTGCTCCTGATCGATGTGATCCTCCAGCAGCGGTTCCTTGCCCGCGGCTGCGCGAAGCCGCAATCCGGAGAGGAACGATCCATGCAGGGACACCACCAGCGCCGCGCACTCGCTGGCGCTCATGAGGCGGTCGGGCGCATCGCGCCAGATCGCCAGATGCTGCTCGATCGACCCTTCCAGGAAGGTCCGCGGGAGACCCGTGTCGGGGTTGAACCTGGGCCGCCGGTCGAACTCGACCCAACCCACATCGTGCTGCTCGGCGCCGAGGCAGACATCGGCTCGCGGTGCGGGGGCCGGGAAGCGGTCGTTTCCCCACGCTCGGGCAAGTTGGCCCGACAGCCACGCATGCGACTGTTGGCCGATCGCTATCACGCCCTCCTCGTCTGCGCGCAACAGCACGGCGGTGAACGTACCACCGCCGTGCTGTGCGGAGCCGCCGGCGCGCCCTCAGTGGGCCGCCGGGACGATGTTCTGGTTGACCCGGAAGAGGTTCTGCGGGTCGTAGGTCGCCTTGATCCGAGCGAGGCGGTCGTAGTTCGGCCCGTAGCTGGCCCGCACCCGCTCCTGCCCCTCGTCCATCATCATGTTCACGTAGGCGCCGCCCGCCGAGTAGGGGTGGAGGGCTTCGAAGTACTCCACGGTCCAACGCTTGATCTTCTCGGCGTTGGCGGGATCCTTGTCGACCCCGGCGAAGACCGATCCCCAGGTCGCGTCGCGGTAGGCCCAGGCGGTGTCGGCGGCGTCCACGTCGTGGGCGGCACCGTCGATCGGGTAGAGGTGCATCGTCGACTGCCAGGTCGGCATCTCGGCGCCGAACTTGGCGTGGAGGTCGACCGCGGCGTCGGGGATCTCGTTGACGAAGTCGGCCCGCCAGTACCACTGGTCGCCCTTCGGGTACACCGGGTCGAAGGCGCCCTGCAGCGCCGGCAGCGGCATCTCCTGGACGCCGTGCAGCAAGGGCTCCGGAGTCGCCTCGAGCAGCGGCGCCATCGCCGCCGCGGCATCCTCGCTCGCCCCGCTGTAGCACCACACCACCCCACAGACCTTGCGCAGGTGGAGCTCCTCCGGGAACGGCGGCGCCGGGGGCACCGAGGCGACCGCGAAGAAGCCGTTCAGCTCGCGCGGCGCGGCGGGCAGGAAGTCACGGTAGGCGCGCAGCACCTCCGCCGAGTCCTCGATCGCCCAGAAGGTCGGGCCGCCGACGATCGTGCCGACCTCGTGGAGGCGGAAGCGGAAGGAGGTGCAGACGCCGAAGTTGCCGCCGCCGCCGCGGATCGCCCAGAAGAGGTCCGGGTTCTCCGCCTGACTGGCGCGGACGCTCTCGCCGCTCGCCAGCACCACCTCGGCCTCCAGCAGGTTGTCGATCGTCAGGCCGCACCTGCGGGTCAGGTGGCCGAGCCCGCCGCCGAGGGTGAGGCCGCCGACGCCGGTGGTCGAGATGATCCCGCTCGGGGTCGCCAGCCCGTGCTCGCCGGTCGCCGCGTCGACTTCGCCCCAGGTGCAGCCGCCGCCGACCCGCACGGTGCGGGCACCGGGGTCGACCTCGATCGACTTCAGCCCGGCGAGGTCGAGGACGATCCCGTCGTCGACGGTGCCGAGGCCGGCGCCGTTGTGGCCGCCGCCGCGGACCGCCAGCCGCAGGTCATGCGCGGCGGCGAAGGAGACGACCTCCTCGACGTCCTGAGCGTCCGCGGCGCGCGCGATCAGCGCCGGGCGGCGGTCGATCATCGCGTTGTAGACGGCGCGGGCATCATCGTAGGAGGCATCCTCCGGCGCGATGAACTGGCCTTTGAATCCTTCGATCTCACTGCGGGCGCTGCGCGAAAGGGTGTCGATGCTCATGGGGTTCCTCCGGTCTCGTTTCGATCTATCTCGAACGAACCTAGGAGCGCCCGACCGCCCTGTCATGACCTGACCTGACCCACTTTCAGGGGCCGCGAGCGGGCGAACCCGGGCGGGTATGGTCAAACCTGACTATCGTTGATCCATGGCCCTTGAGGACCTTGGTCTGCCGGGTCCGCTTCGCTCCACGTCCGCCTATCCGCTCGCCGGACGGGCCGCCGAGATCGAGAAGCTGGGCGCGCTTCTGCCGCGCGCGGAGGGCGAGGGGCGCCGGGTGGCGCTGATCGCCGGCGAGCCCGGTGTCGGCAAGAGTCGGTTGGTGCGTGAGTTCGCCGCCGGCGCCGCCGAGTCGGGTGCCTTCGTCCTCTACGGCGCCTGCGACGCGGCGGGGGGTGCGCCCTACGGTCCCTTCGTCGAGGCGCTCGACCGGCTCGTCCACCTCACCGAGCCCGAGGAGCTGCGCGCGGCGATCGGGCCGAGCGGCGAGCTCTCACGCCTCCTCCCCGAGCTGCCCGCGCTCCTCGGCGAGCTGCCCGAGCCGATCGCCGCCGACCCCGACACCGAGCGCCATCGCCTTCATCTCGCGGTCGCCGAGATGCTCGCCAACCTCGGTCTGCACCAGCCGATCCTGCTGGTGATCGAGGACGCCCACTGGGCCGATCGCCCGACGCTGGCGCTGATCCGCCACCTTGCCCGCGCGGCCTGGAGCGCCCGGCTTCTCCTCCTGGTCACCTACCGCGACGAGTCCGAGCCGCCGGAGTTGGGCGAGCTGCTCGCCGACCTGCGCCGCTCCGAGGAGGTGGTCCGGATCCGCCTCGCCGGGCTCACCGGCGGCGAGGTCGCCGAGCTGGTGGCCGGTGCGGTGGGCGCCGATCTCGACCCCGAGCGGCCCGACCCGGAGCTGGCCGAGCTGGCCGGGGCGATCCACGATCTCACCGCCGGCAACGCCTTCCTGGTCTGCGAGCTCTGGCGCGCGCTGGCCGAGACCGGGGCGGTCGAGGTGGTCGGCGGTGCCGTCAGGGTGACGGCGCCGCTCGCCGAGCTGGGCACCCCGGAGAGCGTCCGCGAGGTCGCCAGCCAGCGGCTCTCGCGGCTCGACCCGGCGACCACCGAGCTGCTCGAGCTGGCGGCCGTCGCCGGCCCCGAGTTCGAGCTCGCCCTGATCCGCGAGGCGGCCGGGCTGTCGGAGTCCGACCTGCTGGCGGCCCTGGGCGAGGCGGTCGAGAGCGGCATGCTCGAGGAGGTCGCCGGTCGCGGCCTCGGGTTCCGCTTCACCCATGAGCTGGTGCGCCGCGCTCTGTATGACCGCCTCTCCCTGCTGCGGCGGGCCGAGCTGCACCTGCAGGTCGGCGAGGGGTTGGAGGCGACCGGACCGGCGTCGGGGCGTCGACTCGTCGACCTGGCGCGGCACTTCAGTGCGGCTGCCGATCTCGGCGGCGCCGCGCGGGCGATCGACTATCACCGCCGTGCCGCCGCGGGCGCCGCCGAGGCCCTCGCCTACGCGGACGCCGCCGCCCACCTCGGCGCCGCGATCGAGATCGGCATCGACCCGCCGGCCGCGCGGGGTGCGGTCCTGATCGATCTGGGCGCCGCGGCCAACCGGGCGGGCGAGGCGGTGGAGGCGCTGAATGCGTTCGACGCGGCGGCCGAGATCGCCCGCGAGCTGGACGATCCATGCCTCCTCGCCGCGGCGGCGATCGGTTTCGAGGAGGCCTGCTGGCCTCCGGCGATCGCCGACGGCAGGTCGGTCGCCCTGCTGGAGGAGGCCCTCGCCGAGATCGACCCCTCAGACCAGGAGCTGCGGATCGCGCTGCTCGCGGGCCTGGCCCGGGCCCTCGGCTTCCTCAGCGAGCCCGAACGGGCGGCGATCGTCCGCGAGAGCGCCGTCGCGCTGGCCCGGGAGCAAGGCGGTCGGCCCGGGCTCGCCACGGTCCTGGTCCGCTCCTACTGGTCGCGCGGGTCGACGCCGCTGCCGGAGATCCTGGAGATGCTGACCGAGGCGCGTGACATCGCCTCCGAGCTCGGCGACGTCGAGACCGCCACCGAGGCGATGAGCTGGCGCGTGCCGACCTTCGTCGCCCTCTGCGATCTGGGTTCGGCCAGGGTCGAGGTCGGGCGGCTCGCGACGATGGCCGAGCGGACGGCGCAGCCGGTCATGAACCACATCGCCCAGCATTACCGCTCGGCGCTGGCCCTGTGCGAGGGGGACCTTGCCGAGGCCGACCTGGCCGCCGAGCGCTCGCACGAGTGGGGGGAGCTCCTGAGTGGGCGCGGGGCCTCGGGCACCTATGGCGTCCAGATGTTCGGCATCCGCCGCGAGCAGGGACGACTGGCGGAGTTGGCGCCCGCGGTGCGGGTCCTCGCCGGAGGCTCCGGTCGCGACCGCTCCTGGCGTCCCGGCCTGGCGGCCCTCCTCGCCGAGCTTGGGATGGAGAGCGAGGCGAGGCGTGAGCTCGCGCAGGTGGCGAAGGAGGGCATCGAGGCATACCGCGCCTCGCTCTGGCTGGCGACGCTCACCTACCTCACCGATGCGAGCAGCGCCGTTGGCGAGGAGACGATCGCGGCGATCCTCTACCCCGAGCTCGAGCCCTTCGCCGGCACCAACGTGATGATCGGCCACCTCGTCTCCTGCTACGGATCGGCCGACCGCTACCTCGGCATGCTGGCGGCGACCCTCGGCGAGCGCGACCGGGCCGAAGCCCACTTCGAGCGGGCGATGACGATGAACCGGGAGATGGGCGCCCGCACCTGGCTCGCCCACACCGCCTACGAGTACGGCCGCTTCCTGCTCGCCGACCGCGATCGGTGCGACCGCGCCGCGCCCTACCTCGACCAGGCGGCGGCCCTGGCCGGCGCGATCGGGATGCCCGGCCTCTCGGCCAGGGTCGGCGCGCTCGGGGCGCCGCCGCCGGCGGAGCTCCCCGCCGGCCTCTCCCCCCGTGAGGCGCAGATCCTCGCCCTGGTCGCCCGCGGGCTCAGCAACCGCGACATCGGGGCAGAGCTCTCGATCAGCGAACACACCGTCGCCAACCACGTCCGCGCGATCCTGCGCAAGACCGACTCCGTCAACCGCACCGAGGCCACCTCCTTCGCCCACCGCCACGGCCTCGCCTCCCCCTGAAAGCTTTTCCCGCCCACCGCCCGCTTCGGCGCTACAGTTGCCAAATGCCCCTCTATATGATCGAGCGCGGCTTCGCCGAGCAGCTCGAGATGAGCGACGAGGACGTCCGCCTGATCGAGGAGGTGAACGGCGACGAGGGAGTCCGCTGGGTCTTCTCCTTCCTCAGCGCCGACCGCCGCCGCACCTACTGCCTCTACGAGGCCCCCTCCCCAGAGGCAATCCTCGCCGCCGCCCGCCGCGCCGACGTCCCAGCCGACGAGATCGTCGAGGTCGACGCCGCCACCCCCCAGTTCGCGGATCGCCTCAGCGCCTGGGCCGACAGCGTCGCCTGAAGCACCCGGCCTGGCGGATTCGAACCGCTGACCTCGTTGGTGCGATGCAGGCTCGCGATCCGCGTGCACACCGTCGTATTCCGCATTCTAGAGCGGTGCACCGGCCGCTTCCTGTCGGCAGCTGAGGCTCGATATGCGCCGATATACACGCGGATATGCGGCGATTCGGGCACGAATCGTCATTAGTGCCCAATATTGCCAGTTGGCGGTTCGAACTACCTGCCGAGGAAACTGTCATCCTGAGTCTGCTCCGTGTGGCCCTCAAATCGATGCTGATTGGCATCAGAAGCCAGGGAGCGAAACGATTGGCGAGCTTGAGTATCGGCCGCCCTCGCCTGCTCGGTTCGTGACTGAGAATGACCGGCATGGAAACCTCTGATTAGGCTGATGTAGTTGAAACCAAGTCAGACCACAGCCGGAAGACGATGGCTGACGAACTTTGAGGGCGCTGACCTACCGGCTGCGACCATCCTGATCGACAGCCTCCGGTACGTGTCCCTCAGCGCGATTTGGCAGGGTCTATCGTCCCGGCTCGCGCAACTGGGTCGGGAGGGGAAGGTCGATCGGCCCGCCGTGGTCTTCCCGGAGCGTTCGATGGCAGACTTTGGAGTCCCGTCGGATCGGCGTGATTCCGCAGTTGCGTACGTGGACTTTGATCCAGGGGACCCTGTGGGCATTCTCTCGGGAAGCGAGGGCTTGATGGCCATGATCATCCGCGATCTGCCAGGCATGAACTCGGCAAAGGGCTCGAAAGAAGCCGTTTGGCTCCGTCCCGACATCGGCCTGGAGGGAATGCGTGAGCGGCGCACCCGGTCTGTGGTGGTGGTTACGGACTACATGGGGACCGGTGGGCAGGTGTTGCGATTCGTCCGCGCGCTGGGGCGAAATAGGACGATCCGCAGCTGGCTGTCGTTCGAATGGATTGACATCCACGTTGTTGCCTTCGCCGCTAGCCCCCTGGCACTGGAACGGGTAAGCGTCGAGAAGGACGTCAGCGGTGTCTGGATGGTCGAGGCGGCCCCGACCTTTGCTACGGCTCCCTGGGAGCCGGGTGTGCGGGAAGCGATCGTCGACCTCTGCGAACGAAAGTGTGGGCTCCGAGATTCTTGGGCGGTCGGCTACGAGGGCTCGGCTGGGCTCTTCCTGACCGAGCGCGGCGCACCGAACAACCTGCCCGCGATCATGTGGCAGAGCCCTCCGGGCTGGACACCACTTTTCGGTGACCGCGCCGTTCCGCCCGAGTTCGCTCGGCAGATTGGTGACTATCGCCTCCGCGAGTCGTTGGAGGATTTGGCCGAGCGCAGCGGTCAGTTGCGTCTCGGGCGCAATCAGCGACTCGCCAACATGCGGGAGGCCAGCAGAGCCGCCCTCAAGATGTTGATCCTGCTTGCCGAGGGTCGTCGCAATGTCGCCGTCCTTGCCGCGCAACTAGGAATTGACATCTCCGACGCCGAGATTTTCTTCGGTCTCTTGGAGCGGCTGGAGTGGGTAGATCGCGCAGGGACGATCACCGAGGCTGGTCGCGCCGAGATCGCTGCGAATAGACGAGGACTAAGGCGAACCACCGCGAACTTGACCGGATCCGCTGATCCCTACTATCCTCACAGCCTCAGGTGAGGGGGGAAGGGCAACTGCTTAGTGTTTCCGGTGCCATCGCGTACCGGACGATGAGAGACCTCAGGGTCTCTCGGGGGTGCGGCTCACCGCACCTCTACGGACGAGCGTAGGCCCACCGCGTGGCCGGACGACCGTCCCTTCCTCCTACGAAGACTCCGGCGGGACGCCCGTCCCACCCTACCGGGATGGAGTCAAGGTAAGTGGTCGACCCTCCCCCTCACCTGTTTGAGCGCGAAGCCGTTGCCGCCGGTACTAGTCCCGAGGTCGCTCGACGGGCCATAGAGATTTCGGCCTCGGTCCGCGCACACGGCGGCCAGCCGATCTACACCCTGTCGCACCTGGCTCATCTCACCGGTGTCCCGTGGCGTTATCTAAGGGACGTGGTCGCTCGTCGCCGAGACCCTTACGTAGACATCGTGCGCCGAAAGAAGGACGGCACGACGCGTCCCATATCAGGACCCGAGCCCTTTCTGATGGATGCACAGCGTTGGCTCCTTGACAATGTCGTGGTCGCTTGCCAGAGCCACGATGCCAGTTACGCGTACCAACGCGGCCGGTCGATCCTCGACTGCGCCACAAGGCACGTTGGTTCGCGCTGGTTGGTGAAGTTGGACATACACGACTTCTTCGAAAGTGTCGGAGAGGGGCGTGTAAATCGAATGTTCAAGGAGTTGGGGTATCCGGACCTGCTTAGCCTTGAGCTCGCACGACTGTGCACTCGCGCGTCAATGGTTCCGGCACGGCGCCGTTTCCGACGATACCCCCACAAAGCTCCATACGCTGTCGCCTACCGGGGGGTCCTGCCGCAAGGAGCACCCACCAGCGGGAGGCTGGCGAACTCGGCGATGTTGGAGATCGATGCCGGGTTGGCCGATCTGGCGGCTGGTCAAGGGCTCACTTACACCCGCTATTCAGACGACATTTTCTTCTCCGCCGGAAGCTCTTTTACCCGACGCCGGGCAGCGCGGGTGATAGGTGAGGTGACCATGCTCATCGCTCGAGGTGGGTTCCGGGTCCACCGCGGCAAGACTCGCGTTGTTCCTCCGGGCGCGAGACAGGTGGTTCTCGGGTTGCTGCTCGACGAGGAGGGGGTGCGACTGCTTCCCGAGTACAAACGCCGCCTGGAAGTGCACATCCGAGGAGTGGCGAAGTTCGGCCTTGCCGAGCACGCCGAACACCGCAATTTCGACTCCGTACTATCGATGATCAATCACGTGGACGGCGGTATCGCGTTCGCAGCCCAAGTGGAGGCCGCGTATGCCGAGCGGCTAGAGGAACGCTGGAACCAGGCGCTGGCCTCCCGCGGCTACCCAGCCTGAGTCTCACACCCCTGAGCGAACCGTCATTCAGATGTCACTTCTTGAAATCTCGCGGTTGATAGATCCCATCGCCCAGTTCGAATTGCATTTGGATCGGTTGCGACCGAATCTCCGCAGAAAGGTCAAGCCAGAACGGACTCAGAGGCCGACTCATCCCAACCGGCAACGACCGTAGCCTCTTCAGTAGTTATTCAAGTCGACCGGCCTTCCATGGTCCCGGAATAGGGTCGTGATATCGCTGTCGAATTCCTCAGCGATGGGGCTATTCGCTGCCACTCTGATTGCGGGCATTCCATTGCTGGATTGAAGCGTGGCTGGATATGGCGCGACGATCATGAAGTTCTCGTTGGCAACGGCCATATAAGGCATCTCCAGCTTGTCGCCGACGGTCCGCACCTGTAGGGACTGGCGCTCGGCGGCACCCAACGATCGGTAAACGCCCGCCACTACACGGAGAGTCTCCTCGATCCGATCCGTGTACTCCTTGCGACGCGTGTTCGGAACCCGCTTCGCCTGCTTCGCGAGAATCAGCAGACGGATGTCGCCGCCTTCGCGGGCAAGTCGCGAGAGCGCAGCACGGAATTCCGCTTCGAGCGGGGGCGTCCGACACCATTTGTCGAGCGCATGGCCGACCATCGTGAGTGAGCGATGTGCACCCGACAGAAGGGAGAGCCATTCGTCGCCGTCGTAGGTGCCCTTCGGCATGAGCGCTTGGACCTGGGCCGTCTCAGTCTGCGCCAGAATGCTCGCTGCATTATCGAGTCGATCAAGCGATGGCTCGAGAGTGGAGAGACTCTCGCGCAAGTCGGTCGCCCGGGTGCCGATCAAGACGGCACCCACAACGGCGAAGACGAACGAAGCGATTAGGCTCGAACTGACACCGACTGCGATCGCTCCACCGGTCGAATCTGGGGGCGAGTGCAGGTAGAAGCCGACGCCTCCGACGACAAGCGCGAATGCGGCGATCACGAGGAGGACTGCGACTGGCTTTCTGCCCGACAGACTCATTCTCAGAAGAGAGAAGGTGGGTCGGCTGACAGTGACGGATCCACCGGCAATCGTTCGAAGGGGATCCCATCGAGCTCCAGCACCATCGCTGAGTGGTCGCTCAGATCCTCCTCGCGGGTCTGGTGGAGGTATTCGCAGCGACGCAGGGCTGGACGGAGGTCGGTAGTTATCAGGCAGTGGTCGAAGCGGTGGCCGCGCCCTTCGGTGTCTGCCCAGCTGATCTCGACCCGGTCGGGGTGGAGGGCGCGGTAGGCGTCGAGCCACCCAACCCGAGGCAGTGCCTCGTAGAGTTCGTACTCCCACTCTTGGAAGCCTCTCTCCGAGGCCCGGCCGCTGCGCTCGACCACGTTCAAGTCCCCAATAAGAATGCTTGAACGCGGCGGGTGCTCACCCAGCAGGGTCATCAGCTCGGCCAAGAAGCGCCGCTTCCGAGCGATCCGCTCGGCCGATTCGTCACGCGATGGCGCATAGACGCCGTACACCTTGAGTGCGCCGACCGATCCCAACGCAATTCGCTCTGGCAGATAGGTCTCGATTGGCGTGTTGGCGCCGAGGGCGACCCGCGAGGCGATCAGGACCCCGCGCTCGCCCTCGCCGGGTCGGCGCGCCTGAAGCGCCCAGCCCGACCCGCGAAACCGTTCGGCGAGCAGTTCACTGCCCGCGCCGACCCCGATCTCGGTGAGGACGAAGAGCTGCTCGGACCGTCCGTCCAGCCACTCAAGTTGCCGCTCGGCCCGCGCGAGCGACGGGCTGCAGACGTTCAGGGTCAGGACGGTGAGTCCCGGCTCGGTCATCGCCCCTGCCCCCGCTCTGCTTCGATAAGCGAGGCGACTCGTGCTCCCAACTCGGCGGCGTCGGTCTCGGTGGTGTCGAACACGAGCGCAGGCAGACCATAGGCCTGGTCGAGAAACTCGTCGGCCTCCTCGTAGAGGGCCAGCTCTTTCGCGCCTGCGGCGGTCTGCTCGAAGCGCCTCGTCGGGTCGGGCTTCCGAGCCCCGAGGCGCTCGTGGATCGTCTCCGCCTCGGCACGCAGGCGGATCCGCAAGTCGGGTCGCGAAATGCCCGCGTTGATCGCGACGATGAACTCCAACGCGACTCCGTCGATTCGCTGGAGGACGAGGGAGGACTCGATGTAGCGGTCACAGAGGACAATTTCTCCGGCGGCGAGGTGCTCCGCCAGCTCGCCATCCACCTGATGGTGGCGGTCGGCGGCGACGAGACAGGCGAGGCTCCGGCCCCGCAGCTCCGCCTCCGAGGTTCGGGCGAACTGCCCGAGCGGGCCAGCGGAGGGCTGGTGGGTGTCATACACCGCCGCGCCTCGGGCACGCAGCTCCGCGCCCACCTTCTCAGTCAGAGAGGTCTTGCCCGAGCCGTTCGGACCGTCGATCGTGACCAGCATCCCCGGCCGGTTGGAGTCCACCTTGAACAGCTCTTCGGTCATGCAGCGTCCTCGATCGGGCACTGCTCGCGGTCGCGTTCCCCGACCGTTCCGCCTGCCGCGATGACTGCAGCCGGGCAGCCTCGCCCACATCCGCCGGAGAGTGCGCACGAGTCGCAGGTCGGATCGCTCCGTACCCTCACCCGCTTCTCTAGGGGGTAGCGTGCAAGGCGCGTTGCGATGTCGGCGTCGGCAAGGGCATTGCCGACGATGAACTCGCCTGCCTCGTGGCGTGAGCTTGGGGTGCGCGCCGCAAACACGAGGTAGGGACAGACGGTGAGCGAGCCGTCGGCGAACACGTAGAGGATCCGCCCGGCCTCGCAGGCCGAAAGCGGCCGCGACTCATTGGGGAACCGGACCCGCACCAACTCGAGCTCCTCCTCGTGGGCCGCGGTCTCCAGGGCGACGGCCCGCATCACCTCCTCGGAGGCGGCCAGGCGTCTTGCTCCACCGACCCCACGTCCGAGCGAGGAGAGTGGGTTCATCAAGACGTACTCGGCGCCGATGGAGATTGCGAAGTTGCAGAGCGCCTCGTACTCCTCGGCGGGAGCGAGCCGGTTAGGGGTGACGAGAACACCCTTCAGTAGCCCTGCTTCGCCGAGAGCACGCATCGTCTTCCTCGTCGTCTCGAAGGACTCCGGCGAACCGCGGAACTTGCCGTGGCTCGCGGCCGAGAAGCCGTCCAGGCTGACGTTCAGCTTGACCCCACCCAGTACCGCCAGATCCTCGATCGCCTCCGTGTCGATCAGCGTTCCGTTGGTACAGACCGTGACCGTCATCCCCGCTCGTCGGCAGGCTCCGATGATCTCCATTAGGTCGGGGTGGGCGAAGGGCTCGCCTCCGGTTAGGGTCACTCGCGAAACCTGCGCCTCGGTGAGGCGCGGCAGAAGCTCGTCCTCGATCCGGGCGAGATCCATGTCGATCCCCTCGCGGGTTGCCGAGACAAAGCAGTGGGCGCAGTGGAGGTTGCAGCGCTCGGTGATCTGGATAAGCGCCTTACGGTCGCTGTCTGCCGTCGAAGTACGGAAGTAGCAGGCCGACGCCACCCCTGCGGCGGCGATCGTCCGCCGGCTCATCGCGAACGCGGCGCGAGAGGGGACCGGAGCCCGTTGTAGAAGCTGCTCTCGGGAGCGCGGACGCGACGTCGGCCTCCCGCCTTCGACCGATGCCGCCGAACGTCCTCACCACGAAGAAATCTCCGCCGAGAAGGACTTCCGGCCGAGGCGGATCCCGCCGCGCCCCTCGCGCGCCGGGCGCGAGCGCGAGCATTCTCACCTTCAACATCTCGGTTGCCGCCGAGCCTCGCGCCGAGCGGATCCTCCGCTGGCTGAGAGGTAGGGAAGACCAGGTGATCGTTCTCAGCGAGATCAGCGCAGGTGCCGGTACCGAACTGATCCGGGCGGGCCTCGAAGCCGACGGCTACGCGACCTTCGGCAGCGTCGAAGGTCGAGAGCGCGGCGTCATGATCGCCTCGCGGTTGCCAGTCGACCGGTCGCTGGAGGTGGGCTCGGTCAGCGTGCCCGCACGTGCTCGCGGAGTCGTCATCGATACCTCGCCGCAGCTCGCCGTGCTCGGGGTCTACGTCCCGTCGCGCGACCGTAGCCCCGAGAAGGTGGCCCGCAAGGAGCTCTTCATGGGCTCGCTCCTTGGTGTTCTTGAAGGGCTCCCGAAGAAGACTCGTGAGGGTCTCCTCCTGCTCGGCGACTACAACGCGGTGGCTCGTGATCACGTTCCGGCCCTGCCCGGCTTCTTCCCTTACGAGTACGACTTCCACGAGCGCCTTCGCGAGCTCGCGCTCGCTCCGGCCCACGAGCTGCGGCCCTGGGGTACGAATCAGCCCCATAGCTGGATCGGCCGCACCGGCCTCGGCTACCTGTATGACTACGCCCATCTCGGCAGCGAGCTGGGTGGCCGCCTCGAGAGCTGCCGCTATCTGCACGGACCCCGGGATCAGCGACTCTCCGACCACGCCGCCCTCGTGGTGCGGATCGGGCTCGACTAGCTCCGCGCGCGCCTTCATTCGAGCACCACCACTTTGACTAGAGCGGCATCGAGCTCCGTCATGGAGTCGAGGTCGATGCGCTCGGCGAACGTCGTCCGCATCAGTGGCATCGCCTCGCCCTGTTCCTTGGCGATGTTCTGGGCCGAGCCCCAGCGGTCGACCTCTTCGGCGACGTCACGCAGCGCGCTCGCCGCGGTGGTTGCCAGGACGGCTCGATCGAGACCTTCCTCGTCGGCCACTTCGATCACCTTGAACTTGAAATTTCGTTTCTGGAAGTCGAGCGATCCGGCGCTTCGCCGACGGATCTCCGCGAAAAGACGCCCGCTCTCAGGCACCAACAGATCAAGGGCGAAACGGTTGGCTTCGTCCTCTTGTTGGTCATCGATCCCCCACCCCGGTTTGAGGATCTCGACGACCCCCTCGGTCGTTAAATGTCCAAGGGCGATGTGTGCCAGCTCGTGGGCGAGGTCGAAGAGCCAAAAGGCTGGCGAGCGCTGCGCAGAGCTGAGGACGACGACAGGCCGCTGCCCTACGTACCAGGCAGCACCGTTGAAGTTCTGGCTCCACGGCGTCGGGATCACGACGACGCCCCGATTCCAGGCCCAGCGAGTGAGCGACTCGAGCGAGACATCACCTTCTGCCCTCAGTTGCGCCCTTATCTCGGTTGGGTCGGTCGGCAGGTCCTCCACCGGAGCCGCGTAGACGGCCGCACTCGCCTCCGAGATCGTCCGCGCCAGGCGAACAAGGGGGGAGGAGCGCGCCTTCTCCGGGTCACGCGATTTGAAGCTGACCGCAATCTGTAGCTCGCTTGCAGGCGGTGGACCGGACAGGAGGCTATTGACATCCCAGCCGAATCCATGGGCGATCACTTGGGCGTAGCGCCGTGGGCCGAGGCGGTTGGCCAGCTCTTTCAGCGCGACGGTCGGGGCTCCCGATTTTTGCGCGTTCAACCGCACGGCCTTCATCGAGACTTCTGGCGCGTCGGGACCGGCGATGTCGCCGAAGTCGGCGTTAAGCGCGCGCAGGACTGCGCTTAGGGTCGAGATCCGTAGGTCGCTTTCGCCTTTCTCGATCTTCGCCAGTTGCGGCGGCGACATGCCGGCGGTTTCGGCGACCGTCTTCTGGCTCATGCCGCTGTCGTCCCGCAGTGCCCGCAGGCGGCGTCCAAGCCGCCGCGACTCCTCGGCATCGCGCTCGCGCAGATCGGCCGCAAAGGCTGGGTCACTGCGCGCCCGTAGGCCCATCCAGTCGATTTCGCGCTCGCCATCGGAGTCGACCAGGATCAGCGAGCCGTCATCGAGCCTGAAGGTGGTCTCGGCATCTGCCCCGAGAGAGCCTAAGGACGCCTCAATGCGATCGCCGTTGGCGAACTCGATCACGAGAGCATCGGGGCACGTCTCGATTGCGGCGATCTCGCCGTACTCGGGCTCTTCCCAGTAGCGCCTATCCGCGCTCATCGGGGTTCAGCCTTTCCCACTCTTCGAGCAGCTCCGGTTGGTGGTCTTTCAGTTCCTTGACCAGCTCGGCCGGGAGTTCGATGCCCCGTTGCAGGGGGGTCAAGGTGAAGAGGTTGATGCTGCAAATTCCCCGGCCGCGTTCCTTTATGTGGGCATGGGGCATCTGATGCGGCTCGCCGCGGGCGTCGGCTACGTAGACGCCGAAGTTCTTGAATCGGAAGACGCGAGTCATTCAAATTAACCAATATGTTAATCCGTTTGCGGACGGAAATTGGTACGGCAGTGTAAGCCTGTTTCTCGACAGCCCACGCCGCCTGGTGGCGCAGCTCGGTGACAACGCGCCGATCGAGGGCCGCGACCACGTCTTCGAGGAGGCTGGCGTGATTGGGTGATCAGGACACTGGCGTCGAGGAGATCACTCCCGCCAGTCCTTGCGTAGCCGCTCCAATTCGCAGGGCTCGTAGACACGGGTGACGACCCCGGCGGTCTCTTCCACCGCGCGGGCTCGATCGGCTTCCTCCTCTCCGATCGCAGCACACCCTGCTGTCACCAGTTTCAGCAATAGCTCCTTGCGGTCGATGACCTCCGGCCAGCGTCGCTGGGCCTGGTCTAGCTGATCGCTGAGTTCGCCGGTGTCGGTGATCGTGTAGCGGCGCTTCGCGGTGGGCATGGGGCTTGCGCAGCACCGGTTGATGAGGTGCCGCGTCCGTTCGGTGATACCGCTGACCCGCGTCCCAAGCAAGTCGGAATCGCCGGGGATCCGCGCCTATCGCCGCATATCCGTGCAGTTTCAGGCACTAGCTGTAGTTCCGCACAGCGTTATTCCGCTTTCTGGAGCGGTGTAGCCCCGGTTCCCGATGCGGACCGCAGTGGATGTCCGTGAATATATGCGGCGCTCGGAATGATCTAGGCGGCGCTCGCCGAGAGCGAGCGGAGGGTGATCTCCAGCCCCTCGGAGAGGGTGGTCTGCGGGCGCCAGCCGAGCTCGGCTTCGGCGCGGGACGGGTCGATCGTGATCGCCTGGACCTCGCCGGTTCGGGGCGGGGCGAATTCTGGCTCGAAGGGGACGCCTGCCAAGTCGCCGAGGGCGCGGGCGAGGGCGAGGACGTCGGTCTCGACGCCGGTGCCGACGTTCACCGGTCCGCTGAGGTCGGAGGTCGAGGCGGCGAGCATCGCGGCGACGACGTCCTCGACGAAGATGTAGTCGCGCGTCTGCAGGCCGTCGCCGAAGACCGTCGGGCGCTTTCCTTCGCCGAGGAGGCCGCAGAAGATCGCGATCACGCCGGCCTCGCCGAGCGGGTCCTGGCGGGGGCCGTAGACGTTGCCGAGGCGGAGGCAGATGGACGAGGTGCCGTAGAGGCGCTGGTAGAGCGCCAGGTAGAGCTCGGCGGCCTGCTTGCTCTGGCCGTAGGGAGAGAAGGGCGCGAGGACTGCGTCCTCGGCCAGGGGCAGCGTGCGCCCCTCGCCCTCACCGTAGATCGCCCCGCCGGTCGAGGCGAAGACGAGCCGCGGCACCGAGGTGGCGCGGACCGCCTCGAGCACGTTCGCGGTGCCGCCGACGTTGATCGAGGCGTCGAAGGCCGGGTCGGCGACCGAGAGCCGGACGTCGATCTGCGCTGCCAGGTGGAAGACGGTCTGCGGCGCCGCCGCGGCGACGGCGGCTTCCAGCGCCGGACGGTCGCGGATGTCGAGCTCGATCAGCTCGGCGCCGGCCCGGAGCGCCGCCTCGAGGTTCTGCAGCCTGCCGGTGGAGAGGTCGTCGACGATGGTGACCTCGTCGCCGCGGGCCAGCAGCGCGTCGACCAAGGTCGAGCCGATAAATCCCGCTCCGCCGGTGACGAGGGACCTCATGGGCGGCGCATCCTAGAGCAGTGCCGCGATGGCAGATCGGTTGCATGGCCGGAATTACGACGCGGCGGCGCTAAAGGTCGCCGGTCGGCCTGGTCGATAGCGGGAATACCCCCTTGTCTCCAATCGATCGGTCCTTCCCGTGAGCCCCAATCCCTCACACCAGAGCATCGGACTCGGCCTTCCCCGCGACAAAGCGGCGGAAGCCTCGGTCGTCCACGATCGGCCGACGCTCGGCAGCATGCCTGGCGCGAGGGCGGATCGCTCGGCACTCGTGCGACCGACGACCGACCTTCTCTGCGCCAGCCTGGCGGTGATCGTGGTGGCCCTCAGCGCCGACGCGTCCGCCTTTCCGGCCTTCCCGGTCGCCCCGCTCCTGGTGCTGGCCGTCCGCGGGATCCTCGGCGCCTATGGCTCGGTGCCCAGCACCGCCCCGCTGGGCGGGGAAATGGGTGCCCGGGACCTCGCCACCCGCGTGCTCGTCGCGGCGCTTCTCGCCTGGGGGGCGGGGATGATCGCCGGACTCGACGTGGTCGCGCAGCTCAGTGTCTGGGCGCTCTTCCTCGTCCTCGACGCGACCGCGGGCCTCGCCACCGCGCCGCTGCTCAACACCCTGCGCCACACCGAACGGTGGGTTCTGGTCGGCGACGAGCAGACCGCCGAGCGCCTGCGTGGCTTCCGCCCGCTGCACGATTTCGCCGAGCTGGTCGGGACGGTGGCGCCGGACCACGATGACCTGGAGGGGCTGGTCGACGTCGCCGCGCTAGACGTGGTCGAGCGCTACCACGCCGACCGCGTGGTGATCTCCAGCCAGTTCGCGGACGACCAGATCCTGATCGACCTGATGCGCCGCTTCAAGGCGGTCGGCGTGCCGGTCAGCCTGCTGCCGCGCCCGCTCGACCTGCTCGACGCACCCGCCGCGACCCCCAGCCGGGTGGGCGGCGTACCGCTGATCGACGTCGAGGCGCTTGCCGCCCGTGACAGCGTGCCCTACGTCGGCTCCGACCGGCGCAGCTCGCGCAAGACCAAGGTCAGCGTCGTCGTCCCGGCGATGAACGAGGGCAAGAACATCGGCCGGGTGCTCAGCGAACTGCCCGACGATCTGCACGAGGTGATCCTGGTCGACGGCAACTCGAAGGACGACACGGTCGAGGCGGCGCGCGCCGCCTACCCCGACATCCGGGTCACCGTCCAGACCGGCCGCGGCAAGGGCGATGCCTTCCGCACCGGCTTCGCCGCGGTGACCGGCAACCTGATCGTGATGCTCGACGCCGACGGCTCGGCGATGCCGTCGGAGATCCCCGCCTTCGTCGCCGCGCTCGAGGGGGGCGCCGACTTCGCCAAGGGATCGCGCTACCTCGAGGGCGGCGGCAGCGACGACATCACCTTCCTGCGCAGCTTCGGCAACTCCGTCCTCAGCGGCACCGCCAACGTCCTGCACGGGACCAACTTCACCGACCTCTGTTACGGCTACAACGCCTTCTGGGCGCGCTGCCTGCCGTTCATCTCGCTCGACGTGCCCGGCTTCGAGGTGGAGACGTTGATCAACCTGCGGATCGCCTCGGCGGGGTTGCGGATCACCGAGGTGCCGAGCTACGAGAAGGATCGGATCTCCGGCGAGAGCAACCTGAAGACCTTCCGCGACGGCTTCCGCGTGATGGGGACGATCCTCCGCGAGGCTCGTCGCAATCGCGCCCTGCGGCGCGACGGCGGTGCGCGCGAGGAGGCGTCGATCGCCACCCCCGCCCGCGTCGAGTGAGATGCCCGTCGCAACCCCCTCGGTCTCGGTGGTCGTCTCCACCTACGACGAGAGTCGCTGGGATCATCTGGTCGCCTGCGTCGAGTCGGTGCAGTCCCAGTCGGCGCCCGCCGCGCAGCTGATCGTCGTCGTCGACCACAACGAGGCGCTCCTCGACCGCGCCCGCGAGGCCTTCGCCGGGGTCGAGGTGATCGCCAACGACCACCCGCGCGGGCTGGCCGGCGCCCGCAACGCGGGAATCGCCGTGGCGGCCACCGACGTCGTCGCCTTCATCGACGACGACGCCCGCGCCGAGACCGACTGGCTGGAGCAGCTGCGCGGCTGCTTCGCGGCGGCCGAGACCGTCGGCGCCGGCGGCGCGCTGATCCCGGACTGGGAAGCGGAGCGGCCGTCCTGGGTGCCGCCGGAGTTCTACTGGGTATTCGGCTGCAGCTACACCGGCCTGCCCGAGGAGGAAGCGCCGGTTCGCAATCCGATCGGCGCCAACATGGCCGCCCGCGCCGCGGTCCTGCGCGAGGTCGGTGGCTTCCGCGAGGGCGGCGAGGCCGACTCGCCGCGCGAGCTGCGGGCGCGGGGGATGGTGCGCGCCGCCGGCAACGTCCCCGACGACACCGACCTGGCGATCCGGGTCAAGCAGCACTTCGCCGACGCGGTCTGGCTCTACCAGCCGCGCGCCCGCGTGCTGCACAGCGTCCCCGCCGCCCGCGCCTCGCTCTCCTACTTCATCCGCCGCAGCTTCGAGGAGGGCGTCGGCAAGGCGTCGCTGGGGCGCGTCGTCGGCACCGCGGACAGCCTCTCCTCGGAGCGCGGCTACGTCTCCAAGGTCCTGCCGCGCGGCGTCCTGCGCGAACTCGGCAAGCTGGTGCGCGGCGACGGCGCCGCGGCGCTGCGGATCCTGACCATCGTCGCCGGCACCGGCGCCGCCGCGGTCGGCTACCTGAGCGTGGTGGTCAGATGAGCCGCCCCGAGCCCCCCTCGCCGGAATTCGTCCCGGTCCGCATGGACGACGTCGAGCTCTCGGCGCCGCTGCCGCGCCTCGAGCGGGGCGGCGAGGACGGCGGCACCGTCTTCGCCCGCTCGCTCTGCCTGGTGCGACTGCACGGGATCCCGCTGGGGATGGTCGAAGCGGACCTTCCCGCGGACGGGCTCGCGCCCGTCGATCTAGCCCGGCAGATCGACGCCGAGCTCGGCGTCGACGTCGCCGGCCACCTGCGCGCCGACGGCCTCGAGCCGCGCCCGGTCGCCCCGGACGGCTTCGGCACGGCCGCCGATCCGCCCTGCCGGGCGCCGCGCCGCGCCTTCCTCGCCGATCCGCCCCAGGTGAGCGTCCTGATCTGCACGCGGGACCGCACCGACTCGGTTCGCACCACGCTGAACTCACTCCTCGCCTGCAACTACCCGGCCTCCCGCTACGAGGTGGTGGTGGTCGACAACGCCTCCCGTGACGAATCGCTGGCGGCGATGGTCGCCGCCGAGTTCGCCGCGCGCGAGGTCGCCGTGCGGGTCGAGCCCGAACCCGAACCGGGCCTCTCGCACGCCCGCAACAAAGGGCTCGCCGCCTCGGAGGGCGATCTCGTCCTCTATGCCGACGACGACGTGCTGATCGACCGCGAATGGATCGCCACCCTCGCCGAACCGTTCGCCGATCCCGGCGTCGGGGCCACCTCGGGGATGACCCTGCCGGAGGTGCTGGAGACGCCGACGCAGCGCTGGGTCGAGGGCTTCGGCGGCCGCACCCGGGTCTTCGACAAGCGCGTCTTCGACCTCGCCGCGCCGCCCGCCGACCGGCCGCTCTTCCCCTTCACGATCGGCGAATTCGGCGCCGGCCGGAACATGGCCTTCCGCCGCGACCCGCTGCTCGAGCTGGGCGGCTTCGACGTCGCCCTCGGTCCGGGGACGATCGCCCACGACGGCGACGACGTCGAGGCGCTCCTGCGGGTGCTGCTGGCCGGGTGGAAGATCGTCCACGACCCGGCGGCGATCGTCTGGCACGCCCACCCGCGTGACTACGAGGAGCTCGAAGATCGCGTCTTCGGCTACGGGGCGGGGCTGACCGCGACCCTGACCCGGGCGCTGATCGACCACCCGGCGCTGCTCGGCGACCTGCTCCGCAAGCTGCCCCGCGGGGTCTCCTTCGCGCTCGCCTCGGACTCCGACAAAAACGCCGGCCGCCAGGGCGACTTCCCGCGCCGGCTCGTCTGGCGGGAGCTCGGCGGGATCGCCTACGGGCCGGCCGCCTATGCGCGCAGCCGCTTCGACCAGCGCCGGCGTGCCCGTCGGCGCGCCGCCCAGGGGGCTGGCCGATGAGCGATCGCCGGCCGCTTCGCATCCTCATGGTCAGCGACGAGTGGCGCCCCTACATCGGCGGCGCCGGCCGCTGCATGGAGCTGTTCGCCGACGAACTCGTCAACCGCGGTCACACGGTCGAGGTCGGCACCGCGTGGCACAAGGACGCCCCGGACTTCGAGGACGGCCGGGTGCCGGTCCACCGGATCCGCGACCTGACCACCCGCGCCCAGTGGGTCTCCGAGAACCCCGACCGCCACACGCCGCCGCCGTTCCCCGACCCGGAGGCGGGCTGGCGGCTGCGGCGGCTGGTGAAGCGCTTCCAGCCCGACCTGATCCCCGCCTACGGCTGGCTCGCCCACTCGCTCGCCGTCGGCCTCGCGGGGATCGACGTGCCGGTGATCCTCTGGGGCCACGAGTACGGCAACACCTGCCCGCGGCGCGATCTCTACCGGCTCGAGCAGGAAATCTGCTCCGGGCCGGGGCTGGTGAAGTGCATGGCCTGCTCGAAGCAGCAGCGCGGGGTCGCCAAGGGCGCCGCGGCGGTGGCGGGCGTGCTGGGCATGCGCCCGGTGCTGCGCCGCAAGACCAGCGCCCTGCACAGCGTCAGCCGCTACGTCGCGATGGTCTACGACCGCGATCTGCGCGTCCCCGACGCGCCCTCGGTGGTGATCGAGAACTTCCACGAGGAGGGGCCCGAACTGCCGGCCGACGAGGAGATCCTGGCGCAGCTGCCGGCCGGGCCCTACATCCTCTTCGTCGGTGCGTTGCGCCGCGTGAAGGGGGTCGAGGACCTGGTCGAGGCCTACGGCCGGCTGGTCGATCCGCCACCGCTGGTGATGGTCGGGATCCGCACTCCCGACACTCCGGCGAGCTTCCCGCCGGGGGTGACGGTGCTGAACGACGTGCCGCATCCGACGGTGATGGCAATGTGGGAGCGCGCCCTGTTCGGGGTCTTCCCGAGCCGCTGGCCGGAGCCGCTTGCGACCGTGGTCCACGAGGCGATGAGCCAGGGGCGTCCCGCGATCGGAACGACTCCCGGAGGCCACGAGGACATGATCGATGACGGCGAGACCGGCCTGATCGTCCCGTCCTCGGACCCGACCGCCCTGGCGGCGGCGATGAAGCGCCTGGTCGAGGACGAGCAGGGCCGCGAGGAGATGGGCCGCAAGGCGCGCGAGCGCGCCCGCGACTACACCCCCGAGGTCGTCGTGCCGAAGCTCGAGGACTTCTACTACGAGACGGTGGATCGGCACCGAGCGCGGAGCTGAGCATGCGCACCGCACGCTCGTCGCTCGACCTTCTGGCGGCGGTCGCACTCGCCCTCGTCGGCCTCGCCGCGGTGCTGATCGGGCTCGAGGGCTGGATCCGGGTCGTGCTGGTGGCACCGTTGGCGCTGGCGGTCTGCGGCTACGCGATCCTCGCGGCGCTGCTGCCTGACGCGAAGCTCTCGCCTGGCGAGCGGCTCGTCTACGTCATCGTCCTGAGCCTCGGCGCGACGACGCTCGTCGGCGTCGTCGTCCAGGTCTTCCTCGCCCTCGATCGGACGGCCTGGGCGATCCTGCTGGCCGTCATCACCGTCGCCGCGGCGACGGTCGCGCTGTGGCGTCG
>DATEDJ010000026.1:0-14395 GCA_035281725.1 Solirubrobacterales bacterium
CCCAGGAGCTCTTCATCAGCCTGAAGACCGTCGAAACCCACCTCGGGCGGGCCTACGCGAAGCTTGGGCTGTCGGGGCGAGCGGCGCGGGGGCGGTTGGCTGTGGCGCTGGAGGAGGGTGGGGGGTAGGGGCGCGGCGGGAGGACGGCAAAGGGACGGGCAAGGGACCCGGCCATCTCGCGGCGGCCCTGGCAGGCTGAGGCCGCCGCGAAATGGCCGGGTCACGGGGGGGACGGCGGGGGGGTGCGGGGCGCCTGCGGGGGCCGGGGTGCGGAAGAACGGCGGGATCCGTGAGGGAGACGGCGTGAACGTCACGGCGACGTGAGGGAGAGGTCGTGGACCGCACGGCTCCTCCACGCTCGCAGAGGCGCGGTCGTCCTAACCCACCCATAGCGCCGGTTAGGTCGACCGCGCGATCCGGAGGGCCGCAGACCCCCGCGAGGGCGCACGTCTCGGTGACGTTCCCGGCATCTCCGTCACGCACCCCTCCCGTCTTCCCCACGGGATCCCGGCATCTCCCCGCAGAGACCCCGTTCCTCCCCGAAGGCGCCACGAACCCCGTGATGTTCCCTCCACAAGATCCCGACCTGGGCGTTTCGGAGGCGGCCACAGCCTGCCCGGGTCGCCTCCGAAACGCCCAGGCCGCCGTCCCCAGCCACAGGGGCCTGAGCCACACCCGTCCCCAGCCACAGGCCCTCCGCACTACCCCACCCGCAACTAGCCCAGCCGTCGGAGAAAGGACCTAGGTCGAGAAAAGATCAGGGGTAACCCCTGACGCGAAACGGCGGCCGCTGCGGGAAATTGGCCGCCGATGGTCTCGTCCCGGCCAAACGGCGGCTCGTCCGCGCTCTTCATCGTGCGCGGCAACGGGATCTACCGCGCCGCCGTGGCGCTCGCGCTCATGATGCTGGCCCTTGCGATCCTGGCGAGCGCCGCCCATGCCGCGACGCCGACGACCTCGCTGATAAGCCTCAGTTCGACCGCGGTCAAGAGCAATGGCTTTTCCGCCCAGCCCTCGGTCACCCCGGACGGCCGCTACGTCCTCTTCTGGAGCAACGCGACCAACCTCGTCTCGCCGCCGCTCCCGAGCCCGGTGGACAACTTCTACCTGCGCGACCGCGCTCGGGGGACGACCACGCTGATCGCCCCGACCGATACCAATGGCAGCGTCTCGAGGATCAGTGCCGACGGCCGCTGGGTGGTCTTCGAGTCCAAGGGGCCCGGGCTGCCGGGCGCTAACGGCGCCGCCCAGGTCTACCTGTGGGACCGTGAAACCGGCATCTCGCGGCGCCTCAGCAGCAACACCGGCAGCGGCCAGGTGTACGAGGGCATCCACGAAGTCGACATCTCGGACGACGGCAGCCGGGTGGTCTACAGCGCCTTCGACAACGACGCCGGCGGGCGCGACGACACCTTCTTCGTCCAGCTCCCCTCCGGGACCGTGCGCCGGCTCGGCGAGCCCTCGCCCGGGGTCGGGCCCACTGCAAGCGTCAACTCCCCGCGGATTTCCGGGGACGGGCAGTGGGCGGTCTATGCGACCGCGGAAAAACTCGAAGCCGCCGACACCAACGGCGTCTCCGACATCTACCGCGAGAACCTCGACACCGGCGCCAAGCAGCGGGTCTCGGTGACGGCCAACGGCGGCGTCTCGACCGTCGGGTCCTTCAGTCCAGAAGCCGACCGGGACGGCTGCGTGATCGCCTTCAACTCGGCGGCCACCGACATGGCCCCTGGGGCCAGTGACGGCGCCAACCACACCTTTGTCCGCGACGTCTGCCAGAACACCACCGAGGTCGTCAGCATCGGCAACGACGGCAAAGCGGGCGCCAGCAGCACCAGCACGCCGCAGATCTCCGACGACGGCTGCTCGGCCGCCTTCAGGACCGCAGCGCCGATCCTCTCCCCCACGCCGACCGCCACGGCCGTAGGGGTGCGTGATCGGTGTGCCGGGGTCACCACGCGCGTCGACGTCTCCACCGCCGGGGCACCTGGTGACGGCGCCGTCGGCCCCGGCGGGTTCTCGATGGCCGGCGGCGAGGGCCGCTACGTCGCCTTCGCCTCGGCGGCCACCAACCTGGCGCCCGGCGACGGCGACGCCGAACAGGACATCTTCCTGCGCGACCGCGCCAACAACGTCGGCCCGACGATCGCGGTCACGACCAGCCAGTCCGCCAACCGGGTCAGCGTCGACCTGAGCGGCTCGCGGGACCCGGACGGGTTCCAACTGACCGGAGCGACGAGCTTCGGCGACGGCAGCCCCGAGGTGCCCGGCCTCGTCGTCTCCCACGACTACCCACGCGCCGGCACCTACACGATCGCCCTCACCGTGACCGACGCCGACGGCGCCTCGAGCCGCGACTACCGGACGGTCACCGTCACCGATCCGCCGCCCTCAGGCGGAGGCGGCGGAGTGGTCGGGCCGGGCGGCGGGAGCGGGCGCGCGGGCGCGCTGAAACTGAGCGCGAAGCTCTCGCGGACCCACTTCGCGGTCGCCCCCGCGCACGGCAAAGCTGGCGCCGGGCAGGGCGCGACGCTGACCGCGACCCTCTCGGCGGCGGCGACGCTGACGCTGACCTTCGAACGGCAGCGGAACGGCCACCGCGCCAAGGGCAAGTGCGTGGCCGGCGCCGGCAAGCCGCGCTGCAAGCTGAAGGAAAAGGTCGGGACGCTGACCAAGGCGGTGGGGGCCGGGTCGAGTCAGATCGCGCTCACCGGCCGGCTCGGCTCGAAGGCGCTGCCGCCCGGTCCCTACCAGCTTGTGATCGAGGCGAAGGCAGGGGGTGACAGCGCCAAGACGACGCTGTCGTTCACGGTCAGCCAGGGAGGGAAACGATGAGTGGACGATTCAGGTTGGCGCTGGTGTGCGTGGCGCTGCTGGTCGCGGCGGCGCTGCCGTCAGCGGCCCGTGCGGCCAACACGGAAATCAATTTCGACAACCTGCCCGCCGGCACCGTGGTAACCGACCAGTACGCCGCCGAAGGGGTGCGTTTCGGGCCGCCCGGCGCCTTCGGCCTTCCGGCACCACCCGTGCAGTGTCCCTCGATCGTCCGCGACGAAGGAATCCACGGACGCTCGCTCGACTTTTCCTGCACCGTCGACGAGATCCACGCCGGCACCAACACCGCGATGGAGTTCGAAGACCCGCGCAAACAGGTCAACTACACGCTGCGCAACAACGACTACACCGGGACTCGAACGGTGACGATCACCGAGTACAAGGTCAACCACGAAGTGATCTTGCAGACCACGGCTCAGTTGCCTGCCAAAGCGGCGGTGCCGATCTCGTTCGCCGCCCGGCCCAATGCCGACATCGCCTACGTCTCGATTGTCGAAAACGAAGAACCCAGCAACGGCCTCGGCGTCTACGTCGACGACATCAGCGCGCCGATCGAGGGCATACGCACGGCCGTCTTCACCCTCGCGCTGACCGAACCGACTGCCGAAATCGTCGAGGC
The DNA here is from genome assembly GCA_035281725.1 of Solirubrobacterales bacterium. Classification (GTDB taxonomy): domain Bacteria; phylum Actinomycetota; class Thermoleophilia; order Solirubrobacterales; family 70-9; genus VAYN01. Next base: position 3,455 of record DATEDJ010000026.1, read on the forward strand.
CGGGGTCGGCACGGTGCCGGTCAGCGTGCGCCGCTTCGGCGGCTCGACCGGCGGCGTCACCTTCAGCGCCGGGCCGCTGCCGCCGGGGGTGACCGGTGTCCAGTTCGAACCCAACCCGGTCGCCGGACGCGACCCGTCGACGATGCGGATCAGCCTCGGCCACAACGTCCACTCCGACCTCCAGGTGCCGATCCAGATCACCTCGACCGGCGCGCCCGGGGTGGGGACCGGAGCCACCACCACCGGCGTCGTCACCGTGCACCCGGTGCCGGCGCTGTCGATCAACGCCGCCGGGCCGACCGGGGCGAAGACGATTGTGCCGGGCTGCACCGGCGGCGACCCGACCTACTTCAGCGTCCGCGGCGGGCTCAGCGGGACGGTCGGCATCACCGCCCGGGTCGTCTCCGACGGGCCGGTGCTCCCTTCGCCTGATCCGCTCAACATCAACATCCATGGCGACGGCGCCTACCCGTTCGAATTCCCGTTCCGGGCGCTCTATCCGGAAGGGGACCCGCGCGCGACCGGCACCACCGTGGTCCGCTACACGCTCAACCCCGGCTTCGGCGACAGCGCGATCGAAGGCGACCAGACGATCCGCTCGCTGCCAATCCGGGTAGCCGACATCACCCGCTCGTTCCCCGACTTCAGCTCGGGGATCGTCGTCCGCGGCACGCTCCCCTACACCACCTGTCACTTCAAATTCGTCGACGACCTCGGTCAGGAATACGCGATCACCTCGAGCTCGGTGGAGAACGGCCAGGACGTCCTCGGCCTGCGGCCGCCCGCCGGATTCGCCGCGGTCAGCGCCGACAACGGGCTGCGGATCCTGGCCCCCGACGGCAAAACCGTGCTCGGCCGCACGCCCCCGATCTCGGTCAGCAGCTTCCGCAACACCTATGGGTTGCGCCAGGCCAACGCGGGCGCCGGCGCCGGCTCGACGATGTTCCCCTGGGCCGACTTCGTCAGCGAGTTCGGCGATGACGACGCCTACGCGTGCTTCATCGGCTGCGTCAAAGACCCGGTCGCGGTGAACTACTGGGAAAAGTGGCTCGGAAGGCTGAAGACGAACCCCGGACTCTGCTTCGGCTACTCGGTCACCGCGCTGCGTTTCCACGGCTACAACGAAACCCTGATCAAGGCGAGCGCATACGAGCCCGGCGCCCGCAACGCTTACGCGATCACCAACTTCGCCGACGGCTCGGCGATCAAGCGCGACATCGTCCGTTGGCACTACTCGCAGAAGGACAAGGCGTATCAGGAAGAAACGAAGCGCCCGTTCGCGGGGCCGGCCTCGATGGCCCAGCGAGTGGTCCAGTGGAAGGAACGCGTCCACTCCTTGATCCGCCTCTACGGCGGCGCGCTGGTCGTCTTCTTCCAGGGCACCGCAGGGCACGCGGTCGTCGCCACCCGCGTCACCGACAATCCCGACGGGGGCTTCACGCTTGCCCTTTACGACCCCAACGCGCCTTACACCTTGGGCGAGCAGACCAACACCGAAGTGCGCGCTAACGCGCTCGCCTCCTCGACCATCGTGGTCAAGGGTGACGGGACCTGGAGCGGCTCCAGCCTCGAATGGAAAGGCGACCTGACCTCGCTGATGTTCCCGCAGCAATGGCCGACCGGGCAGGCGAAGCTGCCGAGCAATCTTTCGCTTGAGTCCTGGCTCGACGCGACCGTGACCTCGATAAAGGTGGATGGCAAGGAGACGCTGAAGCCGTCCGGGGTGCCGATCGACGCGGGCGGGCCGGTCGCGATCCAGTCCGACTGGTCCGGCGGCAAGGACGACTACGAATACTCCCTCGACAAGGGCCACACCTATGACGTCGAGCTGCGCCAGGACGGCGGCGGCGGGAGCTTCAGCGACGTCGGCCTCGGCTCCTCCACGGTCCTCGACACCCCGGGTGCCAAGGCGGGCCAGATCGACCACGTCACGGTCACGCCGGGTCAACCGCAGCTCACCTATGACCCCGGCGCCGACACCGGCAACGTCACCCTGCACGTCGTCGACGCGGGTGGGGCCAAGGTCCGCCACACCGCCGACGTCACGCTCGACACGAGCGGTGGCAAGCCGGACCAGGTCAAGCTCGCCGGCGACACGCTGACGGTCGCCCATGCCGGGGCACCGACCAAGGTCACGATCGCCCTCGGCTCGCTCGGCTCCGGCATGCCGGAAGGCGGCCTGCTCACCGCGATCCGCCTGGGCACCGGGCAGAAGCTCGAACTGAAGCCGAGCTGGGGCTCGCTGAGTAGCGGCATCCCTTATGTGGTGCGCGACGCCAAGGGCAGGATCATCCGTCGCGGGACGGCGCGCCTCCGTCCCAGTCACGCCCTCAAGCTGGGCTCGTTGGCGGCGACCCGGAAGGGCGACAAGGCGATCGTCTCCGGCAAGGTCACCAAAGGCGGCCGCTCGCCGCTCCTTGCCGTCAGCGCCGAAGCCCTCTCCGCCGGCGGTAAGGTCGTCGCCCGTAAGAGCGCCAGCCTGGAAGGCGCCCGCGTCCGCGGCGGCCGCAAGTACAAGCTCGCGGTCAAGCTCCCCAAGGTTCCCCACGGCGGCAAGCTGCGCCTGACCGCGACCCTGCTCGACCAGGAAGCCGGCCTCGAAGCCGGCGTGGCGACCAAGTCGATCGTCCTCGGCTCAGCCGGCGCCAAGCACTGAGCCCGCGACTGCCGCTAGGGCGCGGTGACGGCCCAGCTGCCCGAGGTCGCGACCACTCCGGCGCCGATCGATTCCATCAATACGTTTGCGCCGAACGGGGAGGAGGAATTGGGGTCGAAATTCACGTCGAAGACGATCGGCGTGGACCGGTTGGCCTGGCTGGTCTCGTAGATGCAGAGGTTGCCCGGCGCCGCCTGTGGGTTGAGGCCGTTGCCGGGACACTGGACCGGGGGCGTCGTGCCGAGCGCGACGAAGTGAGGCGTCGGGGCAGTGGAGAACCTGAAGCCGAAGCTGATCGCAGCGATGTAGTCCTGGTTGGCGGCGGTGGCATGATCGCGCTCGGCATAGGTGCCGACCAGCGTCTTTCCGCTCGGCACGACGTCGGCGAACTGGCCCTGTGGACCGATCGGCCCCGGCGCTCCGGGCGGCCCCGGCGGACCCGCCGGTCCCTGTCTGCCCACGAGCGAAGCTTTCGCCGCCGGGCTCAGTTTCGAAGGAGTGACCGCACCCTTCTTCAGCTGCTTCGGGCCGACGCTGTTCTTCGGCAGCAACTGGGTTGCCGCATAGGCGGTGCCGCCGCCAAGGACGACCACGGCCAGGACCGTGACCATCACGTTGGAATAGGTGAGCTTGTCGCGCAGGCGCTTCATCGCGCCGAGCCTCGCAGCTACGACCCCCGACTGGCAAGCTCTACGACTCCTCACCCGGGAGGGCAGAATTTGCGTCTCTCCTCGGTTGTAGCTACATTGTCCCCACAAGCCAACCGAGGATCGATATGGCCGCCAAGACCAAAGATTGGAAGTTCCGCGTCGCCGAGGACGAAGACAGGCTCGTCAAAGCCGCGGTGGATTCGAGCGACACGAAGCTCTCGAGCTTCGTCCGATCCGCAGCGGTCGCGGAAGCGCATCGCGTTCTGGCCGACAGGAGAAGCTTCGAGTTGGATCAGGACGCCTGGGAAGAGTTCTCGGAGCTTCTGGAGCGCCCGGCAAAGGTGCCCGAGGGTTTGACCGAGCTCTTCTCGAAGCCATCCGTCTTTAAATAGCCGTGGGCTACTCGTCGCCCGAACCTCTCCGGGGAAAGCACGGAACGGAGGGGTTCGAGTGCGGGGAGGCGTCCCTGGATATCTGGATCGGCAGGTACGCCCGTCAGGCCGAAGCGTCTGGCTCGGCGAGGGTCTTCGTGACGACGGATGACGGAGCGAGAGTCGTCGGCTTCTATGCGTTGTCAGCGGCCTCGGTCAGTCCAAAAAATGCCACCGAGCGACTGCTGCGCGGCCAGTCCGAGCATCAAGCAGTTCCGGCGATCCTGATCGGCCGACTCGCCGTCGATCTTGATCACCAGGGAAATCAGGTGGGGCGATCGCTCCTGCAGGACGCCCTCCTGAGATCCGCGACGGCTGCGGACAGCATCGGTGCTCGGGCCGTGATCGTGCATGCGATATCTGAGGATGCTGCCCACTTTTACGAGCGGTTTGGCTTTGAACGCTCTCCGACCGATCCCCTCCATCTGATCCTGTTGCTGAAGGACTTGCGGAAACTCCTCGCCGCCTAGTGGGGATAGAGCTCCTCCACCGGCACGCCGGAAGGACTCCGGGGCGACCGCCCGAACCTCCCGACCATGAACCTGCCGATGAAGTCCTTCGCTGCCATCTCCGCCTCGCTGCTAGTGGCGGGCGCCCTGCTCATGGTCGGCGTCGCCGGCTCGGCGGCCATGCCGATCTCCGAAAACCCGAACCCGACCACGGAAGAATGTCAGCCGGGCCAGCCTTACAACCAGAACTGCCCGGACATCATCACCTTCGACTTCCCCAAGCAGTCCACCGTCGAAGGGGGCAAATTCGAACTCGTCCACCTGGGCTGCAACCAGTCGTGTAACCACGTCATCTTCAAGGTCAAGCACGGCAAGGAGCTCGTCGCCAAAGGTGTCACCTACCCCCACGGCAACTACCTGCCGATCATTTATGCGGGGGTCACGCCGTTCGCCAAGCAGCAGTTGCGCCAGCACGGGAAGCTGACCGCTTACGCCCACGTCTGCGTCCACCCGCCCGGCCCGGAAAACTTCTGTAAAGGCGCGAAGATCCTGCTGCGGGCGAGCTAGTTCCTGCGCGATCCGGCTTAAAGCAGGGTCGCTCCCAACGGGGCGTCGGGTAGGTCTGACTGCCGGAGTGCTGCGGCCAGCGCCCAGACGTTCTGCCGTCCCGACGGGTGGCTCATCGGGATGTCGAACAGTTCGAGGCTGCGGTACTGCTCGCGCCGCGCGGTACCGGCATTCGAGTCCGGCGCGTCGAGCAGGGCAACGGCCTCGGCGAGCTGCTCAAGTCGCCCCCGCATCTCCTGGCGGTCGCCGCGCCAGGCGCGGCTGCCATCGCTCCTGTTCAGCAAGGTGAACCAGCGGGGAGGGCCGTCGGGGGTCAACTGCAGGATCGCTTGGCCGCCCTCGAACCTGCCGCCGGGAAGTGGCGCCTGCAGTTCCCCCGGCATCAGCACCAGCGCCACGTCCCGGTGTTCTACCTGGATGGGGCCGCTGAACCTGGAGAGCAACTCCCGGTCGATAATCCGTCGGACTTCCTCGTTCTCGACGACCCGGCCGTTCGGTGCCCGGTAGTGGTGCCGACGCTCCAGCCCCCGGTCGTATGGACTGACGCCCTCGGCCTCGACGACGATGTCGATGTCGTTGCCGAGCGCTTCGCGGGCCTCGCGCTGATAGCCCGGCTCATTGACGATCGGGACCGTGTGGGTAGGGCTGGCGAGGAAGACGCTCTCCTCGTACCCCTCGTAGCGACCCTGGAGGAAGACGTAGATCTTCGCCTCCACCTCCTCGGGCAGGTCATCGCGGAACGCCAGATCGACCGCGCCAGCCTGGCGGAACATCGCCGCCGTCGGGTGGGTGAGGCTGAGCATCTGGATTGGCGAGAGGTGGTGCATCGGGACCTTGGCTTCCGCCATTTCGCGGTCCGTGTCAAGGGCGGGAATCAGGCCGGCAAGATTGATCGATTGCTCGCGGCTCCCGTCGCCGGGGGAGTAGAAGGTTGCGTAGATCGATTCGAACGCCCCAATCTTGCGGCCGGGCGCGAGGCCGAAGACGGACTTACCGGCGTGGCTCGTCCTGATGCCCGTGGTCGGCGAGGTCGGCTGGGTGCGGACGAAGACCAGCGGGCCGCCACCGGCGGCGACGATCTCGCGCCCAATCTCCCGCATCTGCCCGCGGACGATTCCCTTGGTGAAGAAGTTCAGCTCCCTGTCTTGATCGGTCTGCTCGAACAGCGCCCTCACCTCGGCGTCGCGGACGCCGAAATGGCGGGCCATGCCTTTGACCGTGGTTGGACCGAGTTCACCCGTGATTGCCGCTTCCACGACGTTGCCCCCGAACTCCCGCAGCGCCTCCAGGGAGTAGGCGGTGTTGTGGTAGCGGCCGGTGGACGTGAAGGGGCCGTCGGCGGCCCTGATCTCCATCGCGATCTCCCCGGCCATTCGATCTTTGCGCGTCATGCTCATATGGCTTCCTCTTCTGGATCAACCCGCAAAATCCGTTATGAGCCGATAGCGTATCCACGCGATTTCCGAAAAGGGCAGGGCAATTCTCGGTTCTAAATCGCAAGCCTTTCTCCGATTGCCCTCTCTCGGAACCGCTGGGTTGTCTAGGGTGGCGTGGACGAAGGGTCGAATTTCGGCCCCTTTTCTTTTGGACGACCGCAGCGGTCGATATGAGTTATGTCGCTTCGTAGACCAGATCAGAAAGGCATTCACGCCTCTCATGGAGCGGGTGGGTTTGAGTTGAACGCCAGCGGATCAGAGGGCGCACGCCCCTCCCGCCTGCCGACCTCGACCTCGGCCTGGGAGCTGATCGGCGCAGTCCTCGGTCGCGGCACCTTTATCGTTGGACCTTCCCCTCGCGATCCCGACGCGGAGGCACTGGTCCTGGTTCCGCCGGGCGTCAAGATCCCCGAGCCGGAGGACGCCGAAGAACCGATCTCCAGCCAGGAATGGCGCGTGGCCCTGTGGTCTGCTGACGAGAACGGCAACCGGTTCGTAGACGTGGAGCGGCCGCAGTCCGTCAGCGTCGTCTCCCTCGCCTACGTGATCGGTCTGCTGGAGCTGAAATGTCCGGAGTATCTCGAGTGGGTCGCCGACCTCCTCGAACGGCGGCTGCTTAACGCCTGCATCGTTGCGATGCCGGACGCGGACGGGTACGTCCTCCCGGCCGCGTCACGCTGGCGACGAGATGCCGAGGCGATGCTCGACGAGATCGACATCGCGATGTCCCGTGATCCTGCGCTGGAGGACCGTCGATCCGGCGGGATCCCGGCGGAGTTGCTGAAGGAGGTCGTTACCGACTCTCCCCACCCCGAGCAGTACGAGCCCCGCCTGGCCCCTGGGTGGTTGCGGAGCCTCTATGAGGAGCGAAGCCGGGAAGCGATGACTCACGACCGCGACGCCCACCTCTGAAGCGACGCTCGCGATCTCAGGCGTCAAGTTGAGGGGAAGGCGACGCTGAGTTCGGGCCGCAGGCGGCGGGCGGCCCAACCGACAGCCTCGATCGTCATCCCCAGCGCTGGGATCCCGGCGGCGAGGAACGGGAGTTCCTGATCCACGACGAGGCGATCGGCGTTGACCGCGAGCCGAGCCATCGGCAGCTCGGCGTTCTCGCGCAGAGCGAACTCGAAGAACCCGGCGACGTCCTGGGGGATGGCGATCACGTCGCAGCTGACGCGGACGGTTTCGGCCCGCTCGGACCCGACCGGACAGGTGACCCTGACCGGGAACCCCGGGGCGTAAGGCACCACGTAGGCGGGTGCCCCCTCGTCGACCTCTAACTGGTCCCAGGTGGGGCGCAGTCTGCTGCCGAGGATCAGAAAGTCATCGTGCCAGGCACCTTTCTCGACGGCGTCGGCAGGCAGATCGAGGCTGCAGGCGACCGGGGGAGTGGAGTGCCGAGGTGGAGCCCAGCGAACCCGCGGAGGCCAGGCGAGGTGATCGTCAAACGTCTCGAGGCTCACACGAGAATGATCGGAGGCCCGCTCGAGCCCGTGAAGGGTAATTCGCCCCACGACGACCGGGACGCATTCCCCTCCAGTTTCTTTGCGGCCCGGGCGAAGATCGGTGCCATGCCCAACCCCCGCGAACCTACCCAGGCCGAGGCCGACGCTCGACTCGCCCTGGCGCGAGCTCGGCAGGAGCTGACCATGCGCTGGCTCCTGTTCCTGACGATCATTGCCGTGGTCCTGGCCTCCAGCCTGACGACCTTGCTCTACGGTCCCCCGTCTTGGCACTTCGCGCTGGTCCAGGGGACCTGGGCAACGTTGCTCGGGTGGCTGGTGCGGCGTCTTTTCAACTGACATCTTCGGAGCGCCTTTGGGCGCTCAGGCGCCCGCGCCCTCGGTTGGTTCGATCTGATCGAAGCGCAGGGAGCTGGAGCCGGCGCCGCGGCCGGTTTCGCGGCGGCGGCCGATCCAGACGAAGGTGCGGCCGTCGTACCAGCGGACGCGCTGGAAGGCGCGGGTGACGGAGACGCCGGAGACCGAGATCTCCTCCTCGTCGACGAACCAGGGCACGGTCGGTTCGTTCAGGAGGACGCCCTTGGGCTTGACCAGCTCGGGCGTCGGGGTGCCGAGCTTGGGCATCGCCGCGCGCTGGAAGGCGATGTCCTCGATGCTGCCCGGTCGCTGGGCGGGGAGGAAGGGGATCCAGTTTTCCGGCACCGTGGTGCCGAGGAGGTAGCGGATCGCGGCGGGCGAGTGGGCGATCGGTTCGGGCAGGACGCCGGTGCGACCGGCGGCGTCGTAGCCGTCGATCCCGGCGCCGGTCGCGTCGGGGATCACCTCCTCGATCGCCCAGACCATGTTGGACATCTCGTCGCGGACGTATTGGACCCGCTCGAGCGGCTCGCTCTCGGCGCCCTCGCCGACCGTCGAGGGCAGGAGGAACTGGTGGTTGTAGCTGCCGATCTCCGCCCGGTTGCCGAGTTCGAAAAGGCTCCAGCGGCGCCAGTCCTCGGCCGAGCCCTCGTCGGCGGCGGGGATCAGGGTGCGGTCGCCGAAGACGTCGGTGACGACCAGGCCCTCCACCTGGCACAGCGAGTTGACCGGCAGCTGGTAGGGGATCACGTACCAGTCGTTTCCGTAGATCAGGCCCATCTCGGCGAAGACCAGCAGCAGTTGGTCGGTGGTCTTCGCGTTCAGCGCCCCGAAGTTGACCGCGCGCTCCTCGATCTTCCAGAAGCGTGGGTCGGGCATCCCTTTGAAGGAGGCGGCGACCGGGATGAAGGAAAGCGTCTCTTCTTCCGGGTCCGGCGGCGGCGGGGAGGGGAGCTCGAGCGGGGCGGCTACCGGATCGAGGTCGAAGCTGTCCCAGTCGAGGTAGCCGTCCTGGTAGCGCTCGGCGCTGAGGACGAGCTGTTTGTCGCCGCCGTCCGGGGCCGCCGCGGCCAGCGAGTAGGAGAGCCGCTCGTGGTCCCAGCCGCTCGACTCGCCCGCCGGCGGCCGGGTGAACTGGCGCTCGAACCAGGCCAGCAGCTGTTCGCCGTAGGTCTGCAGGTCGCCGGCGTCGCCCGGATCGACCGGGACTTTCGCGGCGAAGCTGCCGTCCTCGAGCGCAACCCGCAGCGCCTTGCCGTCGAAGCCGCCGCGACGCGTCGCCAGGTAGAGGTTCAGGCCGTCGACCTGGCCCGTGAAGTCCGCCTCGGCGGCCTGCGGGAAGGGGAACTTTTCCCGGTAGCGGGGCAGGTATTTGGTCCGCAGTGCCGGCGAGTGCAGGTCGAGGAAGAACTGGCCGACCTGGAGCCGCAGCGCCTGGGTGAAGGGGATCGGCTCGCACTCGACCAGCGCCTCCAGCGGCACTTCGTCGTCGTAGGGCTGGACCGGGCCGCCGGCGATCCGCACCCGGTCGATCGTCGCCCGCCGGGTCAAGAGGCGGGCGTCGATCGGCGAGCCCGCGTCCTCGGCCTCGAGCTCCCCCGTCTGCCACTGTCGGGTCAGCATCCAGAGCGCGTCGCGCACCTCCGCCCGCAGGCTGCGGGAGAAGTCTTCGTCGCGCGGGCGGGCTTCGATGCGGTTCCAGGCCGGGATCGCCGGGTCGAGGTAGATCGGGTCCAGCAGCTCGAGGCGGGCGAGGATGTCGATCAGCTGCGCCACCCGCTAACCCCCCGCCCCCGGGCTCTCGGCGAGGAGCGCGGCGACGCTCGCCTGCACGACCTCGAAGCTGAACAGGTAGTCGAGGGAGATCGAGCCGCGGCTGGTGCTGAATTCGGCCATCACCGCCGGCAGCAGGGTGCCGATCGCCGGCAGGTCGCCGAGCGCGTCGGGCTCGACCGCGCGCAGGCGGGCGCGACGGAAGGTGTCGAGCACGGTCTCGACCAGGTCATCCCATTCCCAGTGGCCGGTCAGCCGCGGCGGGACCGCCAGCAGCAGCGCCTGCGGGGGAGCGCTGTCGGGGGCATCGAAGTTGAAGCTGATCCCGGTCACCTCCTCGCGACTGGGGACGGTCTCGACCCACTCGTCGATCAGGAGGCCGATCTGCGGCTGGGAGGCGTCGAACCCCTGCGGCAGGTGCTGGACCATCGAGATCGTGTCGTGGAGGACTTTCGTCCCCGGCGGGTACTCGGTGCCGAGCCAGCTGTCGCCGGGCCGGAAGGGCAGCTGCAGCGGTGCCAGCGGCAGCGCCTCCTCGCCGGTCGCCTCGGCGATCGTCCGCAGCAGCTCGAAGTTGTGGACCAGCGGCCGCACGCAGGCGGCGCCCAGCATCCACTCGCGCACCGGCAGCGGCTGCCCCTGGCTTTTCGCGTGGGCCAGCAGCCCGGCGCGGGCGCCGTCGGCTTCGGCTACCTCGGCCGCGTTGCCGAGCGCGAAATGGGGGAGCAGCAGGAAGTCCTCCCCGGCCCAGGCCCGCACCGCGGTGACCAGCGCGGTCACCTTCCCTTCCGTGCTGCCCCCCGCTTCGTCGGCGACCGCGAGCAGGGCGTCGGTTTCTTCGCCCGCCGTCCTCCCGCGCCCGAGCACCGAATCCGCCTGCGCCAGCAGCGCCTCGATTTCGGCGGCGCCCGCCCCGACCGCCGAGCGCGGGACCGCGTAGGTGAAGCCCGCGTCGGCGATCGTCCCGAGCGCCGCGCGCAGGGCGTCGGCGCTTGCCGCGCCGGGGGTCGCGGCCGCCGCTTCCCGCGCCGTTTTCAAGATGGGGAACAGTTCGCGCACGCCTTCCTGCCATTTGCCGACCCGTTCGCGCAGCTCCGCCAGGTCGATCCGGTCCGGGTTGGCAGGGGGCGCCGCTTTGTCCTTGGAGGCGCTCTGGAAG
>DATEDJ010000027.1:0-46265 GCA_035281725.1 Solirubrobacterales bacterium
CCGGCTCTCCTTCGAGACCGACCGCGAACGCGACGACGCGCTGCTCCTCGCCGGGATCGAGCCCACCCGCGTCACCGGGCCTCGCCTCGCCCGCGAACCGGAGGCGGTGATCGACTCGCTGCGGCGGCACCTTGCCCGGCGGAGCTAGCCGCCGAGGCCGCCGAGGAAGAAGAAGGGGTTCGGTGGCGCGTGGCGCACCGCGTAGCCGAGCGAGCCCTCGGCGGTGACCTTGCTGTCGGCGGGTGCCTCGGCACGGATCCGCTCGGCGAGCTCGTTGGCGGCGTCCTCGTCGGCGGCGCCGACGACCATGTAGCGCCAGCGGCGCACCGGCTGGAGGCCCTCGGCCTCGAGCTTCTTGGCGAAGTCGCGGGCCTCGCCGTGGGAGGGGAACTCGACCCGCACCTCGAACTCGGCAAGCCCGCCGGCCGCCTCCGTCTCGGCGTCCTCGGTCTCCATCAGGTGCTTCCTCTCAGCCGCTTTCTCCTCTGGGGTGGTCGGCTCCGGCACGTCCGGGTCCTCCCAGTCCTCGGCAACCGGGTGCCAGTGTCGTAGCTCGAACTCGCCCTTCCAGCCCTTCGCATCGAGGTGCTTCTGGATCGCCGCCTGGGCCAGATCGAGCTGTTCGCGGTCGCCTGCATAGAGGTAGATCGTCTCGCCTTCGTGGCTGACGATCACTCGCTTATCGTGGTCGGTCGCCAATTCGTGCTCGAGCTCGGCCGAGCGCATGTGGTCAGCAAGCCCTCCGGCGGTTCCCTCGTCGTCAAGGTCGATCTGCAAGCGCCAGTCGTCGTTCATGCCGGGAAGCCTAGAGGTCGTCGATCAGATCGGCGACGGAGTTGACGATCCGCGAGGGCGGTAGGGGAAGCGCTCGGCCTCGGCGGCGGTGGTGACGCCGCTGAGCACGAGGATCGTCTCCATGCCCGCCTCGAGGCCGGCGACGATGTCGGTGTCGATGCGGTCGCCGATCATCGCGGTCGTCTCCGAGTGGGCCTGCAGGGCGTTGAGGGCGCTGCGCATCATCAGCGGGTTCGGCTTGCCGACGAAGTAGGGGTCGGCGCCGGGGAGGGCCTTGGCCTCGTGGACCAGCACCCCGTCCATGTCCATCAGCCACGACTCGATCGCCATGCGGTGACGCTACTCGACCCAGTCGAAGGTGCGTTCGACGGCCTTCTTCCACTGGCCGTACCGGCGTTCGCGCTCGGCCGCGTCCATCGCGGGCTCCCAGCGTTTGTCCTCTGCCCAGCGCTCGCGTAGCTCGTCGGTGCCCGACCAGAAGTCGGTCGCCAGGCCGGCGACGAAGGCGGCGCCGAGGGCGGTCGTCTCGATCACCGCGGGGCGGATCACGGGGACGCCGAGGACGTCGGCCTGGAACTGCATCAGGAGCTCGTCGGCGGTCATCCCGCCGTCGACCTTCAACTCCGAGAAGGGCACGTCGGCGACCTCGTTGGCGGCGTCGACGACCTCGCGGCTCTGCCAGGCGGTCGCCTCCAGGGTCGCCCGGGCGAGGTGGCCTTTGTTGGCGTAGGCGGTGAGGCCGACGATGACCCCGCGCGCGTTTTCGCGCCAGTAGGGGGCAAAGAGGCCGGAGAAGGCGGGGACGAAGTAGACGCCGCCGTTGTCGTCGACGGTCCGCGCCAGCTTTTCGATTTCGGGGGCCTCCTCGATCAGCCCGATCTGGTCGCGGAGCCACTGCACCGCGGCGCCGGTCACCGCGATCGATCCCTCGAGCATGTAGGCGGGCGGCCCGTCCGGCCCCAGCTTCGCCCCCACCGTGGTCAGCAGCTTGTCGGTGTGGACGATGTCCCGGCCGGTGTTGAGGAGCAGGAACGACCCGGTGCCGTAGGTGTTCTTCGCATCGCCGCGGTCGAAGCAGGTCTGGCCGAACATCGCCGCCTGCTGGTCGCCGAGGATCCCGGCCACCGGCCGGCCGCCGAGCGCCGTCCCCTTGGCCTCGCCGTAGATCTCGGAGGAGGAGCGGATTTCCGGCAGCATCGACCTCGGGACCCCCATCAGGTCGAGGCTCGGCGCGTGCCAGTCGAGCATCTCCAGGTTCATCAGCATCGTGCGCGACGCGTTGGTGACGTCGGTCGCGTGGACCCCGCCGTCCTTGCCGCCGGTCAGGTTCCAGAGAATCCAGGTGTCCATCGTGCCGAAGGCCAGTTCGCCGGCTTCGGCGCGTTTGCGCGCCCCGTCGACGCGGTCGAGGATCCATCTGATCTTCGGGCCCGAGAAGTAGGTCGAGAGCGGCAGGCCGACGTCTTGGCGCAGGCGGTCGGGGCCCTCGTCGCCGGCCAGCTCGGCGACGATGTCTGCGGTCCGGGTGTCCTGCCAGACGATCGCGTTGTAGATCGGCTCGCCGGTCTCGCGGTCCCAGACCACGGTGGTCTCGCGCTGGTTGGTGATCCCGATCGCGGCGACGTCGTCGGCCTGCGCGTCGGACTTCGCCAGCGCCCCGCCGATCACCTCGCGGGTCCGCCGCCAGATCTCCTTCGCGTCGTGCTCGACCCAGCCGGCCTGCGGCGTGATCTGCTGGTGCTCGCGCCGGTCGACGCCCGCGATCCGGCCGTCCTGGTCGAACAGGATCAGCCGGCTCGACGTGGTCCCCTGGTCGATCGCCGCGACGTACTCGGGCATGGCCTCAATCCTCGCCGATCCTGGCCGCGGAGGCATGGGCCGCTCCTCGGCCGGATCTCCACCCGAGCCTGGGACCGCGAGCAGCCCCGCCGGCGGCGTCTCAATGTTTTTCCTCGACGTTGATCGTCACCATGGCGCTGCTCGTCTTCGCCGGCAGCGCCGCCATGTTCACTTCCAGGTATTCGCCTTCGTCCTGGATCCCGAGGCCGGGCAGGACCTTGGCGATCAACTTGTATTTGTTCGGGCTGCCGGCCGGGGCCGCTTCGGCGCCGGCGATCCCGAAGTCGTTGTCGTTGGACATGATCAGCCGCTTGCCGCCTTCGAGCGCGACCACACCCTCGACCTTGTCGTGGTCGAAGAAGGTGTCGGCCGGGTTCAGCTGGGTCAGCAGCGCGTCGACATCGAGGTAGAGCGAGGCGCCGACCGGCTTGATGCCCTCGCCTTCCAGCGTCGTCCTCGCTTCCGCGGTTTTCTGGCCGACCACCGTGGCCTCGATCGTCTTGCCGCCGATCAGCAGACCGCCCGCGCCACCGTTATAAGTGGCGCCGGCGACTTTGGCCTGTGGGCCGACATCGGTAGCCCCTTCGAGACTCACCGTCCAGAGCTTCTTGTAACCGGTGGAGGACGGGAAGTTGCCGTCGCGCTCGTCGATCAGGAAGGTGTTGTTGCTGATCGCGGTGATCTCACTGTTGGCGGTTTTCAGGGCGGCCGGTTCGTCGAGCAAGAACAGGTACTCGTGCAACTGGTGGGTGTAGAGCCCGTAGGTGACGATCCGGGTCGGGACCAGCTTTTTCGCGTCGTACGCTTTGGTGCCTTCGATCGGCAGGTCGGACTGCTGCAGGGCCGACTGCATCATCCCCACCAGCGTCTTGCCGTCGGGAGTGATCGTCAGGCCCTCCATGCCACGGTTCTGGACACGCTTCTGCAACTCCATCGGCAAGGTGCCGTCGTACGGGGAAAGGCGGCTGATTTCGCGGCCGGTCGAGGTGAAATGGGTGATGAACGGGCCGTACTCGTCGGAGACCCAGAAGCTGCCGTCGGGCATCGCCACCAGACCCTCGGGGTCGTAGCCGTCTGGGTCGTGGGGGAGGATGACGCCCTTCAGGTTCTGGATCGTCTCGTTGGTCGGCGCCTTCGAGTTCACCAGGCCCGAGTAGGGATGGCCGGAGGCGTCCTTCAACGGGATCCGTTCGACCAGTTCAGCTTCGCCTTCGTCGAGGATGAAGCGCGCGATCGCCGGGTCATACGACGGCTTCGGCTCGGTCAGCACGCCGCCCGGGGCTTCCACGTTCGGGCCGCGATCCTCGAGGCCGAAGACTTCATCCGGGTGGCCGGGCACCGGCGCCAGCGAGGAGCCGAAGGCACCGCCCGCCAGCGGCACGCCTTCGTAGGAGCCGATCGGCGGCAGGTGGGTCTTGTAGGCGTGGACCGCGTCGGCGATCGTGTAGCTGAAGCTGTCGGCACCGGCAAACCCCGCTTCCGGCGTGTAGGTGAAGCCGCCGTTCGGTTCGAGGTCGAGGCTGCCGTGCGTCGGTTCGGTGGTGGCGACAATCGTCGGTTCTTCGCCGCAATCATTGGCCAGAACGCCCCACGGCCCTTCGACCGAGAACGTCGCCTGGGTACCGGTCGAGTAGCTGTCGGCGTTGGCGGTCAGCGGGCAAGAGTGGTGCGGAGGCGGAGCAGGATGGTGGTGCCAACGTCCGGAGACGTGGTGGGCCGACGCCACGGCGGCGACAATGGCAGCACCAAGCGCGCAGACGGCAAACGCCAAGGCCAGGATCCTGTTCCTGTTCATCTCTCCTCCGAGATTCGGGGTGGCTGGGGGAAGCGCCGCCAAGCTAAGCCCCGCCTCCAGCGCCGATGTGTCGATCCCGTTACGGCGCTATTGTCCAGACGTCATGCGGAGCCGCCGCTCCCGGGTGAAGGAGCGACGGGCCGATCGCGTCATTTGGGATGCACGCCGTTAGGGACAGCACAGTTTGTTCCTGAAGTCGACTGTGCTGTCTCCGAAACCATCACTGTACCTCGCCGTCGATCAGGAAGGTTGTGGTGACACTCATGAAGACTCGACTACTTATTGCCCCGTTGGTGGCCGTCGCGCTCCTCGTCGCGGCCGTGATCGCTGCCCCCGCCGCCACTGCGGCGACCAAAGCCTGCTCCGCCTCGAAGCTGGTGGTCTGGGCCGGCGAAGAACCGGGCGGCGGCACCGCCGGCAGCGTCTTCTACCGGATCGAGTTCACCAACCTCTCCAGCGGCACCTGCACGCTCTTCGGGTTCCCCACGGTGAGCGCGGTCAACTTGGCGGGCAAAAAACTCGGCGCGCCCGCCATGCACTCGCCGGGCAAAAAAGTGAAAGCGGTGAAACTCGCCCAGGGACAGTCCGCGACCGCCCAGCTGCAGATCGTCGACGCGCTGAACTTCTCGCCGAACGAATGCAAACCGACCTGGGCGGCGGGCCTGAAGATCGGAGTCCCTGGCGGCTACGGCGTCAAATTCGCGCCGTTGGCCTTCCAGACCTGCCAACTGACCAGCGCCCAGATCCTCAGGGTCGGCGCCGTCACCAAGAGCTAGCCCCCCAAGCGCGGGGGTTCCCGCGCACCTTCTTCACGTCCCCTGGTTTCCAGGGGACGTGAAGCGATCGACCCTGCTCATCCTCGCCCTGGCGTTGACCGCCTTGGTCGCCCCTACGGGCGCCCAGGCGGCGCTGCCCGCCGACTTCTGGGGGGTCGTCGCCAACGAATCGCCGCAGCCTGAAGAGGCGGCGACCTTGCGGGCGGGCGGGGTCGAAAGCATCCGGGTGCCGGTCAACTGGGGCGCGGTGCAGTCGGGACCTGGCGACGTGCCCGACTGGGGCTCGGTCGACCCCTTCGTCCGTGCCGGGGCCGAAAGCGGGATCAGCGTCCTTCCCTTCCTGGTCGGGGCGCCCGGCTGGGTGGTCCACTCGGAAGGGGTCGGCGACGGCACCCGGGCGCCGGTCAGCCTGCCGGTGCAGAGCTCGGCCGAGCGGGCGGCCTGGCGTGAATTCCTCCGCCGGGCGGTTGTGCGCTACGGCCCCGGGGGCAGCTTCTGGGCCGAAAACCCGCTGCTCCCCGCGCACCCGATCCGCACCTGGCAGATCTGGAACGAGGAGAACTTCAAGTACTTCGCCGCCCGGCCGAGCCCGTCGCAGTACGGG
Source organism: Solirubrobacterales bacterium (assembly GCA_035281725.1). GTDB lineage: Bacteria > Actinomycetota > Thermoleophilia > Solirubrobacterales > 70-9 > VAYN01. The sequence continues at coordinate 5,810 of DATEDJ010000027.1, forward strand.
AAGCTCGTCGTCAACTCCTATCGGGACCTACGCAGTGCCGACCCCGGCGCCCGGATCGTCCTCGGCGGCCTCTTCGGCCGCCCCAAGGGCGGCGACACGAAGGCTGCCTCCGGCCGGATCAAGCGGTCTTACTTCGCCGCCGACTTCCTCGAGCAGATGTACAAGACGACGCCCGGCGTGCGCGGCAAGTTCCTCGCCGTCGCCCTCCACCCCTACTCCTACACCTACAAGCAGCTCGCCCCGGAAATCGAAGAACTGCGGGCCGCGCTGAAGGCCTCGCGCGACGGCGGCCGGGCAATCTGGCTCACCGAGCTCGGCTGGTCGAGCGGCCACCCTTCCGGCGCCAACGGCCGCAACAAGTTCGAGAAGGGCAGGTCGGGACAGGCGCGCGAACTGCGCGGCGCCTTCGGCCTGCTGCGCTCGCACGCCGCCGCCTGGCGGGTGAAGCGGGTCTACTGGTTCTCGTTCACCGACTCGCCGGGGACCTGCAACTTCTGTGACGGCTCGGGGCTCTTCGGCGAGGGGATGAGGCCGAAGCCCGCCTGGTCCTCATATAGGGGCTTCGCCCGCTGAGCGTTGGCGGGGCCCACCCCGCGCCACTTTCCTTGCACCGGCGCGGGGCCGACAGGAGCGGCGTCCGCTCAGGAGTAATTTCGAGAGCGAGGACGATGCACGATCGACGCCGCGGAGACAGGCTCTACACCGCCATCCTGATGGCGTTCCTGGTCGCTCTGATCGGGCTCGGTCTGCTCGGCGTCCCGGCCCTCCTGGTGGCCGCGATCGGGATCGGCGCGGCGGCCTTCGGGATCGCGCTCTTCCACCGCCGGCTCGAAGCCAGCGGGACGGCCGGCCACCGCCGATCGAGCAAACGTTCGCCCATGCCCGCCAGGTATGTCCCCAGCGTGCTCGAGGGCAGCTCGATGCGGCGCCGACGCGTCCTCCACCTGCGGCGTCGTCAGCACCCCAATCCGCCGCTGAGATTTCGCTGAGACAAACGTTTCCCTGTGGTAGCGTCCGGCATCTTGAAGTCGTGTCAATGAGCTGGATGGAGGCTCGGCTCGCATCAACCGGACCGCCTCCGTTCGTGGGAAAGGGTGGATCTACATGAGGAGAGGTTTCGGTAAGCCAGAAGGTCGCCGCTTCTGGATCGCAACGCTGCTGTTGGCGGTTGTCGCGGCGTTGGTCTTGGCCGCCTGCGGCGGCAGTGGTGGCACTACGACGTCCGGTACGACCAGCGAAAGCGAACCGGCCGAAACCTCCGAAGAAGGCGGCATCCCCGCATTCAGCACCGAAGAACTCGGCGAACACGCCGGTGCCGACTGGATCACCAACGGCGGCGGCACCAGCAACGACCGCTACTCGACCCTTGACGAAATCAACACCGAAAACGTCAAAGAACTCAAAGGCGAGTGGATGACGAAGATCGGCGCCAACGCCACGGCGGCGAAGTTCTCTGCCGAGGGCCAGGCGATCGAGTACGAAGGCACGATCTACATCTCCGACGGCGCCGACGACGTCTACGCACTCGACGCGGGCAACGGCCACCGGCTCTGGACCTACGAACCTCACCTTCCCCCCGACCCGCTCGGCGAAGTCGTCTGCTGTGGTTGGGACAACCGCGGCGTCGCGATCGGCGACGGCATGGTCTTCGTCTCCCAGCTGAACGGCGCCGAGGTGGCGCTCGACCAGGCCACCGGCAAAGTCAAATGGAGCACCAACGTGGTCAAGCCGGGCGAAGGCTTCTCGATCACCAGCGCGCCGCTCTACTACAACAACAAGGTCTACGTCGGTGGTTCCGGCGGCGAGTACGGCGTCCGCGGACGCCTCACCGCCCTGAACGCCGAAACCGGCAAAGAGGAATGGCGCTTCTACACCGTCCCGTCGCCGAGCGAAACCGGTGGCGACACCTGGCCCAAGGACGGCCCACGCACGTACAAGACTGGCGGTGCCTCGATCTGGAACACGCCGACCGTGAACCCGAAGACCGGGATGCTGTTCTTCTCGACCTCCAACGCTGCCCCGTGGACCGGCGAAAACCGGAAAGGTGAAAACCTCTTCACCGCCTCGATCGTCGGCCTCGACGCCGAAACCGGCGAATACCACTGCCACTTCCAGGAGGTCCACCACGACCTCTGGGACTACGACGCTCCTTCGCCGACCGTCCTCTTCGAAGGCGAAATGAACGGCGAAACCGTGGAAGCGGTGGGCGAGCCGGAGAAGACCGGTTGGGTCTACCTGGTCGACCAGGAAAACTGCAAACCGGTCTACCCGATCCCCGAGGTGAAGGTCCCGCAGGACCCGCAGCAGAACACCTGGCCGACGCAGCCGGAGCCGACGATGGAACCGTTCAGCCCGATCGAAGCCCAGCCCGAAGCGATTAAACAGGCCAAGGTAGGGGCGGCAGCGCTCAAACCGGCGCCGAAAGTGGTCGGCAGCAAAGTGTTCACCCCGAACAGCTCGGACCCGAACGTGGTCAACCTGGTCGCCAACGCGGCGGTCGGTGGCGACAACTGGCCGCCGTCCTCCTACGACCCGGAAAAGAACATGTACTTCGTCTGCTCGCAGTCCGGCGCACTCGGCCTGATCGTGCCGCCCAAGGAAGCGAAGATCAAAATTGGGCAGACCAACATCGGGGCCGAAACGATCGTCGCCTCCGGGTTCAACACGCCCGGCTTCGTCACGGCGTACGACATGTCGACCGGCAAAATCGCTTGGCAGAACAAACAGCCGGAATCCTGCTACTCCGGCACGGTGACCACCGCCGGTGGCCTGCTGTTCGTCGGTCAGAACGACGGCAACCTGGTCGCCTATGACTCGGAAACCGGCAAAGAACTCTGGCACTGGCAGACCGGCGCGGGCGCCAACACGACGGTGACCGTCTTCGAAGATGAAGGCGAAGAGAAAGTCGCCATCTACGCCGGCGGCAACAGCCTCGCGGCGACGACCCACGGTGAAAACTTCTGGGTCTTCTCGCTGAGCGGCACGATGGCGGAACCGAAAGGTCTCGAAGGCGCGGGCGAAGGCACCGCGCACGCCGGCGAGGAAGAAGCCGGCAAAGAAGAAGGCGAAGCCGGCGAAGAAGCCGGGGCCGAAGAAAAAGCAGCCGAAGGCGAAGAAGGCGGAGCTGAAGCGGGCGGTGCGCCGAACGCGGAAGCCGGCAAAGAAGTCTTTGCCGAACAGTGCTCGGTCTGCCACGGCGCCACCGGCCACGGCGGCAACGGCGGTCCTGACCTGACCACGATGCCGAAAGCCAAAGAACAGGCCGGCGCAGAAGAACAGGTGACCAACGGCGGCGGCGGGATGCCCCCGTTCAAAGGCGTCCTCTCCGAAGAAGAAATCAAAAACGTCGCCGCCTACGTGGTGGAAGACATAGTCGGCGGGAAGTAAGCTCGGCGCCGATGCTGATCGGCGGCGCCCAGCTAGATAATCCGGCGGCGCCGCTTGGCGACCTCCTCCGGTTCGGTCTCGAGACCAAGCCGGAGGAGGTCGCTCTTTTATCTGCGGTCCGTTCGCTCACCTGGAGCGCGCTGGAGGAGGCAAGCTCACGGGCGGCGACGGGCTACCTGGGGCTGGGACTCGAGCCCGGCGACCGGGTCGCCTCGCTGATGCCGAACCGGGTCGACCTCGTCGTCCACTACCTCGGCTGCTTCAAGGCGGGGCTGATCGCGGTGCCGCTGAACTACCGCTATACCGCGGCCGAGATCGACCACGCGCTGGGCGTGAGCGGCGCCCGCGTGCTGCTCGCCCACGTAGAGCGGGCCGAGGACGTCGCCGCGAGCGAGCTGACCGGCGGGCTCGACCTGGGGACGATCGCCTACCGCGACGCCGAGCCCCTCCCCCAGGGCAACGAGGAGCCGGCAGCGGCAGCGGCCGGCTGGGACCACGACTTCGCCCGGCTGCTCGCCGCCAAGCCGTTGCCCCGCGACTCCAACTACGTCGACGCCGAGGCCCCCGCGGTGATCTTCTTCACCTCCGGCTCCACCGGCCCGGCGAAGGGCGTCACCCACACGCGCGAGACCCTGCGCTGGATGATCGCCAGCGCCGCGATGGCCTTCGAGCTGAACGAGGAAGACATCTTCCTCCCCGGCTCCTCGATGTCCCACGTCGGCGGCTTCCTCTGGGCGCTGGCGACGCTCTCGGTCGGCGGCCGGGTGGTGGTCGCCCGGGCCACCGACGCCCACGAGCTGCTGCCGCTCCTGCGCGAGCAGCAGCCGACCGTGCTGGCGATGATCCCGGCGGCGCTCTCGGCGCTGATCCACGACCACGACCTGCGCCCCGGCGACTTCGCCTCGCTGCGGATCTGCCGCGCCGGCGCCGACAAGGTCTCGACCGAGGTGCTGGCCGAGTTCGCCGCCGCGGCGGGCTTCCCGATCGTCGAGGGCTACGGGATGACCGAGGTCGGGATCGCGACGCTGAACCCGCCCTCGGGGGAGATCCGCCAGGGCTCGATCGGGCCGCCGGTCGGCGGCTTCCGGATCGAACTGCGGGACGAGGACGGCGAACCGATCGCGGGCGATGCCGTCGGTCGGATCTGGATCGAGACCCGCAGCCGGATGAGCGGCTACTGGGAAGCCCCGGAGGCGACCGAGGAGGTGGTCGTCGACGGCTGGCTCGACTCCGGCGACCTCGCCCGCGCCGATGCCGATGGCTACCTCTGGTTCTTCGGCCGCAAGAAGCAGGTGATCGTCCACGACGGCTCCAACATCAGCCCCTACGAGGTCGAGGGAGCTCTGGTCGACCACCCGGCGGTGGCACTGGCGGGAGCGGTCGGCGTCCACGACACCGTCCACGGTGAGAACGTGCGCGCCTACGTCACCCTCGCCGAGGGCTGCAAAAAGCCTTCCGCAGCCGACCTCATCGTCCACTGCCGCGAACGCATCGGATACAAGGCCCCCGAGGAGATCGTCTTCCTGGAAGAGATGCCACTCAATCCAACTGGCAAGATCGACCGGGCCGGTTTGAAGCGGATGGCGGAAGACCACCTGCACCCGCACGGCCTGGCTTGAACTGAAGGGCGGGACGGGGGACCCCTGAACGAACCTCCCCGCTGTTGTGAGAGAAGGGGTCCCCCGTCCCGCCCTACGCCCCGGCTTCGATCGCTCTCTGAAGGGTCTCGGCGGCGAGTTTGTGCGCGTCGCAGATCCGTCCCAGGTGGAGCAGCGAATCGGTCTCGGACGCGACTTCGCCGTCACCCAGGCGCAGGACTATCGGCACGTCGGGGCGCATGTCCTCGGCGGCGAGGCCGACGGCGACGTTCACCAGATCGTCGGAGGTGACCGCGGCGACCGCGCCGCAGTGCTCGATGCCGACGCGCTGCAGGACCTCGCGGTCGTCCCCGCGGCCGAGCGCGACCGGGATCCCGGCGGCTTTGGCGAGGCGCATGCTGGGGGCGTCCGCGTCGCGCTCGATCGCGATCACCGCCACGCCGCGCTCCTTCAGCGCCTGGGCGAGGCGGAAGCCGACCTGGCCGAAGCCGACGAGGACGACGTGGTGGCGCGCGGGAGCGGAGCGGGGGCCGAACAGGGTGGTCAACCGGCGACGGCTGAGCCGGCGCACCAGCGCCGCGGTGAAGATCGCGACCAGGGCGACGGCAAGCACCATGTTGGCGGCGGAGACGATCTTGAACCAGGCCGGGCCCGCGGCCGCCCCGGGCGGCCCGGCCACCGTCGCCACCGAGCGGGTGGAGAAGTAGAAGGCGTCGACCAGCCCGTGGTGGAAGGCGATCATCGTGATCACCATCTCGATCAACAGCGCGCCGAAGAGACCGGCGCCGGCGGCGACGAGGAGGCGGAGGGCGTCGTCGACCAGCCGCACGCCGTGCCCCCGGCGACCGACGATGTCCTCGCCGGCCAGCGCCAGGCAGCCCTCCGCGAGGTCCCCGGCGACGATCTCCGAGGGCGAGAGCACGTGGACTTTGGGGGCGACGTGCTCAAGCTCGCGCGAGACCGTGTGGTCGAACATCGTGATCCAGAGCGGCAGGTCGGGCCGCACGTGGGCGCTCAGCAGGGTCAGCCGCAGGGCGTAGGCGTCGTCGCGGGTGACCACGGCGACCGCCCGCCAATGGCCCTCGCGGAGCATCTCCGAGACTTTGCCGTCGGTCTGGTCGAGGGCCGAGGCGGCCGGCGTGCCGCTCTGCTGGAGGCGGCGGAGCAGGGCGGCGCCGAGCCCGCCACCCTCGCCGAGGACGAGGACGGCAGCCGTCTGCGCGGTGCGCTGATCAAGCGGGCTGGGCTTCGAGGTCTGCGGGGTCTGGGTCTCCATCCCGCCTATTTTCCTGATCTGGGCGCTGGTTCTGAGGCTCGCGGTCCCTGCCGCCCCCGCCGCCGATCAGCCGCAGCGCCGCGCCGACCAGGAAGCAGGCGAGCGCGGCCGCCGCGAACAGCCACCAGATCTGGCGCGAGTCGCCTTCGATGTAGGCCGGATCGTCGACCGCGAGGGTGGTCCCGCCGGAGGCCGCGGCCAGCGGCCCGAGCGGGGTCGTGTCGATCCGGCCGAGGCGCCACTCCGGCGAGTAGGGGACGGCCAGCGTGCCGGTCAGCGACCCGGTGCCGGCCGAGCTGAGCGCGTATTCGTACTCGCCCGCCGGCAGTTCCGGCAACGGTGCGGTCCAACGGCTCGGTGCCGACTCTTCGAAGCGCAGCGAGATCGTCTTGCCGGCGGCGGAGCGCAGCGTGCCTTCCAGCCCTTCCAGTTCGAGCGGCTTGCCGGTGATCGTCGTCGGCGCGACTTCGAGCTCTTGCCGGCCGCCGGGGACGAGGCTCGGGGTCAGCGGCGGCGGGGCCACCCCGCGCTCGACCCAGCGGGCCGCGTCCTGGAAGAGCTGCGGGCGCTCCAGCCATTCGCCCGCCCATGCCGGGGTCAGCCCCGGGGTCCAGGCGGCCACCCGGCCGGCGCCGTACTGCCACTGGGCGAGCACCGGGTCGGGCGGGTGGTTGCGATCCTGGCCGAGCAGCGCCGCCTCGGCGCCCGGCTTCAGTTCGGTCACCACGTTGCCGCCCAGCGGCGCCAGCCCTTCGCCGACCAGGCTGCCGGTGATCGGGCTCGGGTCGCCGGAGGAGACGCCGATCTTGCCGCGCAGCCGCACGGTCCTGGTGTTGATCCGCGTCTCTTTGTCGAAGATTTTCGGCAGCTGGCGGGCGTCTTCGGTGGCGTAGTAGTTGCCGCCGGTGTCGGCGGCGATTTCCTTCAGCAGCTTGAAGTCGGCTTCCGCCCCAAGCGCCACCGTGGCGACGCTGATCTTGCCCTTTTTCAGCCCCGGCACCAGCTGCGCGTAGGAGCCCGGTTCGCTGATCCCGTCGGTGAGCAGGATGATGTGGCGCTCTTTCGCTTTCGAGCGTTCGATCTCTTTGACGCCCGCGGCGAGGCCTTTGTAGATGTCGGTGCCGCCGTTGGCCGGGATCGTGTTGATGACGTGCTCGATCTGGGCGACGTTGCCCGGTTCGACCCGAGTCAGCGGGACCAGCACCTTCGGTTTGATTTCGAAGCCGACGATGCCGACCTGGTCGCGGTGTTTGAGCAGGAAGGCGACCGCGCCGCGCGCCGCCGCCTGCGCCATGGCGATCTTCGGCACCCCGCCGACCTCGTTGATCATGCTGCCGGAGCGGTCGAGGACGAGCTCGATCGCGACGTTTTTGCGCTGCAACTTGCCCGGCACGAGCGATTTCACCGGCAGCACTTCCTGGAGCGGGGACTTGTAGTACTTGCCCAGCGAGAAGGAGTGATTGCCGCCGAGCGCGAGCAGGCCGAGCGCCCCTTCGCGGACTGCACCTTCGATCGCCTTCGCCCGCGACTTGCCGAGTTCTTCGCCCGAGACGTCTTCGAGGACGACGCCGTCGACGCCCTTGTAGTCGGCGGGGGTGCTCGGCAGCGCGGACGCCGCGACCTCGGTGACCTTGAAGCCGTCGCCCTGCATCAGTTCGGCGGCGGCAGTGCCGTCGGCGCCGGCGACCAGGACCCGCGGCGCCCGCTCGACCCGGACCGTCGTCCCCAGCGCGTCGTTCTGGGGACGCGCGTCCGGTTCGCTCGCGACCCGGACTTCGTACCCGTAGGAGCCTTGACGCTGGGGTGCCCGCACGCTGAAGAGGAAGGGGTTGTCGCCGACCCCGAGCTTGACCCGCTGCTTGCCGACCGGGGCGCCGTCGCGGCTGACCGTGAGGACGGCGGGCGCGACGCCGGTGCTGCGCACCGTGACCTCGAGCGAGAGCGGGTCGCCGGCGTGCAGCGCGGGCGGCGCTTCGAGGCGGGTGACGGCGGCGTCGGCAGGCTGGGCGGTGAGGGCGACGGTGTCGACGGCGATCCCGCGTGCGCGCGCCGCCGCGGCGAGGGCGAGTGGTTCGCCTTCGGTCTGGCGGCCGTCGCTGAGGAGGACGACGCGACCGCCGCGCGGGGTGCGGGCGAGGGCGAGTTCGAGCGCCCCCTGCAGATCGGTGCGCCGTCCTTCGAGGCTGCCCGCGGCTTCGCTCGCCCGCGGGCCGGTCTCCGCGCCGGTGATTTCCGCGCCGCCGCCGAACTGGATCACGTGGCAGTCCGACCCGCAGCCTTCGTTTGCTTCCAGCCATTCGCTCTCGGCGGCGGCGGAGGCGGCGCCGACGCTCAGCGAGCGATCGAGGACGAGCGTGGTCGGCGGCGCCGGGGAGCCTATCGTCGGGTCGAAGAGGGCTACCGCGACGAGCCCCAGGCTGGCGAGCTGGAGACCGACGGCGATGCGCCGGCGGGTGGTCGGGCCGCGATCGGGTTCGCGCCACCAGGCGTAGAGCGCCTCGAGGATGAGGACGAGGAGCGCCGCCGCCAGCACCCAGCGCCACCAGTCGGTGTGGCCGGCGTGGACGGTCGGGGCGGGGGCCGAGAGGTCGACCGCGGCGCCCGCCGCCGGCACCGCGCCAGGATTGACGTCGAGCGCCAGCTCCCGCGTCCCCCATGGGCCTTCCAGGGTGACGACGTAGTTGCCGGGCCGCGCCAGGGTGACCGGTATTTCGGTGCCGGGCGCGACCTTGAGGTCTTCGCCGCTCCCGCCGGTCGCCGGGGCGACGCTCGCCGCGGTGGTGCCGGGCGGCTCGGCGAGCGCGAACGGGGTCCCCGCGGCGGCGGTCGGCGGGGTCAGCCGCTGCGACCAGGCGACGATGTTGTCGATCAGGACCGGAAAGTCGGCGAGCTGGGGCAGGTTCGATTCGGAGGGCTCGAAGGAGAGCACCGCGACGCGGCGGCCCGACTCGGTGCCCGAGGCGATCAGCGGCCCTTCCGAGCTCCACGCCGCGGCGCTCATCGCGGCGGGCAAGGCGAGCCGGCGCGAGGCTTCCGCACCGATCGTCAGCGAGGCGAGGTCGACCCCTTCGAGCAGCGGGCTCGCCGCTTCGGTGCCGCTCATGCGGCTGTCTTCCATCGTCCCCAGCGAGTGGCCGCCCGGGAAGCGCGGCGGATTGACGAGGAGCACCCCGGGTGCGTCCGGGAGGCCACCCTTGGGGACGAAGTCGTCGAGGACCAGGAGGTCGCTGGTGCCGGGGTCGCTCGCCTTGTAGGTGTCGGGGGTGTGCAGGCGCAGCTTCACCCCGGGGACCGAGGCGAGCGCGCGGGCGAGCGGCAGCGCACGGCGACGTTCTCCGACCAGGGTGATGCGCTCGCCGCCCGGCCGGGGCACCGAGACGAAGGCCGAGTCGTCGGCGGCGAGGCCGTCGCCGGGGAGCAGGCTGATCTGGGCCGTGGTCCCGGGGTTGGTGGTGAAGACCAGCGGCGCGCTGCCATCGGCGGGCACTTCGACGCTGACGTGGTGGGTCGGTTCGCCGCTGATCGCGATCTCCAGCGGCACCTGGCGGGCGCGCTTGGCGCCGCGGTCGGTGAGGCGGACGAAGACTTCGCAGGCTTCGACCCCGAGCCGGTCGCAGTGGGAGCTGGCCCCGCCGAGCCCGACGTCGGCGACTTCCTTGCCGACCGCGACGTCTTCGTAGGAGCCTTCGCCGCCGCGCACCTTCGGCGCCGCTTCCTCGGGCGCCCGCAGCAGCACCACTTCACTGTTGTCCCCCGCCCGCAGGCCGGCGGCGAGGCGCAGCGCCGCGGGGAGGTTGGCCGCGCCCGGGCCGGCGGCGAGGCCCGACAGCGATGCGCCGGCGCCCGCCGCCTCGCCTTCGTAGAGCACCGTCGGGGTCGCGCCCGCGCCGACGATCCGCACCGCTTCGTCGCCCGGCACCTCGGCGAGCCGTTCGCGCAGCTCGGCCCGGGCGGCGTCGATCCGCGTGCCGCTCCCTTCCGCGACCCCCATCCACATCGACTCGTCGACGACGTAGACGCGCGAGCGCTCGGTGGCGCTCTTGTCGCCGACCGGGTGGGCCAGGGCGAAGACAAGCAGGACCAGGGCGAGCAGCTGCAGGAGGAGCAGGAGCGGCAACGGCGGCCGGCCGAAGCGGCGCGCGGCCCCGCCGCCGACCCGCGGCAGTTCCCGCCAGGCAAGCAGGCTGCCGACCTCCCGGCGCGGCGGCCGGCGGCGGCGGAAGTGGAGCGCGATCAGCGGGATCGCGAGCACGAGGGCGGCAAGCGCCCCGGCGTCGAGCAGGCTCACCTGGCGGTCCTCACCAGGGCAGCCTCGCGACCCACTTCAGCGATTCGAGGTAGTTCTGCTGCAGCCCGGCACTCGCCCCGGGGACCGCGCCGCCCGCCGCCGGCACGAAGGAGAATTCCTCGCCGACCTGGGTCGCCCCGGTCACCTGCGCGGTCCGCGCCTTGCCGCCCGCCCCCTCTTCGTTCCCGGGGGCTTTGTTCTTTTCCTTGCCGCCCTTGCGCGAGCGTGAGGGTGCGTATCCCGGCTGGATTTTCACCGCCTGGGAAGCCTGGCCCGTGACCGGGTTCACGTGGCCCTGCCGGCTGTTGCCCTGTTCGCCGCCGGCTTTGCCCGCCCCGGTCGGGGTGCCGCCTTTCGGCGCCGCCTGGCTCGAGGCGGTGGTTTCATCCTGCTGCCCGTTGGGGGACGATTTCTTCGCCCCGGCGCCGCTCACTTCAGAGGCGCCTTTGCGCCCGCTGCCCTTGTGCTTTTTCTGCCCTTTGACGCTGAAGCCGACCGTCGGGTGTTCCTTTTCTTTGTTGCCTTCGGTGCTCGGGCCCTTGCCGTTGTTGGGGCTGCCCTTGTGGTTGTTCGACTGGGTGTTCGAGCCTTTGGTCGCCCGCCCGGCCTGGCCTTTCGGTTCGCCGTTGCCGCCCTTGCCGGTCGCCGCTTTGCCTTTGCGGCCGGATTCTTTGCCCTGCGGGATCTGCTGGTAGCCCTGGTTCTGGGTCTGGACAGAGCTGATTTCCGGGCGTTTCTTGCCTTCGACCTTGTGCAGTTTCCCGGTCGGGGCCAGCGGTTTCTGTGGGCTCTTCTTTTCCGCCTTCTTCTTGTGGTTGGCGTTGGGGCCGCCCACGGCGCCAGCGCCGCCGTTCGGGCCGAGCGCCTGGGTGGGGGTCGGGGACGACGAGCCGCCGGTCGCCAGGGCGATCGCGACGACCACCGCCAGCGCCATGACGACCCCGCCGAGCACCGACCAGTCGTAACGGCCCGCCCGCGCGGCGCTCGCGTGCCAGTCCTCGCGGCCCGCCGCCAGGAGGCCCGCCGCGTCGGCGACGGTGCGGCGCTCCAGCGGGCTCTCCTGGCCGCCGCGCGCTCCGATCTCGAGCGCCGTCGCCAGGCGGTCGTTCAGCCCGAGCTTGTCGTCGAGGAGGCGCGCCAGGCCGAACGGCGAGGGGCCCTGGGAGGCAAAAACCGCGACCGAGACGAGGAAGACCGCGAGCGGCACCGCGACCACCACCCACTGCGGGAAGAGGTCGAGCAGGGCGAGCACCTCGAGCACCGCCGCGAGGCCCAGCGCGACGGCGCCGTGGCGCCGCGCCAGGGCGACCAGACGACGGCGCGCGACGATCCCTCGCCAGCGCCGCAGCTCCTCGCCCAGGTGGCGTTCGTCCACCCCGGTCGCGAGCGCTCCGGCCCCGGCAAGGTCGACTACTTCACGCGGATCAGCAGACAGCCATCGCCACACATAATCGACGGTACCAAGCCGCAAATTCGGCCGATGGTGAGCGCTCAATAGACTTCTGTAGAAGATGAGACGCAGTATCACCACCCTTGGTGCAATCGTTCTCCTCGGCTCCCTCGCAGCCACCTCCCTGGCCTTCGCCGGCGCCAAGCCCAAGGAAGGCTGGGGGGTCGATTCGAGCTTCATCGGGCGCTACCACGTGAAGGTCACCCAGCCCGGCGACGCGGGCGTCCGCGGCGGCGAACTGACGATGTTCATCCAAGAAGAATTCCCCGGCTCCGAAGAACCGGCGGGGATCCTCAAGCTGCGGACGAAGCACAACAACGACGTCGTCTACCTGAAGGAATTGAAGCGCCAGGGGACGACGCGGACGGCGATCGTCAAGGGCGGCTCCTTCCTCGGCCCGACGATCGGCAACTTCAAGGCGACGATGAAGGAACCAGGAATCCTGGTCGGGCGGGTCGCGACCAAAGGGCTCGGCACGGTCCGCGCGGTCTTCCATCGCTACTCGAAGAAGCCGACCCAGTAGCTGTGGCGAACCGATCGAAGGTCCTGCTGTCGAGCCTCGCGATGCTGGCCGCCGCGATCATCCTCGCCGCCTGCGGCGGGGGTGGATCGAGCTCCTCGGGCGGCTCGACCGCCAACGGCCCCGATGCCGCCTCGGCGCCGGAAACCGAAGACTGGCCGCTCTTCGGCCGCGATCGCGACAACACCCGCTTCGCCACCCAGGACGAAATCGACACCGGCAACGTCGGCGAGCTGGGCGAAGCGTGGAGCACCGGGCTCGGCCCCGACCAGTACCTGATGGAGTCGTACCCGCTGGTCCTGAACGGCACCGTCTACGTCACCACCTCGACCGACGAGGTGATGTCGATCGACGGCAAGACCGGCCACATCAACTGGACCTACACGCCCGAAGTCGACTTCTCCCAGTCGACCGGGGTGGGCGGCTACGGGATCACCGTCAACCGCGGCATCGCCGCCGAAGACGGCAAGCTCTTCCTGCTCACCTTCGACGACAAGCTGCAGGCGATCAGCCAGAAGACGGGCGAGCGGCTCTGGTCCTCGGAGGTCGAAGACCCCGCCACGGGCGCCTACGAGTCGATGGCCCCGACCGCCTACGACGGCAAGGTCTACGTCGGCGTCTCCGGCTCCGAGGACGGGGTGCGCGGCAAGATCGCCGCCTACGACGCGAAGACGGGCAAGGAAATCTGGACCTTCTACACCGTCCCCAAGGCGGGCACGAAGTGGGTGCCGGAGGGTGGCGGTGGGGGCACGATCTACATGCCGCCGACGGTCGACACGGAAACGAACACGGTCTACGTCGGCACCGGCAACCCGGCCCCGGTCCTGGTCGGCGCCAAACGGCCGGGCAAGAACCCCTACACCGACTCGATCCTCGCCCTCGACGCCGACACCGGCAAGCTCAAGTGGTACCACCAGGAGCAGGCCCACGACCTCTGGGACTACGACGCCGAGAGTCCGGTCGTCCTCTTCAATGCCGAAATCGAAGGCGAAGACGTGCGCGGGGTCGCCGAGGCGGGCAAGAACGGCCTCCTCTTCCTCCTCAACGCCGAAACCGGCGAAGACCTCTTCCCGCCGGTCGGGTTCGTGAAACGCCACCACAGCCCGCCGACCACCAAGGGGACGCTCGAGTGCCCCGGCGCCGTCGGCGGCTCCCAGTACTCACCGCTCGCCTACAGCCCGGAAACGCAAGCGGTGTACGTCTCGGGGATCAACCTCTGCATGTACCTCAAAGTCACCTACGAATCGCATAACGGTGAGAAAGAATTCGCCGGCGACCGGGTGGTCCCGAAAGACACCGAAAAGACCGGCACCTTCACCGCGGTCGGGGTCGACACCGGCGAAGTCCTGTGGAAGCACGACATGCCGACGCCGATGGACGGCGGCGCCACCGCCAGCGCCGGCGGCCTCGTCTTCACCGGCGACCAGCAGGGCATCCTCTACGCCTTCGACGCCGCCAACGGCGACGACCTCTGGCAGGCCGACCTCAAACTCGCCTTCGGCACCGCCCCGGTGATCTACTCGATCGAAGGCACCCAGTACGTGCTGGCGACGGTCGGCGGCGCCGCCCTCACCGCCTCCGAAGAACTGGGCGAAATCGGCGCCCGGGTGATCGCCTTCAAGCTCGGCGGCAAGAAGCTGCCCGCCGGGGCACCGCTCGAAGGCTGACCGCCGGCCAAAGTGAGTTCGCAGAAAGCCGCGATATCCGCGGATTGCTGCGAACTCACAGCGACACGAGGCCCGTATCACGGGCGGCGCCGAAGAGGAGGTCGAGGGGGGCGACGTCGGTGGGGGCGCGGACGTAGGTGACGCCGCGGTCGGCGCACTGCTCCTTCAGCGCCAGGCCGGCGCTCTCGACCCGCTCTTCGTAGGTGGCGCGGACGCGCGGCGTCACCTCGACCACGAGCTTCTCACCGGTCTCCCGGTCCTCGAGCTCGAAGGCGCCTTCGAGGGCGGCCAGCGCCGCCTCGCCCTCGACCAGGTGGACGAAGGCGGCCCCGTGAGCGGAGGCGCCGAGCTCGTCGACCGCTTCCATCAGCGCCATCGGCTCGGCCAGCCCGTCGGAGAGGAGGACGGCGAGGTCGGCGGGCTCGGCGCCGCGGCGATGGTCGCGGACGCTGGCGGCGAGGTCGGTCTTGATCCCGCGGGGCAGTCCGGCCACCTCTTCGATCAGCTCGGTGATCAGGTGCGGGGCGGCGAGGCGGGCGCCGGTCCAGGAGGTGCCGTCGGCGAGCATGTGGACGGCGACCACGTCGGAGCCGAGCAGGGCGACGGTGCCCAGCATCGCCCCCAGCTGCTGGGCGTAGCGGAAGCGCGAGGGCGTCCCGTCGTCCATCGAGCGGCTGCCGTCGAGCAGCAGCGCCAGGTCGACGTGACCCTCGGCCGGGGCCGCTTTCACCACCACCTCGCGGAGGCGCGCGTAGACGTTCCAGTCGATGCTGCGCAGGTCGTCGCCCGGGGTGTAGCGGCGGTAGTCGACGAATTCGAGCCCGCGGGTGCGCTGCGCGCCGGAGCGCTGGCCGCCGAAGCCGGCGACGATCGCTTCGACCCCGGCGAGGCTCAGCGTTTCGAGCTGGCGCAGATCGGCGGCGTCGACCAGCGACGCGCCGGCGGCCGGCTCCGGCGTCGCCGCTACGACGCCTCCCGCGGCAGCGCCGCGATCGCCTCTTCGACGATCTCGTCGGGGGAGACCGACTGGCGCTCGGCGTCGATCGTCAGCACCAGGCGGTGGCGCAGGGCAGGCAGGGCGATCGCCTGGACGTCGTCGATCGAGAGGTTGTGGCGGCCCTCGATCAGCGCCGCGACGCGGCCCGCGAGGGTGAGCGCCTGGACGCCGCGCGGGCTCGGCCCGAGGCGGACGAAGCGCTTCACCCGGTCGGTCGCGCTCTCGTTCTCCGGGTGGAGCGAGACGACCAGCCGGCTGGCGTAGTCGATCACGTGGGCGGCGGCGGGGACGGAGCGGACCAGCGCATTCATCCGCAGCACGGTCTCGGCGCCGGCGACGGGCGCGGTCGAGTCGAGGATCTCGTTGGCGCCGGTGGTCGTCTGCACGACCATCTCGTTCAGCTCCGCGATCGGCGGGAACTCGAACCGCAGCTTGAGGAAGAAGCGGTCGAGCTCGGCCTCCGGCAGCGGGTAGGTCCCGTACATCTCGACCGGGTTCTGGGTGGCGAGGACGAAGAACGGCCGCGGCAGCTCACGCGTCCTGTTGGAGGTGGTGACGGTGTGCTCCTGCATCGCCTCGAGCAGGGCGCTCTGGGTGCGCGGCGCGGCGCGGTTGATCTCGTCGGCGATCACCACGTTGGCGAAGACCGGCCCCGGTTCGAACTGCAGCCGCGTCTCTTCGGTTTCGGCGCCCTGGATCAGGACCGTGGTGCCGGTGATGTCGGCGGGCATCAGGTCGGGGGTGAACTGGATCCGCTTCGGCTCCAGGTCGAGCGCCGCGGCGAGCGCGCGGGCGAGCGTCGTCTTGCCCAGCCCGGGGACGCCCTCGAGCAGCGCGTGGCCGCCGGAGATCAGGCAGATGAGGGCACCGCGCACGGCCTCGCGCTGGCCGACCACGGTGCGGCCGACGGCGGCCTCGATCTCGTTGGCGACGCGCTGGAACTCCTCCGGCTCCAGCGGCTCGAGTCCCGGGGTCGCTGGAATTGCGGCGGTATCTGCAGTCATCGGGTGCTGACTTTAGTGAAGCCGCTTCAGCGGCCTCTCCCAGGCGCCGGGCCGGTTTTGGACTTGTGCCTGAACCCGCAGATCTGGACGTATGTTGGAGGCGCGGATTCAACTTTTCGCTTAAGCGCCTTGACTCGGTCGCCGATGCGAGGGGACCGGAATTCCCCGGACCACCCAAGGAGAAAAGCGAGATGAAACTGATCACCAAGCGTCGGGCCTTCCTCGCCCTGACCGCCACCCTCGTGGTGGTTGTCGCCGGCGGCGCCTACGCGTACTTCACCACCAGCGGCTCGGGCACCGGCACGGCGTCGGTCGGCTCCAGCGCGGCGGTGACCCTGCACGCGACCGTCACCGGCAGCCTCTACCCGGGCACCTCCTCCCCGGTCTCGTTCACCGTCGACAACCCGTCCTCCGGCAAACAGCGGGTCGGCACGATCTCCCTCTCAAGCATCACCGTCGACGCCTCCCACAGCGAATGCAGCACCGTGATCACCGGCGGCAACCCGGACTTCACGATGCCCGCCGTGGCTGTCAACGCGACGTTCGCCAGCGGCAACGGTCAGGCGGTGACCCCGACCGGTTCGCTGACGATGAACGAAACCGGCGTCAGTCAGGACAAATGCCAGGGCGCGACCCTGACGCTGCACCTGACCAACAACTAACCAGGGGCCCGAATGGCACGGATCGTCATCGGAGCCCTGCTGGCGCTGATGCTGGCCGCCGCCGCGTCCTATGCGGCGGCGGGCCATGGCGGGCGCGGCAAGGAGCGCCACGAGCCCGCCGGGACGGCGACCACGCCGCCGGCGGGTTCGGTCGCCGGCCCGGGGTCGGGGACGCTGCGCATCGCCGGCCACCCGCCGGCGATCTCGACCCGCTCCTCCGCCCGCTTCCGGATCGAAGCGGCGGGCGAACCGACGCTCCGCTGCCGGCTCGACCGGCGACCGGCCCAGGGCTGCGAGGAGAGCACCGTGCTGTACCGCGGGGTCGGAGTCGGCCAACACACCTTCTACGTCGCCGCCGTCAGCCGGCAGAGGACGCTCGCCCGCACCAGCTACTCGTGGCTGGTGCTCGAACCGAAACCGTTCACGGTCTCGCCGCAGCCGGAAGCAATCGGACCGCTCTATCCGGGCGCGGCGCCGAGCCCGATCCCGGTCGTGATCTCGAACCCCAACCCGGTGCCGATCACGATCACCTCATTGCGGGTCACCGCCGGCGGCGGCGCGCCCGGCTGCTCCCCGGCCGACAACGTGACGCTGACCGCGCCCGCGCTCGCCGGCGGCAAGCTGCGGATCGCCGCCCACGGCTCGGTCTCGCTGCCG
The DNA here is from genome assembly GCA_035281725.1 of Solirubrobacterales bacterium. Classification (GTDB taxonomy): domain Bacteria; phylum Actinomycetota; class Thermoleophilia; order Solirubrobacterales; family 70-9; genus VAYN01. The sequence goes on from DATEDJ010000027.1 coordinate 23,316, forward strand.
AGCGCCGCGGCGGAAGCGCCGACGATCGCGCTGCGCGAACTGCCGGTCCCCCAGGACGCCTGCAAGAACGCGAACTTCGACCTCGCCTTCTCCGGGAGCGCCGGCGGGTGAGGGGGCGCTGCGTCAGGGACTGGTTCGGCCTGGCGGCGCTGCTCGGCCTCTGCCTCAGCGCGATGGCGCTGGGAGCGGCGCCGGCACTCGGCTACTACACGGCCAACGGAAGCGGCACCGGGGAAAAGGTCATCGGCTCGCTGACCGTGCCGACGATCTCCGCGGCCACCCCGGCCGCCGGCGGCACGGTGGCGTTGACCTGGGCGAAAGGCTCGACGCCGACCGGGGTCGCCTACTACGTGACCCGCAACGGCGGCGCGCCGAGCGGCACCTGCCCGACCCAGGCCGAACCACAGAACGACATCTCCACCTGCACCGACTCGGGTCTCGAACCTGGCACCTACACCTACAAGGTCTTCGCCAAGTACCGAACCTGGACGGCGACCAGTGCCGCGGTCGAAGCCAAAGTCACGATCGGCCCGGCCGACCACTTCGTCCTCGCGGTCGCCTCGACTACCCCGACCGCGGGAGCCGCCGACAACCTGACGATCACCGCGAAGGACAAAGCGGGCTCGACCGTCACCACCTACACCGGCTCGCACAACCTCACCTTCGAAGGGGCGCAGGCGATCGGCACCAACAACCCGACCGTCGTCAACAGCTCCGGCACCGCGGTCGCCTTCGGGTCGGCGACGGCGCTCACCTTCACCTCCGGCGTCGCCGCCGTCGCCTCCTCTAAGAACGGGGTGATGAAGCTCTACAAGGCGGGCGCGGCGACGATCTCGGTGACCGATGGCTCGATCGAATCGGAAGTCGACCCGACCGTCACCGTCGCGGCGAGCTCGCTCTCGAAACTGGTCCTGGCGCCGGCGACCACCACCCCGGTGGCGGGAGCCGAAGACGCACTCACGGTCACCGCCGCCGACACCTACGGCAATGCGGTGCCGACCTACACCGGCTCGCACGGCCTCGTCTACTCCGGCGCCTCGGCGAGCGCCAACGGGAACACCCCGACCGTCAGCGACAACTCGGGCAACGACGTCGCCTTCGGCACCGCGACGCCGACCAACTTCACCGCCGGGGTCGCCACCGTGAGCGGCGAAACCAACGGGCAGATGATCCTCTACAAGGCCGCGGCGGCGAGCATCAAGGTCACCGAAGGGTCGACCACCAGCGCCACGGTCTCGACCACGGCGAGCGCAGCGACGGCCGCAGCGCTGAAGGTGGCCGCGGCCTCGACCACGCCGGTCGCCGGCGCGACGGACAACCTGACGACCACCGCCCTCGACGCCTACGGCAACACCGCCACCGGATACACCGGGGCCCACAACATCACCTTCACCGGGCCGGAACTGAGCCCGAGCGGCACGGCCGCGACCGTGGTCAACTCGGCGGGCACCGCAGTCAACATCGGCACCGCGACGGCGCTCACCTTCACCGCCGGCGTCGCCGCCGTGAGCTCGAGCAAAAACGGGGTCTTCAAGGCGGCCAAAGCGGGAGCCTCGACGCTGAGCGCGACCGATGGCACGATCTCGACCCCGAGCGCAATCGCCCTCACGGTCAGCGCCGGCACCGCGGCCAGGTACGCCTGGGCCTCACCGACGATCAGCGCCGGCTCCCTCGGCTCCCCCTGCCTCTTCACCTGCACGATCACCAGCCTCGGCAACAGCGGCACCTTCATCGCCAAGGTCGCGGTCACCGACAGCCTCGGCAACGTCGTCTCCAACCTCGGCACCGCCAACTCGGTGACCGTCACCGCCACCGGCGGCACGGTCACCGGCGGCGCCCTGACGATCGCCACCACCGGCCTCGCCGAATCGACCGCCTCCTTCACCTATAAATCGCCGAGCAGCGGCAGCTTCACCAACACGATCACCGCCGCCAAGTCCTCCGGCACCGCGTACACGAGCGCGACTGCGACGGCAAGCAAATAAGGCGGTTAGGGGTCGGCTTCGCGGGCCCCTAACCGCCATGGTCTGAAGTACCCGCTTACTGGTCAGTCTGCGCCGAACGGCTTGCCTGCGTTCGCGCCGCTCAGTTCGAAGTCGACTGCTCCCGTGATCTGCGCCGTGCGACCCGCGAACGTCAGTTTACAGTTGGCTGTGGTCTGCTGCGCCGCACCGAAGAGCAGGGTTTGGACCTTTGTCAGTGTCCCTGTGTTATTCGGATCATATCCCGTCCCGCCGGCAGTTGTATGGACCATTTCCCCACAGAGCGTGCCCTTCACCGACGCACTGTTTTCGGCGATGGGACAAAGCGCCCCTGAGAATTCGAGGGTAAAGAACGAACCTGCTTCTGCGTTGTGCGTGAAGAACTTGTCGAACACGGTGGTACTGCCCGCGGTTGGATCCATGATCACTGTGTCTGTGAGCAGGTTCGACGTCTTCTCGCTCCCCACAGAACAATTGGCGGGTTCGGTCAGTTCGGTCGATGTCATTGTCAGTACCACTTCGCTGTGATTGGGGCTCGTGGTGTTGTCGATTGTGGCCGCATTCGTCGACCCTTGCCTTTCGAGACAATCGATGGCTTGCACAGTGAACCTGACAGGCACCAACGGGAGGAGGCTTCCAGTGAACACCAGAGAGCTGGTCCCGTGCTTTTTGCAGCTGATCCGTTCATGGGTGCCGTTCGGAATCAGGGTTCCGGCGGTGGTCTGGTTTTCGGTCGTGCCGATTGTCCAGCCCGTGCCTTCGGCCTGGGCGGCGTTCGCGGTGATGGCTCCCAGAGCCAGACAGGCGAACAGCGCCAGGGCGCTTTTCTTGAATCGCATCATGAATCCCTCCAACGGTTGTCGTGTCGTGTGACTGCGGACCAAGGATTGGTCCGGTCACAGCACAGTCGCGCACGGACTAGTGCGAGACAACAAATCTGAATGTGTGTTTCTCAACTGCCGCCGAGGCGGAAGACGAAGAGGCGGGCGGGGCGGTCGGGGGCGGTGCCGCGCGCTTCGACCAGGGAGCCGCCGGCGGCGATCGCGATGTACTCGACGCCTTCGATTTCGTAGGCGATCGGGGCCGAGCCGATGCGTCGTTTGAGCTCGTGGCGCCAGAGGATCTTGCCGTTGCGGTCGTCGAGGGCGTAGAGGAAGCCGTCGTCGTCGCCGAGGAGGACGAGGCCGCCGGCGGTGGCGAGGGTGCCGCCGTTGGCCGGGCGGGGCAGGTGGGTGCGCCAGCGGACCTTGCCGGTCGCCGGGTCGAGGGCGGCGGCGAGGCCCGTTGCCGGGCCGACCTGTTCGACCGTGCCGCCAAGGTCGTTCTTCCCGGGAGGGTGGGATTCGAGCTCGGCGGGGGAGTCCACCTTGTAGCGCATGCAGAAGTTGTTGGCGGCGATATAGAGGAACTGGCGGGGGGCGCTCCAGGAGGGCGGCCCGTACTCGATTCCGCCGAAGATCCCCGGGCAGACGACGGTGCCCTGGCGGGTCGGGCGCAGGTGCGGCTTCGAGTACTTGGTGAGATAAGGGGAGCGGGCGATCAGGTCGCCCGTGCGTGCGTCGAGCGTGGTCCAGAAGCCCGACTTGCTTCCCGCCCCGACCGCACGGGTGGTGTCTCCGCCCCGCTCCAGATCGAGGACGGTCGGGGCCTGCACCGTGTCGTAGTCCCAGGAGTCGTTGCAGACCCCGGTGTGGGCCCACGCGATCTTCCCGGTCTTCGCGTCGAGGGCGACGGTGGCGTCGGCAAGCGGGTTGCAGCCAGGACGTCCGGCGTTGGAGTAGCCGGGGGTCGGGTTGCCGGTCGAGACGTAGGCGGTGCCGCTCTGCGGGTCGACCACCGGCGGCATCCAGACGTCGCCGCCGCCGTGGAAGCCACGGGCGCGGTTCCAACCCTTGCCCGGGGGCGGGACCATGAAGGTGCGCCAGAGCTGCTTGCCGGTCGCCGCGTCGTAGGCGGCGACGAAACCGCGCAGGCCGGCGTCGCCTGCCGGGCCGCCGACGATCAGCTCGCCGTCGAAGAACGCCCCCGGCGAGTTCATCGTGTTGCCCTTTTCCGGGTCGACCACCTGAGTCTTCCAGCGCAGCTTGCCGGTCTTCGCGTCGAGGGCGATCACCTGGTCGTCGGCGGTGGTCAGGTAGATGCGGCCGTCGCCGTAGGTGACGCCGCGGCTGACCGGCTCATTGGTGGCGAAGCCGGGGCCGGCGATGAAGTCGACCGGCGGCGCGTAGGTCCAGCGGACCTTGCCCGTGGTGGCGTCGACGGCGAAGACCCGGTCGGTGCCGGTGTCGTAGTACATGGTCCGCCCGACCACGATCGGGAAGGTCTCCCAGGCGACCTGCCCCCGGTCCCCAGGCCGCGTCCAGGCGACTTCGAGGTCGCCGACGTTGGCGCGGTCGACCTGGGCGAGGTCGGCGTAGTGGGTGTTCTCGGCGGTGTTGCCCCAGTGCGGCCAGCCGACGCCGCCACCTGAACCGCCTTCGGTTCCTCCCCCACCCCCACAGCCCGCGAGCAGGAGTACGGTGAGGCCGAGGGCAAAGAGGGTACGCAAGGCCCCACGGAGAATAGATCGAGGACAACCGCTGCTTGGGAGGAGCCCAATGTCCGACGCAAAGACCCCGAAAGTCCTGTTCCTGCTGGCGATCCTCGCCTTGGCCGGCGCCGTGGTGGTGTCCGGATGCGGCGGCGGGGGTGGGACGACCGGCTCGACCGAACCGACGAGCAGCGAAGAATCCCCGCCCGAAGAAGAACCGGAAGAAGAAGAAGAAGGCGAAGAAGGTCTGAGCGAAAAAGAAGCGCGCAGCGGCGAAGGGTCACTGGCCGCGGAAGGCAAGGAAGTCTTCACCGCCAACTGCGGCTCCTGCCACACGCTCAAGGCCGCCGGGACGAGCGGTGAAGTCGGGCCCGACCTCGACGAACTGGAACCGGACCTGGCGACGGTCGAACACCAGGTGGTCAACGGCGGCGGCGCAATGCCGGCCTTCGGCAAGGAAGGCACCCTGAACGCCAAAGAAATCAAAGCCGTGGCGACCTACGTCAGCGCGGTCGCCGGCCAGGGCTAGGGTTCGATGACCCGGACCGGGGCGCCGTCGAGGTAGGCGAGGACGTCCTCGACCGCGTCCTCGAAGAAGAGCGCGTAGGTGTCCTCGGTGACGTAGCCGAGGTGCGGGGTGAGGACGGTGCGCGGGGTGCTGCGCAGCGGGTGGTCGGGCGCCAAGGGCTCGGAGTCGTAGACGTCGATGCCGGCGCCGGCGATCTCGCCGGCGTGGAGCGCCGCGACCAGCGCGTCGGTGTCGACGAGCGGGCCGCGCGAGGTGTTGACCAGGTAGGCGCTCGGCTTCATCGCCGCCAACTCGTCGGCGCCGACCAGGCCGCGGCTGCGATCGCTCAGCTTGTAGTGGACGGAGACGATGTCGGACCGCTCGAAGAGCGCCGGCTTGTCGACCGGCTCGACCCCCGCGGCGCGCGCCTCCTCGGAGTCGAGGTTCTGGCTCCAGGCGAGCGCCTCCATGCCGAACGCCCGGGCGACCGTGGCCATCCGCTTGCCCAGCCGGCCGAAGCCGAGCAGGCCGAGGGTGGCCCCCTCGAGGTCACCGCCGATCGTGTTCTGCCAGCCGCCGCCCCGCATCGCCGCATCCTCGGCGGGGATCTTGCGGAGCAGGGAGAGGATCAGGCCCCAGGTCAGCTCCGCCGTCGGCGCCACCTTGATCCCGGTGCCGCAGACCACCACCCCGCCCCGCCGCGCCGCGCCGACGTCGATCGCGACGTTGGCGAGCCCGGTGGTGATCAGCAGCCTCAGCTCCGGCAGGCGATCGAGGATCGCCGCCGGGAACGCCGTGCGCTCCCTCATCGCGACGACGATCTCGGCCTCGCCCAGCGCTTCGACCAGCTCGTCGGGATCGGCGAGGTGCTGCTCGAGCGCGACGATCTGCCACTCCTCCGGGACGCGGTCCCAGCCGCCATAGTCGAGGGCGATTCCCTGGTAATCGTCTAACAGGACGATCCGCTTCACCCCCCGAGCCTTGCACACGGTTAGATTGGCCGCCGTGATCGCCACCCATGCCCTCGCCACGCTGCTCGCCACGCTGACCTTGACGGCGCCCCACCCGGCCGCCGGCGAGCCGACCGCGACCGCCTCCGCCGCGGCGGCGCAGCCGCTGGCGGGCAAGGTGGTGGGAATCGACCCGGGCCACAACGGCGGCAACTTCTCCGATCCCGGCTTCATCAACCAACCGGTCTGGAACGGGCGCGAAGAGGAGGCCTGCGACACCACCGGCACCGAGACGAACGGCGGCTACACCGAGGCCCTCTTCAACTTCAACGTGGCGAGCTACCTGCGCGCCGATCTCATCAGGGAGGGCGCGAAGGTGGTGATGACGCGGCGCACCAACGAAGGCGTCGGCCCCTGCATCGACCGGCGCGCCCGCATCCTCGACAAGGCGGGCTCCGACGTCGCGATCGACATCCACGCCGACGGCGGCCCGGCCGGCGGTCGCGGCGTCGCGATCCTCACCCCGGTCCCCGACGGGCCCAACGACCGCGTGATCGCCGCCTCGAAGCGCTTCGGCCGGATTCTTCTACACCGCTACACGAAGGTCACCGGCATCCCGATCTCCAACTACGACGGGAGCGGCGGCTTTGCCCCTCGGGACAACCTCGCCGGCCTCAACCTGACCACGGTGCCGAAGGTCCTGATCGAGTGCGTGAACATGCGCAACGCCGCCGACGCCGCCCGCCTGGTCAAGTCCTCCTTCCAGCGGCTGGCGGCGAGGTCGATGGCGGAGGCGATCACCGTCTTTCTCCTCTCCCGCCGGTGACGGTAGGCGCGGTCACACCCCGCGCCCGGCCGTTGTTTACGAAAACTGACTGTTCTTGACTTGGTACGGATCCCTGCTCCAAACTCGCAAGCATCGAGGGATCGGCGAAAAACGGGGACTCGTCATGGCTGAAAAGCCTGCGCGAACACTGGGTGACCCTCGCGGGCTCGATCGTCGTCGCCGCGATCGGCTTGGTGGTCGCCCTGGTCTTGGTGAGCGGCAACGACTCGAGCAACTCGGACCCGGCCTACACCTCGGCGCTGCCGCCAGGTGAATTCCTCTACCTCGACGGCCCGCGCATCCTCACCTACCTCTCCGAGATGGAGGGCGGCGAAGCGGGCGCCGTGCACCGGATCGCCGGCCTGGTCAGCTCCACCAACACCGGCACCGAGACCCCGGACTTCAATATCTCCGCCGCTTCGCAGTACGAATCGAAGGCGGAAAGCACCGTCGTCCGCACCGAAGCGAGCGAGCTCGGAATCCTGCTTCAGGACCTCGCCAAGGACGAACGGAAGGGCGTCTCTTACCACTACGTGCACCTGAGCAAGCCCGACTCGCTGACCGAACTGACGGAAGGCGACATCGTCCGCTTCACCACCCACGCCTTGGTCGGCCCCGGCTACATTCGTCCCTACGTCGTCGTCCGCGACTCGGCCACGCTGGGGGCCCTCTTCCCACGTGAACTGGGGAACCCACAAAGCGCCGCGGCGGCGGAGCTCCACCGCGAACAGGCAAAGGTGTTCGCCCACCAGATCGGTCCGGACCCGCGGATCACCTTCCTCATCTCACCGGGGCAGGAAGGAAAAGACATCCCCACGATCCTGATGCCGATGCGTTATGCCGCCCTGACCACCGAACGCAGCCTGCTCGAAAAGGACAGCGAAAAGCACACCGGCGGCACGGTCACCGTGTTCGGCAAGGTGGTGCGGAAGTTCGAATCCTCACCCCACTCCTGCCGTCCCGCCCACGACCCCTGCCCGAACTACACCGACTTCGCCACCCGGGAGGTCTGGGAACACCCGCTCGACCATGCCTCCCGGTACCTGGTCCGGCGCGTCAGCCACAACTGCCGGCTCGATCTCGAAGAAGAAGCGAAGGCCGGCCACCAGGAAGCCGACTCGCTGTCGGGGCGCGAATGCTTCCTCGAAAAGCTCCGCCGCCAGACCGAGCTCTTCGCGCCGAGCGCGGTGATCGCGCCGATCGCGATCCTCAAGTAGCGCGGCATTTTCACAGAGCCGACGGTGGCCGTTCCCTAACCTGGCCGGTTCCACCTGCCTCCCACGGATCGGAGTTCCCATGCCCCAGACCAGTGCCTTCGGTGCCACCGCCGCTGACCAGCCGCTCACCCCGCTGGCGATCGAGCGGCGCGAGCCCGGCCCGCGCGACGTCGCGATCGACATCCTCTACTGCGGCGTCTGCCACTCCGACCTGCACTTCGTCCGCGGCGAGTGGGACAACGAAAGCTGGCCGATCGTCCCCGGGCACGAGATCGTCGGCCGGGTCAGCGCGGTCGGCGAGGAGGTCGAGGGCTTTGCGGTCGGTGACCTGGCCGGGGTCGGCTGCATGGTCGACTCCTGCCGCACCTGCTCGGCCTGCGAGGAAGACCTCGAGCAGTTCTGCGAGAACGGCAACACGCTCACCTACGGGAGTGTGGAACCGCAGACCGGCGGCACCACCCAGGGTGGCTACTCGACCGCGGTGGTGGTCGACCAGGACTTCTGCCTCCACGTCTCCGAGGACATCGACCTTGCCGCCACCGCGCCGCTGCTCTGCGCCGGCATCACCACCTACTCGCCGCTGCGCCACTGGAACGTCGGCCCCGACTCGAAGGTCGGCGTGGTCGGGCTCGGCGGGCTCGGCCACATGGCGGTGAAGATCGCCAAGGCGATGGGCGCCGAGGTGACCCTCTTCACCACCACCCCGGGCAAGGCCGAGGACGCAAGGGCGCTGGGCGCCGACCACGTGGTGATGTCCAAGGACCGCGAGCAGATGAAGGGCGTGGCCGGGACGCTCGACCTGATCCTCGACTCGGTCGCCGCCCCGCACGACCTCGACGCCTACTTCGCCACGCTGGCCCGCAACGGCTCGCTGGTGCTGCTCGGCGTGCCGGCCGAGCCGCATCCCTCACCCAAGGTCCACAGCTTCATCCGCGGCCGCCGCTCGCTCAGCGGCTCGCTGATCGGCGGCATCGCCGAGACCCAGGAGATGCTCGACTTCTGCGCCGAGCACGGGGTCACCGCCGACGTCGAGATGATCCCGATGGACCAGATCGACGAGGCCTACGACCGGATGGAATCGAGCGACGTCAAGTTCCGGTTCGTGATCGACATGGAGTCGATGCCGGCTGCGGCGTAGGGCAGCGCGCAGGCCTTCCCCGCGGAGAAGCCCTCGGCGCCGAGGCCGAGGGCGATGTTCATCCGGGCGCGGGTGTTCTCCCAGGCGATCAGCTGCACCAGCTCCATCGTGCCCTGGGCGCCGAAGCGGGCCCGGACGCGATCCATCAGCTCGTCGTCGACCGAGCCCGGGGTGTCCGTCATCGCGGTGGCAAGGTCGATGACCAACAGCTGCTCGTCGTCGAAGAGCTCGCTCGCGTGGGCGTCGTGGAGGTTCAGCAGCTGCTCGTCGGTGAGGCCGCTGCGGCGGGCGAACGCGGAGCCGATGTCGATGCAGAACTCGCAGCCGACCATCGTCGCCGCGCGCAGCACCGCCAGCTCGGCGAGCAGCTTCGGGACGTGCGGCGTCCGCTCGGCGGCGCGGTTGGCCCGCATGTAGCCGAACATCAGGCGCGGGTGCCGGGCGAAGACGCGCGCCGACACGAGGTCGCGGCCGTAGGTCTTGCGGGCGCCGAAGGCGACGATGTCGGCGAACAGTCCCTGACGCGGCTCGATTCTCGGTTCCATGGCCCCTCCTGGCTCAGAAGTCTCGCGTTTGCCCGGTCAGGCTAACGACGATGTGGTGTGGCGATAAGGTCCAATCTGATGGAGGGATCGGGTACCACTTCGCCCGCGTCGCCGGAGCTGCTGCTGCCGGAATGGGATCCCGCCGGGCCGCGACGGGCCCAGCTCGAGGCGGGCCTGCGGGACTCGGTCCGCTCCGGCCGGCTGCGCCCCGGGGTTCGACTGCCGTCCTCGCGGGCGCTGGGGATCGAGCTCGGCGTCTCCCGCCGGCTGGTGGTCGAGGCCTACGAACAGCTGACCGCGGAGGGCTACCTGGTCTCGGTGCGCGGCTCGGGGACGCGGGTCGCGCCGGCCCGCGGATCAGCGCCCGCCGACTCGCCCGCAGCGGTCGAGGGGAGGCGGGCGTCGACGGACGCGATCGGGTCGAGCGCGGCGCCGCAAGCCGCCGCGATTGATCTCTTCCCCGGCGCCCCCGACCTCTCGATCTTCCCCCGCCGCGCCTGGGGCCGGGCGCTGCGACGGGCGCTCGCCGAGCTGCCCGACGCGCGGCTCGGCTACGGCGAGTTCGGCGGCGCGGCGGAGCTGCGGGAGGCGCTCGCCGAGCACCTCGGCCGGGTGCGCGCCGCCGCGATCGAGCCGGACTCGATCCTGGTCACCGCCGGCTACCAGCAGGGCCTGCGCGTCTTCTGCCGGCTCGTCCGCGGCCGCGGGGCGCGCCGGGTGGCGATCGAGGATCCCGGCTATCCGGTGGCGGCCTGGGCGATCGAGGCCGAGGGCCTCGAGCTGGTGCCGATCGGAGTCGACGACGACGGGATCGACGTCACTGCCCTGGCCGCGGCCGACCCTGACGCGGTGATCGTCACCCCGGCCCACTCGCTGCCGGTCGGCGCGGTGCTGGCAGCGGAGCGGCGGCTGGCGCTGGTCGAGTGGGCGCGCGAGCGCGGCGCCCTGGTGCTGGAGGACGACTACGACGCCGAGCTCCGTTACGACCGCCGCGGCCCGGCCGGCACGCTGCAGGGCCTGGCGCCCGACGTGATGGTGCTGGCGGGATCCGTGTCCAAGACCCTCGCCCCGGCCCTACGCCTCGCCTGGCTCTGCCTCCCTTCCGACGCCGTCGCCGCGGCGACGATCGCCCGCGCCAGCTTCGACGGCGGCGGCCCGCGGATCGACGAACTGGCGCTGGCCGACCTGATCGCAAGCGGCGCCTTCGACCGTCACGTCCGCGCCGCCCGCGCCCACAACCGGGAGAAGCGCGCCGCGCTGCTCGCGGCGCTCGCCGCCGCACTCCCCGACGCCCGGGTGCGCGGCATCGATGCCGGCCTCCACGTCCTGCTCGAGCTGCCGCCTGCGGTCGACGAGGCGAAGGTGGTCGAGCGCGCCGCCGCGGCCGGGGTCAAAGTCCAGGGCCTGGCCGATTTCACCCGCTCCCACCCCGGCCCGCCGGCCCTCGTCCTCGGCTACGGCCTCCCTTCGATCCGCGAGCTGGGCGAGGCGGTCGAGGTGATCGCGAGCGCCACCGCTGCGGCGCGGGCTTCGTGACTATCCGGAAACTACGGATAGTCACGTAGGATCGGGGGCGTGCCGGAGGGAGAGCACGCGGAGAAGGCTGTGCGGGCGCGGTCGTTCGGAGTGGCCGCCGACGTCTACGAGCGGGCGCGGCCGCTCTATCCCGCGGAGGCGATCGACTGGTTGCTGCCCGAGGGGGCGCGGACGGTGCTCGACCTCGGCGCCGGGACCGGCAAGCTGACCCGCTCGCTGACGGCGAGGGGCCTCGAGGTGGTGGCGGTCGAGCCGATCGCCGAGATGCGGACGAGCCTCGCCTGGGCGGCGCCCGAGGCCCGGGTGCTGGACGGGACCGCGGAGGCGATCCCGCTGGAGGACGACAGCGTCGACGCGATCACCGTCGCCCAGGCCTGGCACTGGGTCGATCCGGAGCGGGCGACGGCCGAGGCGGCCCGCGTTCTGCGGCCGGGCGGCACGCTGGCGCTGATCTGGAACCGGCGCGACGAACGGGTCGACTGGGTCGCCCGCCTCGGCAAGGTGATGGGCGCCGGCGACGCCGAGCTGATCGAGATGGAGGGGATCGAGATCGGGCCGCCGTTCGGCCCCACCGAGACCTTCGTCACCGACTGGGAACGGCCGATGGACGTCGATCTGCTGGTCGAGATGGCCGCCTCGCGCAGCTACATCATCACCGCCACGCCGCGGCGACGGAAGGAGATCCTCGACGGCATCCGGGTGCTGGTCGAATCCGATCCGCACCTGGGCACCAAGTTCGACTTCCCCTACCGCACCTACTGCTTCAAGGCGAAGCTGCCGCGGTAAGCGCCTCGAACTGCGCGTCGGTCAGGTCCAGCTCGGCGGCGCCGAGATTCTGGTCCAGGTGGGCGACCGAGGAGGTACCGGGGATCGGCAGCATCACCGGCGATCGGCGCAGGAGCCAGGCGAGCGCCAGCTGCGAGGGCTCGGCACCGGTGTCCGCCGCGATCTCGGCCAACGGCCCGCCCTCCCCGACCAGCCTGCCGGTCGCCAGCGGGAACCAGGGGATGAAGCCGACGCCGTTCTCCTCGCAGTGGTCGAGCAGCGGCTCGGCATCGCGGTTGGTCAGGTTGAAGAGGTTCTGGACGCTGACGATCGTCGCGTGCCGCTGGGCCGCCTCGAGCTGATCGACGTCCACCTCGGAGAGGCCGATGTGGCGGATCTTCCCCTCCTCCTGGAGCTTGGCGAGCTCCCCTACCTGCTCCTCCAGCGGCACCTTCGCGTCGATCCGGTGGAGCTGGAAGAGGTCGATCGTCTCGAGGCCGAGCCGGCGCAGGCTCATCTCGCACTGCTGGCGCAGGTACTCCGGTCGGCCGAGCGGCCGCCAGTCACCTGGCCCCGCGCGCGTGAACCCGGCCTTGGTGGCGATCACCAGGTCGTCGTCGTACGGGTGGAGCGCCTCGTGGATCAGGTCCTCGGCCACCTCGGGCCCGTAGGAGTCGGCGGTGTCGATGAAGTTGACGCCCGCCTCGACGGCGCGGCGCAGGACGGCGAGGGCTTCGTCACGGTCCTCGGGCTCTCCCCAGACCCCCTTCCCGGTCAGCTGCATCGTGCCGTAGCCGAGCCGGTTGACGTCCAGGTCGCCGCCGAGCTTGAAGGTGCCGGAGGCGGCCGCGATGGAAGTGCTCATGAATTCGGTCCTTTCTCGTGGTTCGCGGCTTCTCGTCCTCTATACCGCGAAGGGGCGCAGGCGAACCAATTGCGCTCGCTCGTTCCCCGAACGGGTAGAACATGCCCGTGGGCGGCTTCCTCGCAGTCGGGCTGATGGCGTTGGCGCTGGTGGCGCCCAAGGGCGCGACCTTGGCCACCTGGCCGGAGTTCGGGCTCGATCCCCAGCGCGGCAACGCCACCGAAGCGGCCACCGGGATCACCGCCGCCAACGTCGGCAAGCTGCGCGACCGGCGGATCAGCCTGCCCGGCACGATCGACTCCTCGCCGATCTACCTGGGCGGCGCCACGGTCCGCGGCGGCACCCACGACGTCGTCTTCGTGACCAGCAGCTACGGGCGCACCTTCGCGATCGACGCCGACTCGGGCAAGCGGCTCTGGACCTACACCCCGCCGGGCTACTCGGGCTGGGTCGGCAGCGCCCAGATCACCAACTCGAGCGCGCTCCTCGACCCCTCCCCACAGCACCGCTACGTCTACGCCGCCTCACCCGACGGGGTCGTCCACAAGCTCGTCCTGGCGAGCGGCAAGGAGGTCCGCTCCGGACACTGGCCGGTGACCGTGACCCGCGACCCGACCAAGGAGAAGATGGGCTCGGCGCTGAACGTCGACGGCCCCTACGTGATCGCGACGACCAGCGGCTACATCGGCGATGCCCCCGTCTACCAAGGGCACGTCGTCCTGATCGACCGGTCAACCGGCAAGGTCGCCACCGTCTTCAACTCCCTCTGCGCCAAGCGCCGCTCGATCATCGTCCCGAGCAGCTGCCCGGAGAGCGACTCGGCGATCCTCTCGCGCGGCGGCGCGGTGGTCGAGCTGGGCGGCAAGCGGCTGCTGGTCGACACCGGCAACGGGACCTGGGACGGCCGCCGCTACTTCGGCGACAGCGTGCTCGAGCTGACCGTCCCCGGCCTCCACCTGCGCCAGTCCTACACGCCGCGCAACCAGGCCCGGCTGAATGCCCAGGACCTCGACCTCGGCTCCAGCGCCCCCGCCCTGCTCGGCGAAGACCGGGTGCTGGTGGTGGGCAAGGACGGGGTGATGCGGGTGCTGAACCTGGGTCGCCTCGACGGCAGCGCGCCGGGCGGCAAGGCGCGGCTCGGCGGTGAGGTGCAGACCCTGGAAACCCCCGGCGACACCCAGCTCTTCACCCAGCCCGCGGTCTGGCACCACGGGGCCGAGACCACCGTCTTCGTCGCCGATTTCTCCGCCACCGCCGCCTTCGCCCTGCGCAGCGGGCGCCTGCACAAGCTGTGGGAAAACGACACCCCGGGGACGAGCCCGATCCTCGCCGGCGGCCTGCTCTACGTCTACGACCCGGACGCCGGCGGGATCGAGGTCTACGCGCCCGAAACCGGCCAGGAGATCGCGAAGCTGCCGGGGGCGCCCGGCCACTGGAACAGCCCGATCGTCGTCGACGGGCACGTGATCGAGCCCGAGGGCGACGCCAACGAGCACTCCGGCAGCGGCACCATCGACATCCTCAGCGCGCCGTAGCCGCGCGCCGCGCGCTCAGGCCGGGTTGACCGTGACCGGCGTACCGAGCGGCGTGTAGGGCCAGATTTTTCCGGCCTCTTCGAGCGGCATCTCGACGCAGCCGAGACTCTGCGGGCTGCCGTAGGAGGGGCGGTCGAAGGCGTGCAACGCGTCGCCGCCGTTGAAGTAGGACACCCACATGATCCCCGGGTCGCTGTAGTGCGAGCCGTCGGGGTTTTCGCCGCTCATGGTGGTTTCTTCGTAGCGCAGGTAGACCGGGAAGGTGCCGACTTCGGTTTCGGCTCCGGGGATGCCGGTGTTGGCGGGCGCTCCGCTGACGATCATCTTGCCGTTGTGCCAGACGTTGACCGTCTCCGGTTCGGACTCGTTCACCCAGACGTAGGTATAGCCATTGCCGGCGCCCTTTTCCGGTTTGGCGTCGCCGGCGATGACCGACTTCATGATCGCTTCCCAGACTTCCGGGCCGGCGACCCCGTCGACTTCGAGGCCGTTCCGTTCCTGGTAGGACATCAGCGCGCCTTCGACCAGCACTTCCGGGTCGCTCGCCCACAGTTCCTTGAGACCGGACGGGGTGTTGCCCCAGCGCGGCGTGAAGTGGCCCTTCGGCGTCTCGGTGGTCGCGGCGGCGACCTGGGCTTCCGGCGTATTGGCGACGATTTCGCCGGTGAACTTGTAGGGCAGGTAGCCGAGTTCGGCGAGCATCTGCCGCAGGCGCGTCTGGGAGCCGGCCGGGACTTCCCAGGTGACCTCAGAAGCGTTCTTGACCGAGCCGTCGGCCTGGACGATTTCCATGTCTTCGGGCAGCTCCACCTTCAGGTCGGCGGCCAGGGGCACGCCGAAGCCGGTGGGCACGAAACGCAGCGTGTGCGGGTTCGGCTGCGACCACTTGCCGTCGACTTCGGGCGAGAGCTTCGGGTCTTCGGAGCCGAGGATCTTCTTCACCTTCTTCGAGAAGGTGATTTCGATCGGGGTCGAGGCGGAGATCGTTGAGCCCGCGGTGGGACTGGCGGCGACGGTCGGCTTGCCGGTCGCCGGGAACCAGGTCACCGACCTGAACTTGCCGACGTGCTCCCAGGGCTCCGGGGCGGCCGCGACGATGACCTGACCGGCGGCGGGCTGATCGCCGAGGCTGACGCTGCTGCGCGGCTGGTCGAAACGACGGTGCGTCAGTTCGCCGGGCTGCCCATAGCTGACCTGGCTGACCGGCCGGTTGAAGTGGACGTAGGGCTTCTTGCCTTCCTTCACGCTCAGCCAGCGCCCTTCCAGGCTTGCGACCGGGGCGGTGACGGTGGTGGTCAGCGTCTTCTCGCTGCCGGCGAGCGCGCCGATCACGCTCGGCCGCTTCACCATCACTTCGACCGCCACTTCCTCGCCCGGGTGAAGCTTGACGGTCGGCATGATGAGATCGCCCTCCATCTTCACCGGGACGTCGGTGCCGCTCTTCACCGCCGTCGCCTTGACGTTCTCGACGCTGCCGCCGAAGGTGTCGGTGCTGACCTTGCCCAGCGACGAGCCGTCTGCTTCGATCGAGGCGCCGGAGAGCGCGAAGGCGGAGACGATGAAGGCGCCCACCGCGGCGATCAGGAGGAAGATGACCCCGCCGACCAGGAGGCGCTTGGGCCAGCGGCGCGGTGCCTCCGGCGGGTAGTCCGGCGTGGTCGATCGATCCTCGATCAGCATGCGACGACCAATGGTA
Source organism: Solirubrobacterales bacterium (assembly GCA_035281725.1). Classification (GTDB taxonomy): domain Bacteria; phylum Actinomycetota; class Thermoleophilia; order Solirubrobacterales; family 70-9; genus VAYN01. Next base: position 39,409 of record DATEDJ010000027.1, read on the forward strand.
GGCGGGTCTCCCCGTGAACGGGGAGATTCATAGACGAATGAATGTCTCGTGCCGCCGCGAGGCGCTTGATGCCGCGGATTGCGGGCCGCGGCACGCGCTCAGGGTTTTTCGGCGGGACGCTTTTTCTTCGCAGCCTCGAAGAACATCGAAGAAGAGACCGTCGGAATGGCGTCCTCGGCTGAACTCGTCATGCGTTCAGCGCTGCGGGCCTGGATCTCCATCGTCCGCTCAAGGACCTCGGTGTGCAGCTCGCTCAGTTCCTGGAAACCGTCCTCGTCGACCAGCATCGGGGTCCGAGTGATGACGTGGTTGGGGCGTGCATCAAAGATGTGCTCGTCCATGGATTGGGCGATATCGGCAACCAGCAGCTGAACGATGTAGCGGGTAAAGGTTTCCCGCTCCTCCACGCTTAGACCGGCGAATTCCTCCTCGGTGATCACGGGCCGCTCGATCGCCCGATAGAAGTGCTCGACAGCACCGCGGACCGGGCGCTCGTCGACCAGCTCAATCAAGTCGAGCTGCAGCAGTTTGCGCACGTGGTAGCCGACGTGGCCCACGTCCTTGCCGATCACCTGGGCGATTTCTACGGGGCTGGCGGTGCGTTCCGCCAGGATCGAAAAAGCGCGCGCGCGAGTCGGGTGGGCGACGATCGCGGCGAGCGTCGTCTCCATCGACGCGGCGGCACTGGCGGGGGGCATGCGGTTGGTCTCCTTCGTTGAAGCGGGATAGCTCGTTCGATCGTAGAGCAATTTCTGACCAATTCCAGCGGTCTTTGCTGGAATCTCATGTACTGCTGGAATCTGTTTCAGCGGTTGAACTGGTCACAGCGGACGACTCAGTCAACAGCCAGGGAGAAGGGGGTGAACCCCATGAAGATCACTGTCTCCGAGCAGGTCATTCCGGCGACTTCGTTGGCGAAGTCGGTCTAGCACCGAGACTTCGCGGGGCCGGCCTCGCCTGGGGGCCGGCCCCCGCATCGGCCACAATCGGTCGATGCGACACAACCCCGCCCACGCCGTCACCGGCCTCGACGCCGTCCGCGATCTCGTCCGCGAGAACCCGTGGGCGACGATCGTCAGCACCAACGAGGGCGGGCTGGTGGCGTCTCACTACCCGATGCTGCTCGATGAAGACACCGAGGGGCCGGCGCTGCTGACCCACGTCGGCCGGCCCGACGAGGAGGTCCACGGCTTCGGCGACCGCGAGGTGATGGTGATCGTCCAGGGCCGCCATGGCTACGTGTCGCCGAGCTGGTACGGACCCGACGCGACCAAGGCGCCGACCTGGAACTTCAGCGTCGCCCATATATATGGAGTGCCCGAGGTGCTCGGGCCGGAGGAGAACCTGGCGACGCTGACCCGGCTGGTCGAGCGCTTCGAGCGCGCGGTCGAGGAGCCGCTCTACCTCGACCAGGACTGGGGCCGCCAGATCGCCAAGGGGACGGTCGGCTTGCGGATCCCGGTGAGCCGCTTCGTCTGCAAGCGGAAGCTGAGCCAGGACAAGGACGACCTCAGCCGCCGCCAGGTGATCGCGAAGCTGCGCGAGCCCGGTCCATATATGCATCCGGAGCTGGCGGCGGAGATGGAGCAGGAGTGGGAGGCCGAACGTGCCCGATGAGCCGCAGGTCGTCGTCACCGACGCGACGGAGCGCAACCGTTTCGTCGCCACCGTCGACGACGAGCAGGCGGGCTTCCTCGTCTACCGCCTCCGACCCGGCCTGCTGGCCCTGATCCACACCGAGGTCGACGAGCGTTTCGAGGGCCACGGGGTTGGCGGCCGGCTCGCCCGCTTCGCGCTGGAGGAGGCGCGCGCCAAAGGGCTCGAAGTGCTCCCGTTCTGTCCCTTCGTGAACGGATGGATGAAGCGCCACCCGGAGTTCAACGAGCTCGTCCCGGCGAGCTACAGAGCCAATTTCGACCTCTAGCGAGATTTTGTGGCGGGCGATGTCGCATTTGCGCGACGGGCTCCGACACACTCCCAAAGGCGCCGACACGGAGGTGCCGAGAACGAGGAGGTACGCGAGATGAAGTTCATGCTGCTGCAGCACTACGGTCGGGTCGAGGGCGACGTGCCGCCGATGACCGAGTGGAAGCCGGAGGACGTCCAGGCCCACATCCAGTTCCAGAAAGACCTCAACGCCGAGCTGCGCGAGCGGGGCGAGCTGGTCGACGCGCAGGGGCTGGCCGGGCCGGATCTGGCGAAGATCGTGCTGGCGACCGACGGCGCCCCGTCCGTCACCGACGGGCCTTTCGCCGAGTCGAAGGAGCTGCTCGCCGGCTACCGGATGATCGACGTCGAGTCCGAGGAGCGGGCGATCGAGATCGCCGCCCAATCCTCTGAAGGGCCAGGCTTCAACGGCGTGCCGCTGCGCCAGCAGATCGAGGTCCGTCAGGTGATGGGCCCGCCCGAAGGCTGAGCATGACCCCCGCCCGGCGAGCACGCCGCGACGTCGAGGACCTGCTGCGCGAGGCCGCGCCGCGGGCCCTCGCCGCCGTGGTGCGGCGCTTCGGCGACTTCGCCGACTCCGAGGACGCGGTCCAGGAGGCGATGATCGACGCGGCGCGCCAGTGGCCGGCGGAGGGCATCCCGGAGAACCCGGTCGGGTGGCTGATCGCCGTGGCTTCGCGCCGGATGACCGACAGGATCCGCGCCGACTCCGCGCGGCGGGCGCGCGAGGAGCGGCTCGCCGTGGAACCTCAGCCCGGCCCGGGCGCCGCGGCCGACGACACCCTGGCGCTGATCTTCATGTGCTGCCGGCCGGAGCTCTCGCCCGCCTCGGCGATCGCCCTCACCCTGCGCGCGGTCGGCGGCCTCACCACCGCCGAGATCGCCGCCGCCTTCCTCGTCCCGGAGACGACGATGGGCCGGCGGATCGCCCGCGCGAAGAGGACCGTCGCCGAGGCCGACGAGCCATTCGGGCTGCCGGCGCCGGCGGAACGGGCGGAGCGGCTGCGGGCCGCGCTCGGCGTCCTCTACCTGATCTTCAACGAGGGCTACGCGGCGAGCGAAGGCCCCGACCTGGCCCGCACCGAGCTCTCCGGCGAGGCGATCCGGCTGACCCGGATCGCGCGGCTGGCGCTCCCCGAGGAGCCCGAGGTCGGCGGCCTGCTGGCGCTGATGCTGCTGACCGACGCGCGCCGCCTGGCCCGCACCGACAAGCGCGGCGAACTGGTCCCGCTCGACGAGCAGGACCGCTCGCTCTGGGACGCGGCGGCGATCGCCGAGGGCGGCCGGATCCTCGCCGAGGAGATGGCGAAGGGCGCCGTCGGCTCCTACCAGCTACAGGCCGCGATCGCCCTCGCCCACGACCGGGCGCGCCGCGCCGAGGACACCGACTGGGCCGAGATCCTCGCCCTCTACGGGCTGCTCGAAGGGGTGGCGCCCGGACCGATGGTGGCGCTGAACCGGGCAGTCGCGATGGCGATGGCGGAGGGGCCGGAGGCGGGGCTGGCGCTGCTCGCCGAGGTCGAGCCGCGGCTCGAAGGCCACCACCGCGTGCACGCAGTCCGCGCCCACCTGCTTGAGCTGGCCGGCGACGGGCCCGGCGCCCACACCGAGTACAGCCGCGCCGCCGAGCTGACCGCCAGCCTGCCCGAGCAGCGCTACCTGACCCGCCGCGCGGCGCGCCTTTCCGCCGGCGGCGCTTGACGCGCGGCGCCGCACCGCACAAGCTCTCTCCTCCGTTGCTCTACTTCAGCGACCCCTCCAGCCTCGACCACGATCCCCGCGACCTGATGCCCGGGCATCCGGAGTCGCCGCCGCGCCTGGTCGCGATCGAACGCCGGCTGGAGGCGGAGGGCTGGCTCGGGTGGGAGCGGCGGCCCGCGCCGGCGGCCAGCACGGCGGAGCTGGAGCTGGTCCACGCCAAGCGTCACATCGCCGCGATCCGCGAGCTGAGCGAGGCCGGCGGCGGGGCGATCGACGTCGAGACCTACGACGGGCCGGAGTCCTACCGGGCGGCGAGGCACGGCGCCGGGGGCGCTGCGGCGCTAACCCGGGCGCTCCTGGCGGGCGAGGCGCCGGCCGGCTTCAGCGCCCTGCGGCCACCCGGCCACCACGCCGAACCGGAGCTGGCGATGGGCTTCTGCCTCTTCAACTCGATCGCCGTCGCGGCGGCGCTGGCGGTCGCCGAGCTCGGCGCCGACCGGGTGCTGATCCTCGACTGGGACGTGCACCACGGCAACGGCACCGAAGCGATCTTCCGCGAGCGCGACGACGTCCTCCTGATCAGCCTCCACCAGGAGGGAATCTGGCCAGGGACCGGACTCGCCGAGGATGTCGGCACCGGCCGCGGCAAAGGCTTCACGGTGAACATCCCGATCCCGGAAGGGTCGGGACATGACGTCTTCCTCTCGCTGCTCGACCGGGTGGTGGGCCCGGTGGCGGGTGAATACGAGCCCGATCTGATCCTCCTCTCGGCCGGATACGACGCCCACCGCGACGACCCGCTGGCCGGGCTGGGGCTGGCGAGCGGGGACTTCGGCCAGATGACGGTCGAGGTGCGGGAGCTGGCGGCGCGGCTCGGGGCGCCGGTCGGCGCGGTGCTAGAGGGCGGCTACGCGCCCACGGCGCTGGCCGAGTCGGTGGAGGCGACGATGCGGGCGCTCGGCGGCGAGGGCGAGTCGGTGACGGCGCCGGAGACCGAGGTCGCCGAGGAGGCGGCGGCGCGGGTGTCGTCGTACTGGCCGGCGGCGCGGCAGTAGGTTTTCCTCGTGAATTCGGCGCGGAAGATCATCACCTTCGCCCTGCTGGGGGCGCTTGCCGTGTGCGCGAGCGCCAGTGCCGCGACGCCGCCCGCCCACAAGCCGGCGAAGGTGCTCCGGCCGCCGGCGCGGGTGAAGATCGGCCGGGTCGAGCTCGCCGAAGCCGCCTCCGGCCGCCCGGCCCTCCTGGTCGCGGTCCGCTACCCGATCCAGGCGGCAGGCCGGGCGCTTCGCCTCGGCGTCCACATCCAGATGAAGCCGGGGACGGTGCCGCTCGCCGACGGGGTCGCGCGTCGGCTCAGCGCCGGCCCGCCGCACAAGCCGGAGCGTCGCCGGACCTTCACCTTCGTCTACGAGATCGACCTGAAGCCGCGGATCGCCCAGAAGCTCAAGGAAGCCTGGGACGAAGGGCGCGCCCCGCTCGCCACGATCGAAGCGCAGGACGGGATCGACATCGACGGCGATGGCAAGGTCGACATCAACCCCCCAGGGACCCCGCGACGGGTGCTGCGGCTGCCCGACCCGCAGCGGCAAGGCCCCCCGACGGGCACCTCGCCCGCCGGACGCACGGACACCGGCGCGCCGTTCTGCGCCTCCTTCCCGGTCGTCCGGGTCCACCCCGGCAACCACACCGAGATCCACCTGCCGACCTGCGACAAGAAGCTGCGCTGGCGCGTCACCGCCGGGGCAAGCGCCGGAACCGCGCACCTCGGCCCGGAAGTGCTCACTTACACCGCGCCGAACACCCCCGGCACGCAGACGATTCAGCTCGATCACGGCACCGTCGTCATCAAGGTCACCAACCCCTGGCTGCGGATCTCCTCCTTCGGCGAACCGACGCCGCCGCCCGGGCCGGTGGTCCGGGCGATGGGCGACTCGGTCACCGCCGGCTTCGGCTACTACAGCGACGGCAAGCTGATGCCGTTCCTCTCGCTGTACGAATGCAAACCGGTGGGCGAGGTGCTAGACGACGCCTGCTCGTCGAACTCGACCGCGACCAAGAACGGCCTGAAAGAAGTCCCCTACGCGGCCGATTACGGGCTCGCCAACAACGTCTCGTGGGCGGCCCAGTGGGCGAACGAGTTCGGCGTCACCAACTACAAGAACTTCGCCGTCAGCGGCTCCGAACCGACCAACTGGGCACCCGGCGGCAGCCTCTACGCGACGACGCAGAGGATCGAGGCGGAAGACCCGGACTACATCCTGATGACGGTCGGCGCCAACCCGATCCTCGCCAACACCCTGTTCGGGCTGGGATCGATGCGCTGCGCGCTCGAATCCGACATCTTCGGCGGCTACGAGAAGTGCGTCGAAGAATCCTTCGAAGAAGTGCACCTGCGCGCCGAACTGAAGCGCCTCTACACCAACCTGGTGGAAAAGACGCAGGCGACGATCTACCTGATGCAGTACCACCTGGCGATCCCCTCCTCGGCGCTCCTCTACGGCGTCACCCAGATCGCCGAGATGGGGAAGCTGATGAACGAAACGATCGCCGCGGTCGCCAAGGAAGTGAACGCGGCGACGAAATCACAGCAGCTGCAGGTGGTGGCCCCGCCCCACTTCAACGTCGGCATCAGCCTCGAACCGGTCTACCCGTCCAGCTTCACCTGCTCCTACTTCGAATACGGGGTCGACGGGCCGAGCGTCCAGTCGACGCCGACCCAGGATGAGCTCGAGACGACCCACTACCTCTCCTTCTGCGGCGGCCCGAAAGGCGGCGGCGAACCGTGGGTGATCAGCGGCGACACCGGCATCCACCCGAGCGCCGCCGGCTACGCCCAGATGGCGAGCCAGGTGCCGCCGCCCGCGCCCCGCTAGAGACGGGCGAAGCCGATCCCGGCGGGCGCCTCGACCCGATCGGGATGGAAGAGGTGGGCGAGCAGCTCGGTCCCGTCGACGAGCCGCGGGCCCGGGCGCGAATAGGTGGAGGCGGCATCGACGGCGAAGGCCCGCTCGGCACCGAGCGCGGCGATCTGCTCGCGGTGCTCTTCGGCCTGGGCGCGGGCGTCGTCGACGTAGAAGCCGCAGGGGATGACGAGGACGACGTCCGGCTCGAGCGTGGCAAGCCGCTCCCACGGCACCTCGACCGACTTCTCCCCCGCCGTCCCGCCGACGTCGATCCCGCCCGCCGCGGCGACCATCTCCGGCACCCAG
>DATEDJ010000028.1:0-18480 GCA_035281725.1 Solirubrobacterales bacterium
CGGCGGTGATCCTCTTGATCCGCTTCTGGCCGGTGATCGTGAACTGGTGGGAGCGCCACCGGGGGTGAGTTCGCCAGGAGCGGCTGGCGATTCCGCGGGCGACGGCGGGACGGGAAAGGGACCCGGCCATCTCGGCGGCGAGCCGGGCAGGCTGAGGCCGCCGCCGAGATGGCCGGGTCTGCGGGGGGAGGCGAAGGTGCGGGTCCGTGCGGGTCTCGGGGGAAGCTCGTGACGAAGGCGCCGGGAACGTCACAGACCGTCCTCGTATTCGAACGGTCAGGAAACTGCGTGGTTAGAAATCCGCGCCATGGGCGGATAAGTAACCACGCAGATTCCTGACCGTTGAGGACGGTGGCATCTCCGTGACGGACCTCCCGTCCCTGTGACGGAACCTCCCGAAAACTCCCCGTCCCGGGCGTCTCGGAGGCGGCCTCAGCCTGCCCGGGCCGCCTCCGAGACGGCCGGGCTGACCGTCCCCAGCCGCAGGGGCCCGGACCCTCGCCCCGGACCTTCCCCCGGGCGCCGTCCCTGCCCGGCCGCCTGTTCGGCACCGTCCCGCCAGCTGTTCCTGGCACCGTCCCGCCAGCTGTTCCTGGCACCGTCCCGCCAGCTGTTCCTGGCACCGTCCCGCCAGCTGTTCCTGGCACCGTCCCGCCAGCTGTTCCTTATGGTCGGCAGGCGACCATAAGGAACAGCGGAACGCACCCGGCCGTGGATCGGCCCTCCAGTGCCACCCCCGCCCGCCGCCCGCCGGGTTGAGACAGGTTCTAGGGGCGAGCCCACGGCTCGGGGCCTCCGCTCGGGCCTCTCATCCCGCACTTAGTTCCCGCTCACTGCCGGTTTAGCGGCCGCGCCTAGCTTGCCCCGCCATGCCTATTTCCCTCTCCTCGCTGAAGTCTCGCTCCCTCTCCGCCAAGGTCCCCGAGATCATCGCCTTCTTCTGGCTCACCAAGGTGGCGACGACCGCAATGGGGGAGTCGACCTCCGACTGGATGAACGGCTTCCTCGGCCCGGCGATCGCGGTGCCGCTGATGCTGGCCCTCCTGGTCTGGACGCTGCGCCGGCAGTTCCGCGCCACCCGCTACGAGGCCTGGACCTATTGGGCGGTCGTCGTCATGGTCGCCGTCTTCGGCACCTCCGCCGCCGACGCCCTCCACGTCGGCGCCGGCATCCCCTACACCGCGTCGACGGTTTTCTACGCGGTCGTCCTCGCGGCGATCTTCCTGGCCTGGCACCGGGTCGAGGGGACGCTCTCGATCCACTCGATCTACACCCCGCGCCGCGAGGTGTTCTACTGGGCGACCGTCCTCGCCACCTTCGCCCTCGGCACCGCCGCCGGCGACATGACCGCGACCAGCCTCCACATCGGCTTCTTCGGCTCGATCTGGCTGTTCGCGGCGCTGATCGCGATCCCGGCGATCGGCTACCTGTGGTTCGGTCTGAACGAGGTGCTCGCCTTCTGGATCGCCTACGTCCTCACCCGGCCGCTCGGCGCGTCGGTCGCCGATTGGCTCGCGGTGTCCCCGCACCGCGGCGGTCTCGGCCTCGGCACCGGCGGGGTCAGCCTGATCCTGGCCACCTCGGTGTACTTCGCCGTGCGCCGGCTGGCGACGACGAAGATCGATGTGCGCGACGACGACTCCGACCCCGATGGGTCGGCGGACGGCTCAGACCTGGGCAGGCTCGGCCGTGGTCGCGCCCTCGGCCTCGACCTTGGGTAGGGCCTCGGGGAGCGTGTAGAAGTGCTCGGTCGCGCCGCGCACCGCGCGCTGGCGCACGAGCACGATCAGGCCCGCCTTGGCGAGCTCGGTGACGTGGTAGTTCGTGTTGCTGAGCGGGATCTGCAGCTCCTGGCTGAGGTCGCTGGGGGAGAGGACACGGCCCCCGTCGATGCCGAGGATTTCCAGGATCGAGACTCGGAGCGGGTGGGCGGTGGCGCGGGCGAGGCGTTCCCAGTCGACCGGTATCGACCCTCCCGTGGAGCGCGCGCCGTTTCCGGTGGCCCCATTCGCGTGGGTGCCGTTGCTGGTCGGTTTGCCCTTGGCCATCAGGTCTGCGACTCCATTTCCATTGCCATTGACGTGCTCCCTATGTACCCAGTTTTCTCCGGCCACGCACCGACATTACCAAAAATTATTGATTCAGGTACCAATTTTCGGGTAATGTTGCACACGATGCTCTTCTGGAGGAGAGATCCGGCGTCTGGCGACGCCATGATCGCCGGTCCGTCTTTTTCGGTGATCTGCGTCGGTATCGCCCTTGTCTTTGGGGCGCTACCCGCGGTCGCGGCCGCCAACACCGCTTCGGTGATCGCGCCAAGCAACCCGCACGAACCGAAACTCGACTCGGGCTGGCAGGCGGGGACCTGCAAGAAAGAACCGGCGATCACCGACCCCAACCCAGCCGACTTCTGCAACGTCGAAAGCAACGCGGGCGAATACTTCTTCGAAGAAGCCGCCGCCCACCCGAACTTCGGCTTCACCCAGTTCATCGTCGCCCACAAACCCGGGCTCTTGCCCGGGACCGAAGAACCGACGGCCGAACTCGCTTACGTCCGGGTCGAGCTGCCGGTCGGGCTTGCCGTCAACCCGGGCGCCACCGAACGCTGCCCGATCGCCGTCTTCGAAGCCGGGGCCTCCGGCTGCCCGGCCGCGTCGAAGGTCGGTGAAAGCGGCGTCACCGCTTCCGAGCCGCTGGTCGGAATCCCGATCGCACCGATCCCCGGCGTGACCGCGGTCAACGTCTACAACGTGGTGCCGAAACAGGGGGAGGCGGCCCGGTTCGGACTCGAACTAGCGGGCAACGAAGTCTTCCTCGAAGGCGACATCGCCTCGAGCGGCGACTACCACGAGGGCTTCACGATCGCGGTGCCGCGCGCCCTGCCGATCGAACTGATCGAAGGCGCGATCCTGAAGAACCGACTGGTCTTCAACGGTCGCGCCGGCGACGGCACCTTCATCACCACGCCAAGCACCTGCCACGGCCAGGCCTTCACCGAATCGGGCAGCGAATATTCGACCCTGCTGCGCGCCGCCTCATATAAAGAGCTCGCCGAAGGGGAGCAGTTCCCGAGCGGCGCCGGCGCCTACCTCGAGTCGCCGATCCCGCCCGGCACCTCGCCGAAAAGCTGCAGCACGATCCCCTACACGCCAACCATCGCCGTCGCTCCGGGGACCGCGGAAACCAACTCGCCCGCGCCCGCCGAGGTGACGGTCGCCGTCCCGCACATCCAGAAAGCCACTGGCCAGGACGACTCGACCACCCAGGCGGCCTCGCTCACCTTGCCGGTGGGGATGGGGATCAATCCCTCCGCTGCCGCCGCGGTCAACAACCTGAAGACCTGCGACAACAACCAGTTCGTCCTCCACTCGACCCAGGCGATCAGCTGCCCGGCCGAGTCGCGGATCGGCACCGCGACGATCGCCTCGGCGGCGCTGCCGGAAGGGAACCTCGAAGGCCCCGTCTTCATCGGCAAGCAGGAAAGCACCGACCCGCTCTCCGGCAACGAGTACCGGATCTTCATTGACGCCGCCTCTGCCCGCTACGGGATCGACGTGCGGCTAATCGGCCACGTCGCCGCCGACCCGACCACCGGCCAGCTGACGACGACGATCACCGAAGTCCCGCAGGTTCCCTTCACCAGCTTCAAGCTCGATTTCGTCGGCGGGCAGCGCTCGGTGCTCAGCAGCCCGCCGACCTGCGGTCCCAACACCAGCGCCGCCCGCATGACCCCGTACTCGGGCAACGCGCCGGCGACCCCGTCCCAGTCCTTCGTCCTCCAATCCACCCCCGGTGGTTCGGCCTGCGCGGCGAGTCCTGCCGCGCGGGCCTTCGCCCCCTCGGTCGCGATCGCCCCGAAGAGCGACCAGGCCGGCGCCTACAGCCCGCTCCATATCGCGATCGGCCGCACCAACGGCCAGCAGGAGCTGAAAGGCGCGACGGTCGCGCTGGCGCCGGGGATGATCGGCAAGCTCGCCGGCGTCTCCTACTGCCCGGCGAGCCAGATCGCCGCCGCCGCGACCACCAGCGGCGCCTCTCAGGCGGCCAAATCGAGCTGCCCGGCGAAGAGCGAAGTCGGCACCGCGACCGTGCAGGCGGGAACTGCGGCGACGCCGCTGTCGATCACCGGCAAGGTCTTCCTCTCGGGTCCCTACCACGGGGCTCCCCTTTCCCTGGCAGTGATCACCCCCGCCACGGCCGGCCCGTTCGACCTCGGCACGGTCGTGGTGAGGGTGGCGCTGTTCGTCGATCCCGAATCGGCCCAGGTGACCGCCGTCTCCGACCCGATCCCCGACGTCTTCGGCGGCACCCAGCTGAGCATCCGCCAGGTCGCAGTCGACCTGTCGAAGAAGGAATTCACCCTCAACCCGACCAGCTGCGACAAGTTGATCTCGACCGCGACGGTGGCCGGCGGAGGGGCGAACCCGGCGGTCCCGGCCGCCTGGTCGAGCGTCTCCACCGCGGTGCCGTTCCAGACCTCGAAATGCCAGGCGCTCGACTTCCGCCCGAAGCTTGCGATCCGCTTCCTCGGCGGCAAGAAGCAGACCCGCCGCGCCGGCCACCCGAAGGTGGAAGCGACGCTGACCGCGCGCGAAGGCGACGCCAACATCGCCCGCGCGACGGTGACCCTGCCGCCCTCCGAGATGATCGACCAGGGCCACATCAAAACCATCTGCACCCGGGTCCAGCTCGCCGCCCAGGAATGCCCGGAAGGCTCGGTCTACGGTTACGCGAAGGCCAGCTCGCCCCTGCTCGACGACCCACTCGCCGGGCCGGTCTACCTCGTCTCCTCCAATCACACGCTGCCCGACCTGCTCGCCGACCTGCACGGTCAGGTGGAGATCCGCCTGCATGGCGTGATCAAGTCGGGCAAGCACCACCGCATCCGCACCACCTTCTCGCCGATCCCCGACGTCCCGGTCAGCACCTTCACCCTGACCATGCAGGGCGCCAAGAAGGGCCTGCTGGTCAACTCGCGCAACCTCTGCGAACACAGGTACTTCGCGAAGCTCAACTTCCTCGCCCAGAACGGCAAGACCTTCAAGAAGCGCCGGTTGCCACTCGGCGTCGTCGCCTGCCATGGCAAGTACAAGGCCAAGGCCAAGCACGCGAAAGGGAAGGGCAACCACAATTAAATACGTGGTTGTTTTTCGAGCGGACATAGATGGGTAAGGACGCGCAAGCATGAGGAGGACTGCACGGAACTCTGTAGCCGTGGCCGTGACGACGGCGCTCGTCGCGCTGCTCGTCGCCGCCTTCGGGGCGAGCTCGGCGTCGGCGATCGGGATCGGCAACTGGGAAGCCGGCACCTGTGCGCTGTCAGGCTGTACCTACGCCGGGGCGTCGAGCGAATTCTTCGCGAAGGCCGCTGGTCATCCGAACTTCGGCGTCACCGACTTCACGGTCAACGTCGAAGGCGGAGACCAGGCCAAACGAGTCAAAGTCGAACTGCCTGAGGGCCTGAACGTGAATCCGCAGGCCGTCCCGCAGTGCCCGGTGGCGACCTTCGAAGCGAATGACGCCGAATGTGGACCGAGCAAAGTTGGATCCAGCTTCGTCACCACGCAGGTGCTCGGCCTGCCGATCGGCCCGCTCGAATTCCCCGTCTACGACCTGGAGCCGAAAAACGGAGAACCAGCACTGTTCGGCTTCCACGTCAAATTCGAAGTGCTTGGGATCGGACTGATCAGCGAGTTCGTCTACCTCGAAACGTCGATCGAATGGGCCGGCGACTATCACGAGGCCTTCTACATCAACAACATCGCCGCCTTCCCGCCCTTGCAGAGGAACCGGCTCGTCTTCAACGGTCAGGCGGGCGGCAACTTCCTCACCTTGCCGAGCCCCTGCAACGGCAATTCGAGCAGCCTGCTCGAACTCGAAAGCCAGGCGGGCGCGACCGCCGGACCGCAGAAAACGACCCCGCCGGTGCCGATCTCCGGTTGCGGCGCGGTGCCGTTCGCGCCGGCGGTGGCGGCGGTCGCCAACGGGCCGACAGACTCCTCGGTGCCGGTCTCGGTGACCCTCGACATCCCCCAGCACACGGGCGCCGCGGAACTGAACAGCTCGACCGTGAAGTCGGCGAACGTGACGCTGCCCGCCTACACCGGCCTCAACCCGGCGACCGCGCCCGGGCTCAAGTTCTGCCCCGACAGTGCCTTCCCGCTGCAGTCGAAAGCCGCGACCAGCTGCCCGGCGGAATCGCAGATCGGGACGATCGCGATCGAAGCGCCGGAGCTGCCCGCCGGCTCGCTCAAGGGCCCCGTCTACCTGGCTACGCAAAAGAGCCGCGACCCGGTCTCGGGGCAGGAGTACCGGATCTTCTTCAACGCCGAATCGGCCCGCTACGGGGTCCAGGTCCGCGAGGAAGGACGGATCAAGGCGAACCCGACCACCGGCCAGATCAGCGGCGAATTCGCCGAACTGCCGCAGGTCGCGTTCAGCTCGGCGACGCTGACCTTCGGGCCGCAGGCGAAACACGCGATCCCGGTGCTGTCGAGCCCGCCGCTCTGCACCAACACCGCGACCTCGAGCGCGGTCCCGTACTCGACCGGGGCGACGACGCCGACCGGCCCCACCGAACTGAAACTGACCCAGGCGCCGGGCGGGGCGCCCTGCGCGAGGACGATGGCAGAACGGCCGTTCAAACCGGGCTTCACGGCGAAGCCGGGGACCGCCAAGGCGCTCACCTACACGCCCTACACGCTGACAATCACCCGCAACGAAGGCCAGCAGGAGATCAAAGGCTTCAACGTCACGCTGCCGCCGGGGGCGACGGCGAAACTCGCCGGCATCCCCTACTGCCAGCCAAAGGAATACGAAGCGGCACTGCGGACCTCGGGCGCCGAACAGGAAAAGAACTCGGCCTGCAGCGCGAAAAGCGAAATCGGCGTGGCGACGATCCAGGCCGGCACCGGGTCGAACCCGCTGTCGATCAACGGCAAGGTCTACCTCTCCGGTCCATATAAAGGGGCGCCGCTCTCGGTGGTCGTGATCACCCCGGCGGTGGCCGGCCCGTTCGACCTCGGCAACGTCGTCGTCCGTGCGCCGCTGAGCCTCGACCCGGAAACCGGACAGGCTTCGGCCAGCGCCGAAATCCCCGACGTCTTCGGCGGCGTGAAGCTCGACATCCGCTCGATCGTGGTGAACCTGAACCGCAAGGGATTCACTCTCAACGGGACCAACTGCGAGAAATCGGCGGTCGTCGGGACGGTCCTCGGCGGCGCTGGCGACCCGACCAATCCGGCCGCCTGGTCCTCCGTCGCCGTCTCCGATCCGTTCGAAGGGCAAGGCTGCCAGGACCTCGCCTTCACGCCGAAGCTGAAGCTGCGCCTCTTCGGCCAGACCCGCCGCGCCAAGCACCCGAAACTGAGGGCGACCCTGATCACCAAGGAAGGCCAGGCCAACACGAAACTCGCCTCGGTCGCCCTGCCGCACGCGATCTTCCTTGACCAGTCGAGCCTCGGCACGGTCTGCACGCGCCCCCAGTTCGCCGCCGAACAATGCCCGACGAAATCGGTCTACGGTTACGCGCGCGCCTGGTCGCCTCTGCTCTCCGATCCGCTCGAAGGCCAAGTCGTCCTGCGCTCCTCGAACAACACCCTGCCGGACATGGTCGCCCACCTGAAAGGCCAGGTGAACATCGATCTCGACGGCAGGATCGACAGCTTCAAAGGCGGCATCCGCACCACCTTCGCGAGCATCCCCGACCTCCCGGTGAGCAAGTTCGTGCTCACCCTGCCGGGCGGCAAACACGGCCTCCTGCAGGCGTCGACCAACCTCTGCGCCAAGCCGGTTAAAGGGATCATCCGGCTGACGGGCCAGAACGGCAAGAAGGCCAATCGCCACGTCCGCATCCAGACCCCCTGCGGCAAGAAGCCGAAGGCGAAGAAGCACAAGAAGCATAAGGCCGGTACCAAAAAATAGGTGAGTCGGATCGGCAATCCGATCCGACTTTCTTTATCCGGTGGGCTTGATTCGCCCGGTTATGGCGCTAGTGTGAGCCATGGGAGCAGTGCCAGGGAGAAGTAGTACCGCCACGCAGGGGCGGCGTTATCGCTTGTGGGGAATTGCGTTAACGGAGGAGGGAATTGATGGTCAGGCGTTCGGGAGTGGCCCTGGGGAGGGCACAGGCCGGAATCGCCGCAAAGGGCTGACCGGCTCGCGTTCGCGTGCCGTCGTCCCACCGAACTTTTTTCGTCAACACGTTTCATGGTGGCGTCACTGACGTCGCGGAGGAGGACTTGAATCGGATGAAGGCTTATCGAGGGTTGTTGGCCGCGCTCGCGGTAGTGGTGGCATTGGTGGTCGCGCCGTCGGCGCAGGCCGCATTCCCATCGGTCTACGAAGGGGAAGTCACCTGCACGGCCCAACCCTTGAACGGGAACATCCGCGCCTGCAGCGGCAAAGTGCCGACCTGGGACCACACGACGAAAATCGACGTCAACGTGTTCCTGCCGCCGGAAACGGGCGGCACCGAAGGTCCCTATCCGCTGATCGGCGACTTCCACGGCTGGGGCGGGTCGAAGCAGGGGTTGACCACCGTCGAACCGGAACCCGTCAAAGCACCGGGGCTGACGTTCCAGCAGAAAGACCCCCGCATCCAGCACTGGGCCGAAAGCGGCTACGCGGTCTTCAGCATGACCGACCGCGGCTGGGGCGAGTCGTGCGGCAAACTCGACCCGGAAGCTGGCGGACCAGCCTGTGAAAAAGGCTACAACCACCTGATGGACGATCGCTACGAAGTTCGCGACGCCCAGTACCTGATGTCGGTCCTGGCCGACGAAGGCATCGCCGAGCCCGACAAAGTCGGCGCCACCGGCGCCTCCTACGGCGGCGGCATCTCCGTGGCCCTGGGCGCGCTTCGCAATCGCGAGATGATGCCGAACGGCGAACTGGTTCCTTGGGAAAGCCCAGACGGCGAACCGATGGAAATCGCCGCCACGGTGCCGCAGTGGGCGTGGACGGACATCGCCTACGCGCTGGCACCGAACGGTCGCAACCTCGACTACGTGACTGAATCGAGCTACCGCGGCCCGTCCGGCAAAGCTCCGATCGGGGTCATGAAATACAGCTACACCGAAGCGCTCTACCAGACTGGGCTGGCTATCGGCAAATACTCCAAAACCGATCCTGAAGCAAACATTCCGGGCTGGCGCGAACGACTGCTCGCCGGTGAGCCCTACAGCGACCCGGGCGTCAACGCGATGATCGAACAGCTGACGACCTACCACTCGTCGTTCTACATCGACCACTCGGAGGCGCCGTCACCGACTCTCCTCCAGAGCGGTTGGAACGACGACCTCTTCCCGGCCGACGAAGCGCTCCGCTTCTACCAGCGGACGCGGGCGCAGTATCCGAGCGATCCGATCTCGCTGTTCTTCGCCGACTACGGGCACTCGCGCAGCCAGAACAAGCCGGCCGACGTTGCCCTCTTCCAGGACCGACTCGAAGCGTGGTTCGCCCATTACCTGAAGGGCGAAGGTCCTACGCCGAGCTCGAGCGTCGAAGCACTGACCACGACCTGCCCCAGCTCGGCAGCGTCCGAAGGCCCCTTCAAAGCGGCCGGTTGGGCCGGGCTCCAGCCCGGAGAAATCAGCGCCTGGACGGAAGAAGAACAGACGATCGGGCACGACACGCCCGCCGAAGAACAGGTTCCAACGGAATCGGGCGGCGCCTTCGACCCGATCGTCGGGGCGAAAACCCCGTGCGTTGAAGTTCCCGAAAGAGACGAAGAAGAAGAAGAAGAAGAAAATTTTGCCGAATACCGCCTCGAACCCGCGCCTGGCGGAGGCTTCACCCTGATGGGGTCGCCGACGATCATCGCCGACGTCGAATCGCCGAGCCCGAACTCGGAGATCGCCGCCCGGCTCCTCGACGCCTCCCCGGGAGGGACCGAGAGGTTGGTCGCCCGCGGCCTCTACCGACCGGTCGGTGGCAGCCAGGAAATCGTCTTCCAGCTCCACCCGCAGGCCTACCACTTCGCCGCGGGCCACGAAGCGGTATTGGAACTCCTGCCCAACGACATGCCCTATGGGCGCTTCTCCAACCTGCAGGCGAACGTCACCGTGAACGACCTGGAACTGCGCCTGCCGGTGATGGACCAGCCCGGCTCGCTCGGTGGTCTGGTGGAAACGCCGCAGGCGAAGGTCGTCCCGGCCGGGTACACGCTCGCGGCCGAATTCGAAACCAAATCGAGCGGCGGCGGCTCGGGCGGCGGTGGCACGACGCCGCTGGTGACCCCGCCCCCGCCGAAGAAGATCGGCACCGGCACCCTCGCCGGAAAGCTCACCACCACCCGCAGCCAGTTCGGCGTTCCGCTGCAGTGCGGTGGCGAGGGAGCGTGCTCGGGCAAGTTCTCGTTCTCGGTCAAGCAGAAGGGCTCGAAGAAGCGTACGACGCTGGTCAACGGCTCCTACTCCATCGACGCGGGCAAGACCGTGACGGTCCGCGTGCCGCTCACCAAGGCGGGCAAGAACCTGATCAAGAACCTGCTCGCCGGGCCCAACCCACCGAAGACGCTCAGCGGACAGTTCGTGTTGAACGACTCCAGTAGCCCGAAGAGTCAGACCTCGAACCGCGCGGTGCAGCTGCCGCGCGGCAAGTGACGTGCACCGGAAACCGACCGCATCGACCGGAGGAGGATTGATTGTGAGACGTCTAATGCTTGTGATCGCGGTTGGCGTTCTCGGCGCCGTCTTCGTGGCGTCGACCGCCAACGCCGCGGTCGGGGTCCAGAGATGGGAATCGCTGACCTGTAAAGAAAACGCCGACCTGCCGGCCACGCTCGGGGTGCCAGAACCCGGCATCGAAAAAACCCTGACGCCCCCGGCCACCCAGTGCAAAGGCTCGACTCCCGAAAAACTCTTCACCCAGGCTGGCGGCCATCCGAACTACGGGATCACCGACTTCAGGATCGACACCTACCCTTCATTGTTCGGCATCGGTGGGTTCCCGACCTCGTTCCTGAAAGACATCGTCGTCAACACGCCGGAAGGCCTGAGCGTCAACCCCGAAGCGCTGCCCCAGTGTGAAGTCGCGCAGCTCGAAAAAGGTGCCTGCCCACCGCAGTCGCTGGTTGGCGTCAATTACCTAACCGTTGCGGCGGAAACGCCGATCGCGAACAAATGCGAAGAAAAAACGCCGGTCAAAGGCGAATGCCTCCAGGCCCGCGTCGCACTGCCGGTCTACAACTTGGTGCCGTTCAACGAAGTGCCTTCGATGGTCGGTTTCCTGACCGAAGGTGGTCCGACCTTCATCGTCGGCTCGCTGAGCCCGGTCGACCAGCACGTCACCTTCACGATCAGTGACATCCATCCGCCGTCGGCCAAAAGTCCACCGATCATCGAGTCGCGCCTGGTCTTCTTCAGCGCGAAAGAAGGGAACCTGAACCCGTTCACTGATGGGACCTACCTGACGATGCCGAGCAACTGCGCCGGTGGCCAGGTCACGAAGCTGAACCTGGATACGCAGGGGCCTCCTTACGAAACCGAAGCAAGTAGCACCGAAGCCAGCTACACCACGCCGACCGGTGCGACCGGCTGCGCGAACGTCCCGTTCAACCCTGAAATCACGGTCAGCGCGGACGGCGGAAAATTCGTCGACAGCCCGGAACCGACGACCGTCGACGTCGGGATCCCCTGGGATCCGACCGCGCCGATCGCCAACTCGTATCTGAAGGTCGCCAAGGTCACCTTGCCGGAAGGCATGGGGATCAACCCGTCGGCGAGCAACGGCCTCCAGTCGTGCAGCGACGAACAGTTCCACTACCACACCAACATCCCGGTGGAATGCCCGGAAGCCTCGAAAATCGGCACGGTCGAGGTCCAGACTCCCTCGCTGCCGCCCAACTCGTTGTTCGGCGACGTCTACGTCGGCGCACCGCTGAAAAACGGGCCGGGGGCCTTCGAATCCGGCGAACAGTTCCGGATCTTCATCCACGCGTTCTCGGAACGCTATGGGGTGAACGTGCGGTTGGAGGGGAAGGTCTTCCCGAACGGGAACACCGGTCAGCTGACCGCAATCGTGCCGGAAAATCCGCAGGCCACGTTCCGCAACTTCCGCCTCCACTTCTTCGGCGGAGACAAGGGGATCCTGACCTCGCCGCCGACCTGTGGGACGAACACGACGACCACCGAATTCACGCCGTGGTCGGAAAACCCGGACCACAACAAACCGACCGCCAATACGACGCTGACCAACGTCCCCGGTGGCGGTGCCTGCCCGACCAGCCTCGGCGAACGTAAATTCACGCCGAGCTACACGGTCAAGTCGGACTCGATGGAAGCGGGTAAGTACTCGCCGTTCCAGGTCCACATCGGTCGCACCGACGGTCAGCAGGAGCTGAAAGTCGTCAACGTGACCCTGCCCAAGGGCCTGGTCGGGCGACTGGCCGGGATCCCCTACTGCGGGGAAGCCGAATTGGCCGCCGCGGCGGCAAGCGCGGGCCGGACGCAGCAGGCGAAACCCAGCTGCCCGGGTGAAAGCGCGATCGGCCAGGTGACGACCCTCTCGGGCAGCGGCAACGCGCCGTTCAGCCTGCCGGGCACGGCGTACCTCGCCGGCCCCTACAAAGGGGCGCCGCTGTCGATGGCGATCGTCACCCCGGCGGTGTCGGGCCCGTTCGACCTCGGCACCGTGGTCGTCCGGGTGGCGCTCAACGTCAACCCGTTGACCGCCCAGATCAACGCGGTGTCCGACCCGATCCCGAACGTCTTCGGCGGGGTCAAGCTGGACATCCGCTCGATCGACGTCAACGTCAACCGCCACAATTTCATGATCAATCCGACCAACTGCGCCGCCGGTGCGGTGGCCGGGACGATCAACGGCGGTGGCTCCAACCCGGCCAACGCGGCGGCCTGGAGCAGCTATGCGGTGAGTGCGCCATGGCAGGCCACGAACTGCAACAAGCTCGGGTTCAAGCCCTCGTTCAACGCCCGCATCTCGGGCGGCACGACGCGGGCCAAGAACCCGAAGATCCGGGTCGTGGTGAAGGCGCGCACGGGCGATGCCAACATCGCCCGCACGGCGCTGAACCTGCCGCACTCGCTGTTCCTCGACCAGGGTCACATCAAGACGATCTGCACGAGGGTCCAGCTGGCGGCGAAGCAATGCCCGAAGAACTCGATCTACGGGCACGCCGAAGCGAGCAGCCCGCTGCTGAAGCAGAAGTTGAAGGGGCCGGTCTACCTGGTGTCCTCCAAGCACAAGCTTCCGGACCTGCTGGCGGACCTGAACGGCCAGATCAACATCCAGCTCGACGGCGTCATCAGCTCACAGCACGGGGGGCTGAAGACGGTGTTCAACAACACCCCGGACGTGCCACTGAAGTCGCTCATCCTCGAAATGAAGGGCGGCAAGAAGAGCCTCCTGCAGAACTCGACCAACCTCTGCAAGAGCCCGCAGCTGGCGATCCTCAACATGAAGGGTCAGAACGGCAAGACGATGAAGACGAACCAGCTTCGTCTGAACATCGCCGATTGCGGGGGCAAGAAGTAGTCCAAGTGGGGCCCTGGGGAGGGCTCGGATGGGCGCCGGCGCGGCGGGCTGATTAGCCTCCGCGCCGGTGCGCCCTTCCGTCTCAGTCCTGATCGTCGCCTGGAACTCGAGCGCCGAGCTGCGCCGGACGCTGCCGCCGCTGGTGGCGGAGCTGCGCGAGGGCGACGAGCTGATCGTCGTCGACAACGACTCTCCCGACGACTCGGCGGCGGCGGCGCGGGAGCTGGCGCCGGCGGCGCAGATCGTGAAGATGGGGCGCAACCGGGGGTTCGCCGGCGGCGCCAACGTCGGCGCGAGCGCTGCGACCGGCGACTTGCTGGTGATCCTCAACCCGGACGCGATGCCGCTGCCGGGGTGGGGGGAGGCGATCCGCCGGCCCTGGCTCGAGGGGCGTGGCTGGTCGGCCTGGCAGGGCCTCGTCGCCGGCGCCGACGGGACGACGATCAACTCGGCCGGCAACCCAGTCCACTTCACCGGGGTCGTCTGGGCCGGGATGCATGACGAGCCGCTCGCCGCGGCGCCCGGGCCGAGCGCCGTGACCGCCGGCTCCGGCGCCTGCCTGGCGGTGCCGCTGGAGGTCTGGCACCGGCTGGGCGGCTTCGCCGAGCGCTTCTTCATGTACCACGAGGACGTCGACCTTTCGCTGCGCCTGCTGCTGGCGGGGGAGACGGTGGGAATCGAGCCGCGCGCCGTAGTCGCCCACGACTACGAGTTCACGGCCTCGGCCCAGAACAAGTGGCGCTGGCTGGAGCGCAACCGGCTGGCGACGCTGGTGCGCGTCTACCCGGGGGCACTGGTGGCGCTCCTCGCCCCTGCGTTGCTGGCGACCGAGGCGGCGCTGCTCCTCGCCTCAATGGCGGGTGGCTGGGGCGGGCAGAAGCTGCGCGCCGACGCCGAAGCGGTGGCGTGGCTGCCGCGCCTGCTGCGGGAGAGACGCGAGATCCAGCGGGCGCGCCGGGTCAGCGCCGGCGAGTTCGCCGCCGCGCTGACCGCGGATCTCGACTCCCCCTTCATCCCCGAGGTGGCCCGCTCGACCCCGGCGCGCCTGGCGCTGCGCACCTACTGGCGCCTCGTCCGCGCCCTGCTCGGTCGCTGACGGGACAGGCAAGGGACCCGGCCATCTCGGCGGCGGCCCGGGCGGGCTGAGGCCGCCTCCGAGATGGCCGGGTCTGTGGGAGGTGCGGACTTTCGAGGGGCGCGCGTCACGATGCGGGGTCCTTCTGGCGCAGGGACGTGCGCCTTCGGGCTCCCACGTCGGCCCCGGATACGCGCTGCAAGCTTTGATGTGGCTATAGCAACATCAAGGCTTGCAGCGCAGGATCGACCCTCCCGGGACGCGCACCGAAGCGTGTCCCCTCCCGAAAACTCCCCGTCCCGGGCGTCTCGGAGGCGGCCTCAGCCTGCCCGGGTCGCCTCCGAGACGCCCGGGCCCGCCGTCCCCAACCAACTGGGCCTCGAATCGCGCCGTCAACCCCGCTGGGCCGTGGGCCGAACGAGGATCTCGTTGATCTCGACCCCCGGCGCCGCGGTCAGGGCGTGGAGCACCTCGCGGGCGATGTCCTCGTCGCGAAGCGCCCACTCGGGGGCGCCGTTGTCGAAGAACTCGGTGTCGGTGATCCCCGGCTCGATCAGGGTCACCTTGATCTTCTCGTTCTCGTGCATCTGGCGGAGCTCCTGGCGCAGCGATTCGCCCATCGCCGTCGCCGCGAACTTGGTCACCGAGTAGAGCGAGCCGGGGAGCGCCCGTCGCCCGGCCACCGAGCTAGTGATCAGGTAGTGGCCATCTCCGCGCTCCAGCATATGGGGGAGGGTGGCGCGGATCGTCAGCGCCGGTCCCAGCACATTGGTCAGCACCATCGACTCCCAGTGCTCCACCGACTCCTCGAGGAAGCCGCGCGTCGCGCCGAAGCCGGCGTTGGCGAAGACCGCGTCGATGCGGCCGAACTCCGCCAGCGCGCGCGCCGCCAGCGCCTCGACCTGGTCCCATTTGGTGACGTCGCACTCCACCGCCAGCGCCGCTCCCTCGCCGCCCAGTTCGGCGGCCAGGTCGTCGAGCGCCTCGCGCCGCCGCGCCGCGAGGACGAGGCGATACCGATCGGCAGCCAGGCGGGCGGTCGCGGCGCCGATCCCGCTGCTCGCCCCGGTGATCAGGAGGACCGGTTTCTCGGTCCCGGAATCTGGCTCTCCAGGCGGCACGGCGACATCTTTAACAGACGTTGATGTACGCGCCGAGCGGGCTTGCGATAATGCACGACGACGTGGATCCCTCGCGCAAGCGCAAGATACGGCTGGTCGTAGCGCTGTCGGTGGCCGTCATCCTCGCGGTGGCTTTGATCTACACCAGCTTCTCCGCCTCGACGCAGGCGAAGGAACCGTCCCAGGTCCTCACCACCGCGCCGGGCACCAAGACCGAGATGAACGGCAAAGTCGTCCCCGGCTCGATCAAGCAGGTCGGTGAAGGCATCAAGTTCGAAGTCGAAGATCGGGGCGGCGGCAGCGCGATCCCGGTCAGCTACAGCGGCGCGATCCCGGACCCGTTCCGCGGCGGCCGCGAGATCGTCCTCGAAGGCGCGGTCAAGGACGGCACCTTCGTCGGCGAACCGGAAACGCTGATCACGAAGTGCCCCTCGAAGTTCACTACGAACGCGAGCGAATCCGCCAGCGCCGGTAGCGAATCTTCTGGCACCAATGGCTGACGTCGGCCACGCGCTGCTGGCGCTCGCGTTCTTCGTCGCCGCAGCCTCAGCCGTAACCGCCGTCGTCTGGCGCCACGACGACGGTCGCGTCACGCTTGCCCGCCGCGGCGTCTACGCGGTCTTCTTCCTGCTGCTGGCCTGCATCGTGATCATCGAGGTCAGCTTCGCGACCAACGACTTCTCCTTCAACATCGTCGCCGAACACTCGTCGATCGAGACGCCGATGTTCTACAAGCTGGCGGCGATGTGGTCGAGCCAGGAAGGCTCGCTGCTGCTGTGGGCGTTCGTGCTCTCGACCGCCGCCTCGCTCGCGCTCTACTCGACCCGCCGCAAGCTGCGCGACATCGTCCCCTGGGCGACCGGGGTGATGATGACGATCGGCGCCTTCTTCATCGGGTTGATGCTGTTCGCGCCCGACGTCAACCCGTTCCACACGTTGAACCCGGCCCCCAAAGACGGGATCGGGCTGAACCCGCTGCTCCAGCACCCGAGCATGATGATCCACCCGCCGATGCTCTACTCGGGGTACGTCGCCTGGACGATCCCCTTCGCCTTCGCGATCGGCGCCCTGGTCACCCGCCGGGTCGACGCCGAATGGATCCGGGCGACGCGGCGCTTCGCCCTGATCGCCTGGACGTTCCTCGGCTTCGGCCTCCTGCTCGGCGCCCGCTGGTCCTACTCGGAGCTCGGCTGGGGCGGCTACTGGGCCTGGGACCCGGTCGAGAACGCGGCGCTGATGCCATTCCTGCTCGGCACCGCCTTCCTGCACTCGATCATGGTGCAGGAGAAGCGGGGGATGCTGAAGGTCTGGAACTCGGCCCTGATCGTGGCCACCTTCTCGATGTGCCTGCTGGGGACGTTCCTGGTGCGCTCCGGCGTCCTCCAGTCGATCCACGCCTTCGGCAACGACACGGTCGGGCCTTACCTCCTGGTGGTGATCGGGATCGTCGTCATCGGCTCGACCTTCCTGCTTGTCTCCCGCCTCGACGACCTTAGATCGCCGAAGCGGATCGACTCGCTGATATCGCGAGAATCGGTCTTCCTGATCAACAACCTCCTGTTGGTCGGGATGACCGTGGTGATCGCCTGGGGGACCTTCTTCCCGCTGATCTCCGAACTCTTCACCGGCCACAAGAGCTCCCTCGCGGCGCCCTGGTTCGACAAGTACACGACGCCGCTGGCGATCCTCCTGGTGCTGTTCACCGGGATCGGCCCGCTGCTCGCCTGGCGGCGGGTCACCTGGGCCTCGGCGAGGCGGGTCTTCCGTATCCCGGCGGCGGTCGCGCTGCTCACCTTGGTCGTGCTCTGGGCCTTCACCGACGCCGCCCACAAGCCGTGGGCGCTGGCGCTCTTCACCTTCGCCGCGTTCGCGATCGCGGGCGTCCTGCAGGAGTTCTACAACGGCGCCCACGCGCGGCAGAAGACCTCCGGCGGCAACTTCGGAGGCGCGCTGCTCGCTGTGACCGCCCGCAACCGGCGGCGCTACGGCGGCTACATCGTCCACATCGGCATCGCCGTGCTGCTGATCGGCATCGCCGCCTCCTCGAGCTTCCAGACCAACGAAAACGTCTCGATGAAACCGGGCGAAACGCGGGTCGTCGACGGGCGCGAATTCACCTACATGCGCCCCTACGTGAAGGTCGACAGCGAGAAGTACACGATCGGGGCGATCGTCCGGGTGCGCGAAGACGGGAAGTACCTGACCACGCTGGAAACCAGCCGCCGCTTCTTCCGCCCGACCGGTGCCGCGGCGACCGGCGGGATCGCCGATTACATGGCGGGCGAGGCGACCACCGAGGTCGGGTTGAAGACCGGGGCGCTGCACGACATCTGGGTGACCGTGGGGCCGAACGTGACCGGCGTCCAGCATCAATTGGCGCTGGCCGACAAAGGCTTCGAAAAATGCGTCGCCGCGGGCCCGGGGACGCCGCCGCAGTGCAAGGACCTGAACGCGCTGATGCGCGCCGCCCAGGCGAACCCGGCGTTGCAGCCGAAAGCGCTGAACACGATCGAAAACCTGCAGCTCCTGTCGGCCGAAAAAATCGCCCGCCAGTACGTCACCAGCGACGCGGCGGCGACCTTCAAGGTGATCATCAACCCGCTGGTGCTGTGGATGTGGATCGGCGGGATCATCGGCCTGATCGGTGCCCTGATCGCCGTCTGGCCGAGCCGCAGCCGGCGCAAGGGCGCGATGGTGCGGACCGAGGCCGATGAGCTGAAGGAAGCGAAATACCGCGAAATCCGCGACGCCGAACTCGACCACGCCTCCGGCAAGCTCTCCGACGAGGAC
>DATEDJ010000029.1:0-3952 GCA_035281725.1 Solirubrobacterales bacterium
AACCACCTCACCCACCCGCGCTATGAAGTGGCGAAGACCTACCGCGCCTGGCTGGAGAAGGCGCCGACCGAACGCGAGCTGACGCGACTGCGCGAGGGCCTCCAGCTCGAGGACGGGCCCACGGCGCCGGCCCAGGTGCGCCCTGTAGGTGAGCGGGAAGTCGAGATCGTCCTCCGCGAAGGCCGCAACCGCCAGGTGCGGCGGATGGTCGACGCGGTCGGCAATCGGGTTGTGGCGCTGCAGCGGATCGGCTTCGGGCCGCTCAGGCTTGGGGATCTGCGCGAGGGGCAGGCGCGGCGACTCACCGAGGTCGAGGTGGAGGAATTGCGCGCCGCGGGCGCCGGCAGTCAGGAGGACCGACCTTCCCCACCTAATTGCTAGTGAGGTGGGGAAGGTCGGTCCTCCGTCGCCGCGCCCCCAAGGGACGCCCGCTGGGCAAGCTCCTGGCGGATGACCGCGAAGACGGCGGGCGCTTCCGTTTCCGCTTCGCGCCAGGTGACGCCGAGGATGCGGTAGCCCGCGGCGATCAATTCCCTCGCTCGTAGGTGGTCGCGCTCGAAGGCCACCTCGATGCCGTGGTGCTTGCGGCTGTCGGCTTCGACCACGAAGCGCTCTTTTTCCCAGAGGAGATCGACCTCGAGGACTTGCTCCGCAGTGCGGACCGGCGCGTTGAAGCGCGGCAGCGGCAGTCCGGCCGCGGCGACGAGCGGCAGGAGCTTCGCCTCGAAGAGGCTGCGGAAGGTCGCGTGCTTCGCGGTCTCGGCCACTGGTCGCCACTCATCGACGATGCGGCGCAGGCAAGGTGCCCCGCGCCGCTTCGGTCCGTTCGCGAGCACCGCGTCGATCGCCTTGGGGTCGAGCAGGCGCTCCGTCGCCGCCAGCTCGACCGTTTCCCGCAGTCTCTCCTCCCCATAGGTCCCGGCGAGGTCCACGATCGTCCGCGCCACGCTCGTGACCGGGATCCCGTGGACATAGCCCGATTCGGATCGGCCTGGGTAGGGCACGCGATGCGGCTTGATCCCGGCGATCCGCCGTCCCCGCTCCACGGTCGGAATGAGATCGACGACCACCGGGGCCTCCTTGCCGATCCCGAGGAGCGCCGCCGCGCTCCGATGCGAGATCACCGCCCCGGGACAGGCGAGCGCCGCCGCCCGCATCCGCGCCCGAGCTCCAGGCGCGTCGCGCCCCAACGCGAAGACGCCGTGAAACACGGGGAGTAGACGACCGTCCCGGACCAACCCGTCGACTTGGCGGCTCGTGATGCCGAGTGCTTCCACCTGGTTCCGTGCCAGCACGCCTTCCTGGCGTGCGGCCAGCCTTGCCATCGCCGTCCGGTTCGTTGCGTGGTTCGAAATCCCCCTCATACGTGGATAAGGAACCGCGCAAGGGATCTCGCCCCGGTGCGCTGGCGAAAGCCGCGCGTAATCCGGCTCTGGGATGATGCGCGGCCCATGGATCTCGGCAGCTACCAAGGCCCTCAGCGGCGGCTCTTCGCGCTCCGCGGCGCGGTGCAGGCGGCGGAGAATGGGCGGGAGGCGATCCTCGACGCGACCGCCGAGCTGATGCGGGTGCTGATCGAGCGCAATGCGCTGGAGAGCGAGGCGATGGTCAGCTGCATCTTCACCACCACAGCCGACCTCGATGCGGAGTTCCCCGCGGTCGCGGCGCGGCAGCTGGGGCTGGAGGCGGTGCCGCTGCTCTGCTGCCGGGAGATCCCGGTGCCGGGCTCGATGGAGCGGGTGATCCGGGTGATGCTGCACTACTACGCCCCCGAGGACGCGGTCCCCGAGCACGTCTACATCGGCGAGACGCAGAAGCTGCGCGCCGATCTGAACGCCGCGCAGTAGGACGACCCGCCACAATTGCGCCGATGACCGTCACCTACGCCGAGAAGCTGTCGCGGATGCCGGGCTACCAGGCCGGCGTGCCGACCGGGCAGGCCCCGGAGGCGATCACCGCCGGGACGATCGCCCAGCTCGCCTCCAACGAGTCGCCGCGGCCGCCGCACCCGAAGGTGGTGGAGGCGATCGCCCGCGCCGCGGCGTCGATGAACCGCTATCCGGATCCCGACGCGACGCTGCTGCGGCGCCGGCTCGCCGACCGCTACGAATCGCAGCCGGGGAATATCGCGGTCGGCAACGGCTCCTGCGACCTGCTGCTCGCCGCGGCCTTGGCGCTTTGTGAGCCCGGTGACGAGATCCTCTACGCCTGGCCGAGCTTCTCGATGTACCCGTACCTGCCGGCGCTGACCGGGGCGCGGGAGATCCGCGTGCCGCTCGGCGAGGGGGACGCGCTCGATCTCGACGCGATGGCCGCCGAGGTGACCGCGGCGACCCAGCTGCTGATCGTCTGCAACCCGAACAACCCGACCGCGACGCATCACCCGGTCGAGGCGATCGCCGCCTTCCTGGAGAAGGTGCCCGCGCGGGTGACGGTGATCCTCGACGAGGCCTATGTCGAGTTCCAGACCAACGACGACCCGGACGCCTCGCTCGATCTGCTGAAGGACTTCCCGAACCTGGTCGTCCTGCGGACCTTCAGCAAGTGCTACGGGCTGGCCGGGCTGCGCGTCGGCTACGCGCTCGGCTCCTCCAACTTCCGGGCCGCGGTCGACGCCGTACGCCAGCCGTTCAGCGTCAACGCGCTCGCCCAGGCGGCGGGGGCGGAGGCGATCCTGCACCAGGACGACGTGCTGACGCGGATCGAATCGACGGTGGTCGAGCGGATCCGGGTGCAGGAGGGGGTGCGCGAGCTGGGGCTCTGGGGGTCGGAGTCGCAGGCGAACTTCTCCTGGATCGACCTCGGCGACCTCGACGAAGAGGAGATCCTTGCAGGGCTTTCTGCGGCTGATATCGCGGTCCGCGCCGGCGCGCCGCTCGGCGACGCCGGACACATCCGCGTCAGCTACGGCACCGAGGACGAGGACGTCCGTTTCCTCACTGCACTTGCGCAACTGTTGCGCTGAGTGGTACAACCTCACGGCTGTGAAGAGCACTGCCACCACCGCTCCTGAACCCAATCGCGCGCTTGGCGCGACCATCGGCCGTGGCACCTTCACCGCGTATTACTGGCGATTTATCTAGGCGTCCGGCCCGGCGGCCCGTAGCCGCCCCGAGACAGTCTTCGGCCGGGCGCCGCCCATGCGGTTGCGCGACTTCGCGCACACACGAGTCCGCACTTGGACCAGGGGAAGTTACGATTGCAGCGTTTTGGAGAAAGGCGAAGGGAAAATGATCATCGGCATGCAGGGCGCCAAACGTGATGGTGTCCGTGAACAGCGGATCGCAAAAGTGGTCGAGCTGACCCCACCGGGCAAGGTCATCGAGGAGCTGCCCCTGGGCGAGGAGCGCACCAAGGCCGTCATCCGCGGCCGCCAGGAAGTCGTCGACGTCCTCCACGGTCGCGACCCGCGGCTGATGGTCGTGGTCGGTCCGTGCAGCGTGCACGACCCGAAAGCGGCGCTCGACTACGCCAACCGCCTCGCCGCCCAGGCGCGGCAGCTGAAGGACGACCTGCTGGTCGTGATGCGCGTCTACTTCGAGAAGCCGCGGACGACCACCGGCTGGAAGGGCCTGATCAACGACCCGCACCTCGACGGCTCCGCCGACGTCAACGCCGGCCTGCGGATCGCCCGCAAGCTGCTGCTCGAGGTGGTCGAGCTCGGCCTCCCGGTCGGCTGCGAGTTCCTCGACCCGATCACCCCGCAGTACATCGCCGACGCGGTCGCCTGGGGCGCGATCGGGGCACGCACCTCGGAGAGCCAGACCCACCGCCAGCTCGGCTCCGGCCTCTCGATGCCGATCGGCTTCAAGAACCGCACCGACGGCAACGTCCAGGTCGCGGTCGACGCGGTCCGCGCCGCCGCCGCCCAGCACGCCTTCGCCGGCATCGACGACACCGGCGCCCCGGCGATCCTCCACACCACCGGCAACCCCGACTGCCACATCATCCT
>DATEDJ010000030.1:0-10568 GCA_035281725.1 Solirubrobacterales bacterium
CCCCGCCGCCGGCGTCGGCGAAGGCGACCCGCACGATCGTCCCGTCGGGCAGGCCGCGTTCGTGCGCGAAACGGCTCCGCACCCGCGCCTCCAGCTCAGCCATGCCGCTCTCTTCGAGCTGGCGCCGCACCATGTAGACGAAGTCGAGCGGCTGCACGCCGAGGTCGGCGAGCGACACCGTGCCCTCGATCGGGCCACCGCCGTCGACCAGCACTTTGCCCTTTTTGTCGACCGCGGCGACCGCGCAGTGGATCGTCGTCGGCTCGCCCAGCAGCCCGCCGAGCCAGGCGTTCAGCGCCGGCTCCAGCCGCGCCCGCGGCGTCATCGCCACCGCCGGCCAGGGATTCGCGACTACGCCTGAGGACAGCGAGACGACCAGCCTCTCGGTGAAGGAGATGTCGGTGCCGCGCGGCGTCCCCAGCACCTCGACGTCGGGCGGCACGGTGCCGTCTCCGGCGGCGCGGACGATCGCCGCGGCGCGGTCGAAGTTACCGAGCGCCAGCTGGTAGGCGGCCTCGGCGGTGAGCACGTCGCGCAGCGAGTCGAGCGTGTCGGCGATCGCGTCCTTCTCGTGTTCGATCGCCCCCCGCTGCGCCAGGTCGAGCCCCGACAGCTCGCCGATCCCATAGGGGTATGACCGCGGGTCGAGCGCCAGGTCGAGGCCGTTGACGACGCTGTCGTCCTCGCTGACTTCGCCCGCCCCGCCCGCTTCTTCGGCGGCCTGCGGGACGCGGGTGCGGCGGATCGGGAAGGCGGTGCGGAAGGCCGGCTTCAGCTGGTCGAGGATCACCGGGGACGGGGCGCGCGTGGTCCAGTCGTGCAGGGCGCGCTCGAACTGGACCCCGAGCAGCGACTCCAGCGACTGGCCGCCCCGGATCCCCTCCAGCAGGCCGCGGGCGCGTCGCACCCGGTCGGAGGAGAGGTTGACCGCCAGCGCTTCCGGTTCGCTTTTGGAGGCGTGGGTGAGGTAGCCGTTGCGCAGCAGCGCCGCCGCGGTCGCGTGGTTCATCGACGGCGTATGGACGTAGCCGCCGGCGTCCTCTTCGACGTAGAGGTTGCCCACCGCTTCGCGCAGTTTTTCCGGCAGCCGGTCCTCGGGGATGCGGGTGCGCCGCCCGCGCGCCGGGCGGAGGTTCTCGAGGAACCCGAAGGCGCCGAGGTAGAGGCCGGTGCGGCGGTCTTTCGGTTCCCGGTCGAGGTCCCGCATCATCTCGAGCCGGCGGCAGAAGAGTGAGGACTGCCAGGCGTCGAGCCGGTAGGTGAGGGTGTCGATGTGCTCGCTGAGCGCCCGCTCGAGCCGCGCCGTCGGCAGTCCCCGGAGCGTCTTCAGCGCGTCCAGCTGCTGCTGCACGTAGAGCCCCTCGGATTCCGAGAACTGCGGCGTGTAGATCAGCTCGAAAAGCGGCAGCGTGCTCGCCTCGCCGGGGACGACCAGGTTGGCGGGCGCCTGGAATGCCTGCCAGGGCGAGAGCGTCGGGTCGGGGCCGATGTTCATGAACTTGGGCGAGCGGACCAGCGCCTCGGCCTCGACCCCGCGCGCGGTGAGGAAGCGGAAGACGCTGCGCTTGGCCTCCATCAGGAGCGAGTAGCGCAGCATCATGTAGAGCACCGCGGTGGGCGCCGGGTCGCCGCCGAAGTCCTCTTTTTCCAGCGCTTCGGCGTTGCCGGCGGCGCCCCGCAGCCAGTCGACGTAGTTTTCTTCCGGCCGGGCGGCGTCGTAGGCCTTGATCCCGCGGGCCTCCGAGAGCGGCAGCCCGTCGATCAGCTGTTTCGGGTCGAGCTTCGTGTGGTAATGCCGCCAGATCAGCTGCAGCAGCAGCGGGTTCGGCTTCGGCCTGCCCTCGGCGTCGGTGGTCGAGTAGCCGAGGTCGACGAGGAGTTCCTTGGCCGTCCGTTCTTCCCGTTCCCGTTTTACCTCGTCGGCCCAGTCCCTGCCCCCTTCGGTGAAGTCGGCGAGCTTGTGCAGGTAGTCCCAGCTGTAGCCGACCCGTTGGTAGAGCGCCGCCGAGGTTGGCTGCAGGCCCAGCACCTCGAGCAGGTTGGCGGCGCCGCTGCCGTCGGCGCCGATCGTGGCGAGCCCCGAAGCCAGGCCTTCCCATCTCTGGTCGAGCAGGGCCAGCACGCGGTGGAGCTCGGCTTCGAAGCCGGCGCCGGGGGCGGCGGCGATCATCGGGCGCCCGCGCGAGGGCCGCTCGCCGAGGTTTTCCCAGCGGCGGAAGGCGCTGGTCGGCAGGACCCCGTAGGGCTGCGGGCCGACCCGGATCGCGGGCAGCGCGCCGCGGCCGGCGACCAGCTCGGTGAAATGGGCGCGGATGGCGTCGAAGCCGTCTGCGTCCAGCACTCCGTCGAGCATCTGGTCGAGGTAGTAGCCGAGCGTCCCGGCGAACAGGGCGCGGTTCATCGCCACCGCCTCGGCGTGGTCTGAGAGGTCGGCGCCGTCGGCGTGCTGGAGCGGCGCGTAGGCGATGCCGAGGTAGTCGGCGAGGCGCTGGCCGTCGCTGGCGGTCGCCCGTTCGGCGGCCGCTTCGAAGAGCGGTGGGCCGGTCTCGGCCGGGCCGCTTTCCGCCGCGTCGCGGCCGGGCCGGGTGTAGGGGGTTTCGTTGCCGTCGGTGTTGTTCGTCGGCGCGCCCTGCGGGAGCAGCGCGAAGCCGGGCAGCGAGTAGTGGTGGCCTTCGATCAGGTCCTCGACCATCGCCCGCGTGTCTTCAGGGTCGGCGGCACCCTTGATGCCGAGCACCAGCAGCCGGTCGAAGCCCGCTTCGACGTCGGCCTCGCTCAGCGCGATCCGGAAGCCGAGGCCGGCGCCGACCGCCGTCTCGAAGTCCCGCAGCCAGGCGATCGGTTCGCCGAGTTCGATTTTCCCGTCGGTCTTGCTCTGGGCGATCGTCGGCGCCCCCTCGTGTTCTTCCAGCGGCGAGGGCCCGAGGAAGACGATGTCGTCGATCGCGCGGCCGACTTCCTCATGCACCACTTCGTCCCCGCGCCAGGCCATCAGCACGAAGCGGTCGGGGAGGACGCGGGTGTGCGGCGCGGTGGACCAGGGGTCCGGCTTGGTCAGTTCCGGGGTCGGGAATTCGAGCGCGACGGCGGCAGAGCCCGCGGCCGCTTCCCAGTTCTCCGGCCGCGTCCGCAGCGCCACCCAGGCAGCCCGGTTGGCGCCGAAGCGTTTGCTCAGCCCGGTCCAGGCAGCTTCCGCTCCGCTCCCTTCGTGGAGCGCCGTCCAGTAGGCGCGGCCGTGTTTGACCTCGGCCTCGGTCAGCACCTTCTCGTGGGTGACTTTGGCGATGTCGTCGGGGAAGACCCGCACCCACAGCTCGGGCGTGGCGCCCGGTTCGAGGTCCTCGGCGAGCCGCCAGCGCGTCTCCACCCGCAGCGGCAGGAGGAGGATCGGGAAGAGGTCCTCCATCGATTCGATCAGCTGCTGCGGCGGGCGGCCGCCGATGTATTCGTCGATCGAGCGACGCACCTCTTCCCCCGCCTCGCCGAGTGCCTGCTGCGCCTTCTTCAGCTCGTCGGGCGACACTCGCGCCTGCGCCAGCCGCCGCAGTTCGAGCGCGTAGAGCGCCGCGCCCGCCGCTTCGTGGCCGGCCCGCGCCTGCCGCACCGCCGCCAGCGGATCGCCGTTCGCGTTCATTTCGGGACTTCCAGCCCTTCCAGCATTTCCTTCGCGTGGACGGCGATCATCACCGGCCGCTGGAACAGGATCGAGGCCATCCGGGCCGCGTCGGTCCCCCATTCGCCGAGGCTTTCGCCTGGCCCGGCGGGGTGGAAGTTTTCCGGCCCGACCCCGGGGTCGATGAACGGCTCTGCGGCCGGGTAGTGGTCCCAGGCGAGGTCGTCCCAGGTGATCGGCGTGCTCGGGTCGTCGTCGGGCTCGTAGGTGATGTCCATGCCGAAGCGCGGCTCGCTCGGCAGCTGCTGGATGACGAAGTAGTAGCCCCAGTCGTCGGCTTCGCCCTGCGGGTGTTCGGCGCCGAACGCTTCTTTGTCGTTCAGGTCGAAGCCGAAGAAGCGGATGTCGGGATCGACCTGGCCTTTGAAGATCGGAAACTTGATCTCCCGTTTGATGTCGGCATCGGTGGCGACCTCGCCCAGCACGGGCGGATGCGAGGGCACGGCTTTGCCGTCTTTGTCGTGGTAGAGGTGCGCTTTCTGCGCGTAGATCAGCGCCGGGTATTTGCGCAGCAGCTCGCCGCGGACCGCCAGCACCAGCTTCTCGCCCGCCCCGCGTTTCGGGTTGGGGTGGTTGCCGAGCACCGAGGTCGGCGGCCAGGTGTCGATCGGGACGATGTCCTTGGAGCGCTCCGAGATTTCGGCGGCCGATTCGTGCGGGGCGACCGCGATGATCCCTTTCACGTCCCAGAACTGGCGGAAGTAGCTGCCGCGCTCGTCGGTCGGGTACTCGCGCCAGAGGAGCTCCTTGCCGAACTCGCAGTTGAGCCCGACCATGTAGGACTCGATGAAGGGCGGGTTGGTGTCCAGCAGGGTGATCGAGTTCTGCGGGATCAGCTCGATGTTCGGCAGCAGCAGGTCGGAGGAGATGTCGCGCAGCCCTTCGTACATCGGGTCGTCGAAGTCCGGGTAGGCCATCGCCGGGATCAGGTGTTCGGGCTCCAGCAGCCAGTCGGGGTCGAAGGGGAACTGGACCTGGGAGGTGAGCAGGAGCGGGAAGGCGAACAGCGGGTCGATCGCGTGCGAGAGCTTCTTGCCCGCGTTGTCGAGGTCGAACGGATGCGGCTCGCTCTGCGGCGCGCGGATCGCGAGGCGGCGCTCGAGCGCCTTGGCGGCGGCGCGGAAGTCCGCGCCCTCGAGGCTGTCGGCGCCGGGCGGGCCGGGGTCGAAGGCGGTCGCGGCGGGTTCGGTTTCTTCCAGTTTGAAACCGGGCTGGGGAGGGCTGGCGGCGACGGCCGCCGCCGCTTCGGCGGGGTCGGCGATCCCGGCGCCGGCCGCTTCCGACGGCAGCGTGGTGGCGATCACCCAGGCCACGCCGAGCAGGGCGCCGATGAGCAAGATCAGCAAGCCGATCAGCCAGGCGCCGACGATGGCGAGGACCAGGAAGACGATCAGCAGCGCCAGCAGGAGCGCGAGCAGCAGGCGCAGCCGGCCGGCGAGCTTGGCGATCAGCCCGCCGAGCCCGCCCGCCCCGGCGCCCGCCCCTGCCGACTGGTCGGTGACCAGGTCGCCGGGGACCGGCTTCGGCGGCGCCGCGGTCAGCTGCCCCGCCGCCATCCCCTCGACCAGCGCGGCATGGCTGAAGCTCGAGTCGGCGGCGGTGAGCCGCCCCCCGACCGGCCCGCGCGGCCGCAGCAGGCGCCGCATCGCCCCGCTCAGCGCCGCTGCCGGCAGCGTGCTTTCGTCGAGCTGCCCGCGCAGCGTGGTCGGCGAGCCGCGCACCTTGCCGAGCAGCGGCGAGAAGAAGATCAGCTTCGAGGTCGTCGCCATCCCGGCGGCGAGGTTCGTCTGCTGCGCCTGGCCGACCCGCATCGCCCAGTTCACCAGGCGGATCCGCGTGTTCGCTTCCATCACCTTCTGCACCTGCGCCCAGGCGCGGGCGACGTAGCCCTCCTGTCCCTTCTGGATCACCCGCGTCCCGAACCCGGCGGGCACCCGGTGGCGCGGGTCGCGGTTCAGGTCGTCGAGCCAGTCGCCGCGGCTGGTGTCGACGGTCTGGCGGAGGGCGTGGTGTTCGCCGTAGATCGGCGGCGAGACCACCGGCGGCAGCAGTTCTTCACCGGATCCCGTTTCGCGCATCTGCTGGGGGAGGTTGAGCGCCGTCTCCAGCTCGCCGAAGAAGGGCCGGGTCGGCTCGACCGCCGGCGGCCGGCTCTGCGACTCGGGGGCTTTCAGCGCCCCCTCCAGGCCGACGACCGACTGCTTCACTTTGGTCCCCGGCGGCGCGTCCGCCGGTGGTTCGATCAGGCCGATGTCGGTCCCCTCGGTGAGGCCCCAGCCGGGTTTCTCGCCGTCCATGTCGCGGATCCCGACGCGCGGGTCGCACGGCCACGGTTCCAGCTTCCTGACCAGGCTCTCGAAGTCCTCGTCCTCGCCGGTGCGGAACGACCAGCGGTAGTAGACCGGCAGTTCGGCCGAGCCGGCGCCGGCGCTCCAGGCGGGCTGCTGGGCCAGGATCCCGCTGGTGTCGGCCGTCGGGTCGAGGCCCGCCAGCCGGCCGGTCTCGAAGGCGGGGACGACAAACGCGGTGTAGGCGGTGTTCTTCTCGAGCCGGCGCGGGCACGCGAGCCGGCAGATGATCCGGTCGGAGTTGGGGTGGTCTTTGACCTCCAGCGTTTCGAGGAAGCGCTCGAATTCGGTCTCATCTTCGAAGGCCTCGTTGACGTGGACGTGGGCCCAGGCCCAGGACTGCTCAAGATGGGGCAGCACGCCCGGCGCGGTGACTTTGACCACCGGCAGCGGCAGCCGGTGGTCTTCGAAAGCG
Source organism: Solirubrobacterales bacterium (assembly GCA_035281725.1). Classification (GTDB taxonomy): domain Bacteria; phylum Actinomycetota; class Thermoleophilia; order Solirubrobacterales; family 70-9; genus VAYN01. The sequence goes on from DATEDJ010000030.1 coordinate 6,437, forward strand.
AACTCGCCTGGCTCGCTGGGCGTCTTTTCTTTCAGCACCACCAGCGCCAGCCAGGGCCGCAGCTTCGCCCCCGCCGCTTTCGCCGGCGTGTAGCGCCAGAGGAGGTCCTCTTCGTAGAACTCGACGAACGGGAGGTAGTTGGGCTCCTGGTCGGTGACCCCGACGCGCGGTTCGGTGCGGACGATGCCGTCGGTGATCAGGCCCGCCAGGTCACCGGGGCCGAGCAGCGCGAACTGCTTGCCGACCGGGGTCGAGTTGACGTCGACGTCGACCGTCACCGTCGCCCGCTCTTTCACCGTGCCGTTGGACGTTCCAAGGGTGTCGACCTCGTTGATCCGCAGGCCGATCCCTTTGCGCAGCCAGGCGTCGAAGCTGTATTTGCCGACGCTGATCGTCATGCCGCCGCCAGCTCGTGGTCGGCGACGACCTGCAAGGTCCCGGCGAGGGCGGGATCGGCGGCGACCAGCTGGTCGTGCAGGTCCCAGGCCTCGGCCTGGGTGGCGGCGCTCGCGTCTTCGCCCGCCGGGGAGAGGTCGGTGACCGTCACCACGTGGAACGCGGCTTCGCTCATCGTCACCGGCGCCGGGCAGTTGCCGCCGGGCCGTCGCTTGTTGACCGAGAGGGCGCTCTCGGCGATCGCCCCGGCGCCGCTCAGCTGGTCGAAGAGGATCTTCTGCAGCGGCAGCAGCGCGATCAGGAGGAACAGCGGGTTGTGCCGTTGCACGTAGCTCAGCTCGTAGGTGACGTCCTTCGCCACCCGCGCCCCCGTTTCCGCGCCGTCGCCGACGCTGAAGCGCACCCCGCTCTTCATCTGCTCGAAGGACTTGCGCGCGAGTTTTTCGCTGTCGCTCATCTTCACGTAGTTGGCGACCGCGAACTGCTCGCGCATCTCGCTCGTGCCACCGGCGGAAGTCGTGATCGCGAAACTGGTGGCGCCGCTCGGCTTCTTGTTGCCGAAGCGGTCGATGGTGAAATCCAGCGGCACCACTTTCTGGCTCAGCGAGAGCACCCCGAACGGGTGCACCAGCAGCGACCCCGGCGGCGGCGTCGCTTCGCGCAGGGTGACGCTCTGGGTCGCGTTGGCGGGCAGCTCGACGCGCCAGCTCTCGTCCTTTTCCACCGCGGCGACGACCAGCGGCTGCACCTCTTCGGTCGGTTCCGGCAGTTGCGGCGTGTCGTCGCCCCAGGTGACGTCGAAGCCGATGTCGATGCTGAAGAAGAGGATTTCGAGGCTGGCGTCGCCCTTCGCGTGCCACGGCGTCGGCCCCGAGAGTTCGCAGCTGACGCTGATCCCGGCGATCGTGTCGGTGCCGTCTCGCAAGGCCAGCCCGGCGCCGATGTCGGCGACGAAGTGGAAGGGGTCGAACTGGATCAGCAGGTCGTAGCCGAGGTAGCCGAAGATGTTGAAGCCGCAGGCCGCCGCGTACAGTTCGACCCGGGCGCCCGACTGCACGGTGTTGGAGGTGACGGCGAAGTAGGACTGGGCGACGAGGCGCGGGTTGTCCCCGGACATCAGAGCGATCGTCAGCCGTTTCATCCCGGTCAGGTCGGGCGGCACTTCGTGGAAGGCGGGGTGGAAGCCGCCGACGGTGAGGACGAAGATCGTTTCGTCGCCCCAGCCGATCCGCAGCGCCATGTCGCCGGAGAGGGTGTAGATCAGGATCCCTGAGTCGAACAGCGAGGCGTCGAACCAGATCAGCCCCTTGCCGAAGTCGATGCCGCCGGCGAAGGCGACCTGGAGGCGCAGCAGCGGCAGGTCTTCCTCCGGCAGGATGCAGCGCAGCACGCCGATGATCGAGAGCTGCGGCGAGGGGATGTCGATGATCACGCCGAGCTCCAGCGAGATCATCGTCGGCGTCCCCCAGCCGAGCTTGCCCATCGGCGCGACGACGAAGTGCCCCTCCTCGATCGGGAAGAAGGAGCGCAGGTCGCTGACGATCTGGACGATGTTGCCGACCACGTCCGGGGGGAAGAGGACGCTCTGGATCGAGCCGGTCCGCACCCCCTGGCCGAGCGCCTCGGTGTCGAGCGAGCGGTTCAGCCCGAGCAGGCCGCCGACCCCGATCAGGGTGAAGCCGAAGCCGAGCTGGATCGGGACGAATTCGGCGGTGATCAGGATCAGCAGCGCGAAGCCCTCGCTGCCGTCGGGCATCTTCGTGTTGACGATCCCGATCGCCTTCAGCGAGAAGAGGCCCTGGAAGGAGAGCTCGAGGGCGCCGAAGTATTCGCCTTTGGCGGGGTTCAGCGAGAGGAAGCCGCCGCCGGTGATCGGGCCCGCTTCGACGCTGAGGCCGACCCCGGTCGGCGGCTTGAAGTCGATCGCCAGGCCGAGCGGTCCGAGGTTGCCGGTGTTGCCGCTCTCGATCGTCAGCGTCGCGGTCACGCCGATGTTCTGGACGACCGCCTTCAGCGGCCCGAGTTCGGCGCCGATGTCGGCGCCGACGCCGATCGGGATGTGGTTTTTGTCGAGCCCGACTTCGAGGTTCAGCGCCTGCAGGTTGACCGGGCCGAGCTCGATGTGGACCGGCATGCGGACGTCGAGGCTGCTGCTGCCGCCGAAGTAGAAGCCGCGCGCCGAGGAGACGCCCATCGCCAGGTCGAAGCCGCCTTCGACCTTGGTCCCCGGCAGGATCTTCTGCAGGAACCCGTCCCCCTGGGTGGTGTCGATGACGACCTTGCCGCCTTCGATCGCGCCGCCGATGTCGACCGTGCCGTTGGTCGCCCCGGTGCCGCCCGCGAGCGTCGCGCCGAGCTCGGCGGCGATGCCACCGAGCTCGAGCCGGCTGCCCCCTGCCTCCCCGAAGAGCAGGAACGCTTTGGCGGGCGCCGCCGGCTTGACCGCGAGTTTCGCCCCCAGCTGCCCCGCGAGCGGGCCGGGGGAGGGCGGCGTCGCGGTCACCGAGCCGTCGGTGCGGATCGCGATCTCGGTGCCAGGGGGCGGATCGAAGCCGACCGTGACGTCGATCGTCACCTCATCGCCGATCGCCTGCGGCCCGGAGTCGGCTTCGAGGTGGCCCTTCAGTTTCAGCGCCAGGCCGGGCGCGCCGCCGCCCGCGGGCGTCAGTTCGGCGAAGACGGCGTCGAGCACGTTCGGGTGGGCCGGATCGAAGATCGCGGGCAGGCCGCTCATCACGAGGAACTTCTCGATCCGCGGGAAGAGCAGCGAGCCGTCGAAGCCGGGGCCCCAGCCGAACAGCGTCCGGGCCTTGCCGGCCGGGTCGCCGAGCCATTCGCCGATCGCCTCCAGGTGGTAGTTGTAGGTGCGGAAGGGCGGTGCTTCGAGGTCGGCGGGTTCGTGGTCCGCGGTGTCCACCAGCCCGACCAGCTCGAGCGCGTTGTTCAGCGGCCCGAGGCGTTCCAGGTAGAGGCCGAGCAGGAGGTCGAAGATCGCCTCGGCGAGGTGGCCGGCGTCGATCGTGACGGTGGGCAGGCCGAGCGCCTCGATCGCGCTCGCCAGGGCGCTGATCTTCGTGATCGACGCCTCGATCTGCTGCGCGGCTTCGAGCCCGACTTTGAGCGTGGTCGCGTCTTCGCCCGCCTCGACCGCGGTGACCAGCGCTTCGACCAGCGTCGCCAGCTGCCCGACCTCGCCTGAGAGTTCGCCGATCGGCGTGGCGATGGAGCTCGCCTGCGCGGCGCTCAGTTCGATCCCGAGCGCGCCGAGGAGGTCACGGGTGTTCTGCGGCGAGGTCTGGCCGCGCAGCGGTTCGAGCAGCTTGCCGAGCTGGGCGACGATCGTCGCCAGGGTGTCCTGGGAGGGGCTCACGCCGGGCTCCCGAGGGCGCCGTCCCCGATCCGGGCGAGCAGCTCGGCGACGCCGTCGGCGGTGACGGCCGCCGCGATCAGCGGCTCGGCCCAACGGTCGAGGTCGGCCCGCAGCGCCTCGCCGCCGTGCTTGTAGAGCGCCTCGTGCATCCGCTCCAGCAGCTCGGTGCGGCTGACGCCGCCGACCTCGGCGGGGATCTCGTAGTCGTCCTCGCGCGAGGCGTTGATCAGGTGGGCGGTCCAGGCCGGCCCGCGGTTGCGGTGCCAGACCAGGGTGACCCGGCGATCGTGGTGGACGAGCCGTTCGACCTCGGGCGCGTGGCGATAGCCGAGCGCCAGCAGGTCGCGCCCGAGCGGCGTCTCGGCG
>DATEDJ010000031.1:0-6456 GCA_035281725.1 Solirubrobacterales bacterium
CCAGTCGTGGCAGCGGCATGGCCTCTCGCTCTAACCCTCAAGCTGAGCTTGATGATCACTACCTCGTCGCCCTCGCCAAGGACGGCAGGACCGATGCCTATGACGCGATCGTCCGCCGGTACCGCGGTTTCGTCCGCTTGAAGGCCTCGTCGTACTTCCTCCTCGGGGGGGAGAGCGACGATCTGATCCAGGAGGGCCTGCTCGGCCTCTACAAGGCGATCCGCGACTACCGCACGGACCGCGAGTCGAGCTTTCGCAATTTTGCCGAGCTCTGCATCACCCGCCAGATCATCACCGCGGTGAAGACCGCGACCCGCAACAAGCACACGCCGCTGAACCAGTACGTCTCGTTCAGCCAGACGCCCGCTGCGAGCGGCGAGTCGGAAACGACGCTCGACGAGATCCTGCCGGGGCCGAGCGTCCACGACCCGGTCAACCAGGTGATCGCGACCGAAGAGCTGGAGAGCCTCGTCTCCTGCCTCTCCGGCGTCTCCGGCGTGCTCTCCGATCTGGAGAGCCGGGTCCTGTCGCTCTACCTCGACGGCCACTCCTACGAGCAGATCGCCGAGCGCCTCGAATGCGACACGAAGACCGTCGACAACGCCCTCCAGCGGGTGAAGCGCAAGGTCGGTACCCACCTGGCCTCGCGCGAGGTGGCGGTCTAGTCGCGGCGTTCCAGGTCCGCCAGCACGTAGTCGAGCAGCTCGCGCCCGTGGTCCGAGGCGACGGCGACGTCGTCGGCCTTGACTCGGACCCGGTGCAGCGACTGCATCCGCAGCACGTCGCCGTCGGCCCTGGAGTTGGGGAAGATTCCCGAGTAGCTCACGCCTAGCCGCTCCAGGTGGTCGGCGACGAGGGCGGTCGCCGGCTTGTCAAGCGGCAGGTCGATGTAGATCGCGTCGAGGCAGGCGCTGTGGAAGAGGTGGTGGCGGGCGGCGCCGAGGACCTCCTCGAGGTCGGCGCCGGGCACCGTCACCGTGAGCAGCGCCAGGTTGTGGTCGGTGTCGACCTCGGTGTGCATCTCCGTGCGCTCGGCCAGCTCGCAGTCGGCGGACGGGTGGGCGAGCGTCCCGCGCAGCTGGCAGAGGGCGAGGGTCTGGCCGATGATCTCGTGGTGGCGCTCGGGGGCGTAGACGCGCCGGTCGTGGCCGTCGTTCAGCTTCGTGTAGAAGAGTGCCGCCGAGTTGCGCCGCCGACCGCCCTCGGCCGCCGCGTCGTTCTCGACCGAGGCCGGGATCCAGCCGAGCAAGAAGCCGGTCTCGTGGGCGCCGAGCTCGATGTTCGCCTTCTGGCTGTAGGGATGGGCGGCGGTCGCCTCGCTGTACATCCCGGCCAGGCCGCGCTCCCTGCCCCACTCCATCAGCACCCGCTTGGTGCGGGTGAAGAGGTGCTGGCCGCGCGCCGCCTCCAGGGTCACCGCCTGGCCCGAGTGGGCGACCGCGTCGCCCGCCGCGGCCAGGCTCATCCCCTCGTGGCAGAGCAATTCCCCCGCCGGCGTCTCCGCCACGCAGGACACGTAGCGCCCGTCGGCCAGGCGGGCGCTGACCTCCAATGGGTCGTAAACCCATCGGACGTCATACGTCGTCCCGTAAGCTGCTTCTATCGCCTCGGTCAGGACGCCACCCTCATCCGGGCCGAGAAAGCGAAAAGTGACATTCATCTAGCCACATCATCGGCCCCGCGCCCCCCTAGCTCAACCTGGGAGAGCACCTGATTTGTAATCAGGAGGTTGCCGGTTCGATCCCGGCGGGGGGCTTCAGCTAGCTGGAGGGCAAGGCCACGCAGCGATACGCGTGCGCCTGGCCAGCTTCTTTCGGCCCGAATTCGGAGCCGAGCACGGTGATCTGGGCCGTGTAGGCGAACACTTTGGTGCCGTTGTCGTAGAGGGTGTCCGTCCACTCTTCAGGTTGCGGGGCAGCGAGGTTGTCTTCCTGGAAGGCGACGACCTGCTCGATGTTCGGGAGCCAGCGATCGACCGACTCGCAGGTCGAGATGGCGGCCGCGACACCCGCTGCCGGTCGCGTCGAGGTTTCGAAGCAGAGGCCCATTTCCAGCTTCATGCCGGTCGGGCAGCTCGGTTTCGCCTGCGCGGTGAGCTGTGCCGCGCCCTGGGGACCGTCCCCAACGTCGAGACCTGGACCTTCGAGCCGGTCACCGGTCCGTCCTTGATCGGGGCCGCGGTGACCGCGCCGCTTTTCAGCTGCCCGGTGCCGACCGAGTTCTTGGCGAGCTTGCCGGCCGCGATCGCACTACCGCTGGCGATGACCAGAAAGAGCGCGATCGTCGAGACGACGTTCGCGTAGGTGAGCCTTGCGCTCAGGTGCTTCATCCTCTGAATTCCTTTCGATGGTTGGACAGGTCATGCTGTGCCGGTGAACGAGGCCGGCGGAGTCGAGCAGCACCGCTACGCGCCGCCGCCGGACTCGGTCGAGGTGGTGCTGGTCCGCCATGGCGCCTCCGAAGCGGCGCTTCCCGGCCAGACCTTCGCGATGGTCGACGGCCAGGGTGACCCGGCGCTCTCGGAGGTCGGCAAGGCGCAGGCGCGCTCGGTTGCCGCCACGCTCGGCGGGGAAAGCTTCTCCGGACTCTTCGCCTCGAGCTTGCGGCGGACCCAGGAAACGGCGGCGCCGCTCGCCGAGGCGAGCGGCCTCGCGGTCGCCATCCTGCCCGACCTGCGCGAGATCAACCTCGGCGAGCTCGAGGGTGGCGAGTATCGGATCAAAGTCGCCGAAGGCGACCCGCTCGTCGCCGAGATCGCCCGCCAGGAACGCTGGGACGTGATCCCCGGCGCCGAGGCGCCGGAGCAATTCTCCGGCCGCCTCCGGACAGCGATCGCCGAGATCGTCGCCACCGTGCCCGCGGGCACCACGGCGGTCGCCTTCGTCCACGGCGCCGTGATCGGCGACCTCTGTGCCCTCGCCACCGGCAGTCGCCCCTTTGCCTTCCTGAACGCCGACAATGGCTCGATCTCGAGCCTCGTCGTCCACGCCGACGGCAGCTGGCTGCTGCGCAGCTTCAACGAGACTCGCCACCTGGACACCCCGACGGGCCCGGTCGGCTGATTCACAGGCTGTTCCTTTCAGACCGATTGGAAAAGACAGCCTGCGTACTGCGCCGCAGCCGCTGAGGTTCAGTCGCCCCTTACGGGAGGTGCTTACCGAAGTAGTACGGCGCCGGATTGTCCTCGCAGGCGATGCCGTCGTGGTCGGCATCGAGTCGGTCCGGGTCGTACCGCGGACCACCGTGCTTCAGGAAGAAGATCTGTGCCGCCTTCTGCGACGAAAAGTCGGCGCAGTCCCTGTCACGCCGGGCGGAGGCAACCGTCGGCGATAGAGCGAGCAGCCCGGCGATGGCCAGCACGAGCGCCCCTCGCAGCTTCACCTTCATGACGTGTCCTCCCACGGTCTCGATCTTGGCAAAAGCAGACAAAATCGTACCGAGAAAGGAACGACTTCGTGAAACGAGAGGCGCGGCGTCGCGGCGCCGTGGGTCGCCGTGCAGGTGGAAGCTGGCGCCGCGGGAGCGGGCCGGACGGGGAAGCTGGCGCCTCGCGGCTGATGGGCGGCCTGGCAGGCTATGGCCGCCCATCAGCCGTCGGGGCGGGGGAGGTTTTGAAGAGGCGCAGGTCTCGGGACGGAGGCGTGAGCGTTCCTCGCCTTTCCGCGCGGCGCTCACCGCTCAAAAAGATGCGTGTCTAGTTTCGGTTGCTATGGACCCAAAACTAAACACACATGCTCCTGACCAAAGGCGGCGACGGGGACTCCGCACCGAAGGGTCGACCGCCGGCGAGCGTCAGTCGCAGGGGGTGGAGAGCTTCGTCGGTTCGGTGGGGACGAAATCGGCCTGTTTCGGCACGTGGGCGAAGACCTCGGTGTAGTAGCGGGCGCCTTCGCAGGTCCTCGGCGCCGAGGCGGTGACGCTGCCCTGGAAGGTGTCGACCAAGCCGGAGGCCGGGTGCTCGGCGATCGTCCCGAAGGCGGTCGCCTTCGCTTCGCCCCAGCCGTGCCACTCGAGGCTCTTGGCGACCAGATCGCCGTCGACCGAGAAGCTGTAGGTGGTGGGTTCGACGAAGCGGCGGTTGGTGGCGACGTCAGGCAGGAAGGTCTGGCCTGACTCCTTCTTCGCGTGGCGCATCACCGTCTCGGTCCGGGTGGTCGTGGTCGAGCCGCCGCCCCCGCAGGAGGCGAGCGCCACCGCGAGCACGAGCGCGGCGACGAGGGCGGGTAGGAGTCGATTCGGCATCGGCGGGACCCTAGCCCGCTCGGCGGACCGGAGCCGTCGCGATCAGCTCCGCAGCAGGCGGGCCTTCTCGGCGGCGAACTCCTCGTCGGTGAGGACGCCTTTTTCGTGCAGGGTCGCCAGCCGTTCGAGGCTCGACAGGCGAGCGTCTTCTTCGCGCATCACCTCGGTCGGCGTCTGGGAGGCCGCGCCTCTCCGGCCCCCCGGGGGGCGCCGCACGTCCGGGATCCCCAGGCCACCTCCGGTCGGCCGTTTGACCTCCGGCAGTTTCAATTTCGAGGCGCGCTCGCCGAGGTTCGCGTCCGACACCGCGGTGGCGATCGCCTTGCGCGTCGGGGCGAGTACCTCGCCATAGGTCAGGTCGGGGAATTCCTCCGCCGTCTGTTTGCTCAGCTCGCGCAGGCCGAGGCCCGCCATCACCCCGATCACCACCACGGTGAGGAAGATCCGCAGCCCGACCCCCGAGGCCGACAGGAGGTAGATCCCGAGGATCACCGCGAGGCCGCCGTAGCAGTAGGGCAGGTAGCGATCGAGTGCCGGCGCGAGCACCCGCCGCGCCCCCCGCGCCGATGCCGTCGGCGAGGAGAGCCAGCCGGCCGCCGCGAAGAAGGCGCCGACGACGATGACCGTGGTCGCGATCGAGACCATCAACGAGGTGCCGATCGACCACGCCGCTTCGGCCGCCGGCTTCACGTTTTCCTGCTTCACCAGTTGGTCGACGACGACCCCGCCGGCGACGTGGCGCAAGACCACCACGAGGAGCCCGGCGACGATCAACCCGACCCCGCTGAAGAGCACCGTCACCCAGCGTCCGTCGCGGGTCAGGTAGATCGCCAGGCCGAAGACGAGGAAGGTGAGGATCGAGAGCAGCAGCGCCAGGCCCCTGATCGCGACGACGATGTCCTGGGCGGTCTTCAGCTGTTCGGATTTGAGGATCGTGATCTGGCCCGCGTCCGGCGGCAGCTCTTCGGCCAGGCTCTTGCCCAGCCCGACCTGACCGGCGAGGTTGGTGAGCAGGCTGCCAAGGTTCAGCTTCACTTCCCCGTTCGCGGTGCTGACCGTTTCTTTCTTGTTTTCCAGCACCGCCATCAGCTGTTCGTGGGCGGTCCGGTTGGCCGTTTCCCAGAGTTTCTGTGCGGTGCCGGTTTCCAGCACTTTTTCGACTCCTGGGGCAGCCACCTGACGCAGTCCGCTGGCCGCCGGCCCGGCCAGTTCCTTCGTTTCCCCGGGCAGGACTTCTTCGACTTTCTTTTCGACGTCGATGTTTTCGTAGAGCTGTTCGACCATGTATTCGCTCAGCGCGGTGCGGATCGCCTGGTTGCCGATCAGCCGGCTCGAGGTGTTGACCCACTCGCCGGTGTCGAGCGCCTGGCGCTCGACCCAGATCGCGAAGACGCTGAGGAATGCCAGCAAGGAGCCGAGGACGATGAGCCCTTTGACCGTCCGCCGTCGCCAAGGCTTCATCGAGCGGATGGTATACGTGGGACATGAAGCTAGAGGGCATCCACCACATCACCGCGATCACCGAGAACGCGCAGCGGAACGTCGACTTCTACGCCGGGGTCATGGGGCTGCGCATGGTGAAGAAGACCGTCAACCAGGACAGCCCGACCGTCTACCACCTCTTCTTCGCCGACGAGGAGGGCGATCCCGGCGCCGACCTCACCTTCTTCGAGTACCCGGGCACGGCGCTGGGCACGGCGGGGGCGGGGATGGTGCACCGGATCGTCTGGCGGGTCGGCGCGCCCGAGTCGCTCGACTTCTGGGAGGGGCGGCTCGGCGCCCACGACATCGCCACCCGGCGCGAAGGCGACAGCCTCCACTTCTCCGACCCGGAGGGCCTCGACCATGAGCTCTTCGTCGCCGACGTGCCCGACGCGCCGCTGACCGCCGATCACCCGGAGATCCCGCGCGAGCTCGCCCTGCAGGGCTTCCACGCGGTGCGTGCCTACGCGGCGGCGCCGGAGGCCAGCACCGGCCTCCTCAAGGCGCTCGAATTCGAGGCGACCGATGCGGGCTGGGAGGCGCGCGGATCGGAGCGCGGCGGCCTCTACATCTTCGACCCGCCGCCGGCCGAGCGCCCGGTCCAGGGCGCCGGCTCGGTCCACCACGTCGCCTGGGCCTCGCAGCTCGGCGAGCACATGCAGTGGCGACAGAAGGCGATCGAGGGCGGCGCCCAGCCGACCCCGGAGATCGACCGCTTCTACTTCAAGTCGA
>DATEDJ010000032.1:0-16448 GCA_035281725.1 Solirubrobacterales bacterium
AGGTCGAGCAGCTTCTCCACCTCGGAGGGCTTGCCGCCGGCGAAGTCGCCGCCGAGAAAGGTGCCGCCGCCGGTGACCGCTTTGACCGCGCGGGCGATGTCCTCGGCGGGCGCCGACTTGAGTACGTAGCCAGAGGCGCCGGCGCGCAGGGCGAGGGCGAGCAGGTCGGGCTGCGCGTGGGCGGTGAAGATGATCACTTTGGTCCGCGGGCGCACCTTCAGCACCTCGCGGGTCGCCTCGATGCCGTCGCGCTTCGGCAGCTCGACGTCGATGATCAGGACGTCGGGCTCGAGCTCCTTGACCACATCGACGACGTCGCGGCCGTTGCCCGCCTCGCCGACGATCTCGACGACGTTCGAATCGGCCATCCGGGCCTTGATCGCCTCGCGGACGATCTCGTGGTCGTCGCAGAGAACGACGCGCCTTGCCTCACGTACCGGGGTGCTCATCGGGCGCTGATTCTGTCAGGACAGCCGTATTGATGCAAAGAATTAGGTAGGGAGAAGCTTCCGTCAGCCTCTTGCCGGTTCTCGATCAAGGCGATGATCGTCCTTCCGACCGCTACCGCGGTCCCGTTGAGAGTGTGTACCGCCTCTGGAGATTCGCCGTCCCCGGGCCGATACCTACAACCGAGGCGGCGGGCCTGATAGTCGGTCGTGTTCGAGCAGGAGGTCACCTCGCGGTAGCGCTTCTGCGAGGGGATCCAGGCCTCGCAGTCGTACTTCTTCGCCGCCGGGGCGCCGAGGTCGCCGACCGCGATGTTGACCACCCGGTAAGGGATCTCCAGCTCGCCCAGGATCCGCTCCTCGATCGAGAGCAGCCGCTCGTGCTCCTCCTTCGAGGCCGACGGCTCGACGAACGAGAACATCTCGACCTTGTCGAACTGGTGGACGCGGAAGATGCCGCGGGTGTCGCGGCCGGCGGCGCCCGCCTCGCGGCGGAAGCAGGTGGAGAAGGCGCAGTAGCGCAGCGGCAGGTCGGCGGCGTCGAGGATCTGGTCGGCGTGCAGGCCGGCCAGCGCCACCTCCGAGGTGCCGGTGAGGAAGAGCTCGTCCTTCTCGATCTCATAGATCTGCTCGCGCGCCTCGGGGAAGTAGCCGGTCCCCTCGAGCGCCTCTTCGCGGACCAGCACCGGCGGCACCACCGGCTCGTGACCCTCGGCGCGGGCGATGTCGATCGCCATCCGCACCAGCGCCAGCTCGAGCAGCACCAGGTCCCCCTTCAGGTAGGAGAAGCGCGAGCCGGAGAGCCGGGCGGCGCTCTCCATGTCGATCAGGCCGAGCTCGGTGCCGATCGTCAGGTGGTCGCGGGGCTCGAAGTCGAAATGCGGGAGCTCGCCGACCTCGCGGATCACCACCGCGTCCTCGTCGGCGACCCCGTCGGGGGAGTCGTCGTCGGGGATGTTCGGCAGCGCCAGGGTCAGCTCGCGCAGCCCGCCCTCAATCGCCTCCAGCTCCTCTTTGCCGGCGTCGATCGTCTCGCGCAGCTTCGCCACCGCGACAATCTCGGCCTCGGCGTCGCCGCCCTCACGTTTGATCTCGCCGATCCGCTTCGAGGCGGCGTTGCGCTCCGCCTGGGCGTCCTCGACCTGGGGCAGCAGCTCGCGCCGGCGGGCGTCAAGGGTGAGCAGCTCGTCGACCTCGCCACCGGCGCCACGGCGGGCCAAAGCCGCCTTCACCCGCTCGGGTTCGGAGCGGAGCAGCTTCAGATCCAACATGGGCGGCCTACGGTTCTGACGGGCCGGACTTCTGGCCCGGGCGAGGCGATTCTTCGGCGGCCGTCCCGGCGTACTTGGCGACGAATTTGGCGACCGCTTCGGCTTCCTTGCCGACGACGATGTTCTGGGGCATGATCGCGCCCGAGAAACCGCCGTTCTGGATCGCGAAGAGAACGTCGTTGTAGCTCTCTTCGCGCTGGTTCAGGTTCGGGCCCTGGGTCCGCTCGCCGCGGTTGCCGCTGCCCTGGGTGCCGGCGGCGCTCAGCGTGTGGCAGCCCGAGCAATGGGTGGCGAAGAGGACCGCCCCGTTGTAGTTGGGGTTGTCCTGCTTGACCGCAAGACCTTCTTCGCCGAACCCACAGGCAGAGAGACCGAGGGCGGCGGCGATCACCGCGGCTATCAAGATCATCGCTTTCGGACGCACGCGGCGCGGATCATATTGTTTGGCGCCGATCACGAACGTCTCGCATGCCGACACCTGCCCCAGACACCTTCAGAACCGCGATGGCAAGCCTTCCGACGGGAGTGACGATCGTGGCGACGAGCGGCCCCGACGGCCCCGCCGGGGCGACCGCCAACGCGGTCTCCTCGCTCTCGATCGAGCCGATGCTGATGCTCGCCTGCCTCGATCGGGGCTCCCGCACGCTGCTCGCCGTCCAGGCGGCGGACCGCTTCTCGGTCTCGGTCCTCCACGACGGCCAAGAAGAGATCGCCCGCTCCTTCGCCACCAAGGCCCCGGTCGCCGATAAGTGGGCCGGAGCCTCCTGGAGCGAACGCGACGGTCTGCCCGCGATCGACGACGCCCTGCTCTGGCTGGCCTGCGACCTAAGGGACGTGATCGCCGCGGGAGACCACGTGATCCTCACCGGCGAGGTGACTGATCTGGCGACGGCGAGTGGGACGCCGCTGGTGTTCCACGGGGGGAGCTACGTGGCGCTGGGGTAGGGACGGGGGGCGGTTGACGGCGAGGGACGCGGCGGGCCTGCGGGCGACGGGGGCCGGGTGGAGGACGCCGAGGGACGCGGCCCTCTCGGCGGCGACCCGGGCAGGCTGAGGCCGCCGCCGAGAGGGCCGGGGGTGCGGGGGATGTGCGGGGGACGCCGGGGAGGCGTCAGGGGGACGGGAGGATCGTCACGGAGGCGTGCGGAACCACACGGATCCGTGGGGTGCCGACCCGCGATCCGGCAGTCGTGGTCGCCATGACGACCTCGACTGCCGCATCGGCGACGCGCTGCAAGCCTTGGTGTGGCCATGGCAACAGCCAGGCTTGCAGCGCGATGCCACGGGTCACGAACCCGTGCCAATCCACCCGGAAGGCCCGCGTCCCGGGCGTCTCGTGGCGGCCACAGCCTGCCAGGGCCGCCACGAGACGCCCGGGGCTCGCCGTCCCCAGCCGACTGGGTCACGAATCGCGCCGTCCCCGGCCAGCTCAGGAACTGAGCCTCAGCCCTCCACCCCGTGGCAGACGGCCTCGACGTTGTTCCCGTCCGGATCAAGCACGAACGCCCCGTAGTAGTTCGGGTGGTAGAGCTCGCGCGGGCCGGGGGCGCCGTTGTCGGTGCCGCCCGCGGCGAGGCCGGCGGCGTGGAAGGTGTCGACCGCGTCGTGGTTGATCGCCTTGAAGGCGAGGTGGACGCCGTGGCATGCCGGGCGGCCGCGGGCGTGGATCCAGAACCACGGCTTGCGGTCGGTGCCGCCGAAGCCCGCCCCCGTCTCGGTCGGCTGCATCACCACCGAGAGCCCGAGCGGGGCCAGCGCCATCTCGTAGAAGGCGCGCGACTGGTCGAAGTCACCTACCTCGATGCCGACGTGGTCGAGCACGCCGCCAGACTATGCCCGCAGTCCGGCGATGCCAAGCATGTGGGGGACGTAGAAGTCGGCGACCTGGTCGAGGCCGAGCCTGCCTTGCGGCCGGTACCAGTGCCAGACGCTGTTGTGGATGCCGATCAGGGCGCGGGCGAGAAGGTCGGGATCTGTCCGCGGGATCGCCCCGACCTCCATCCCACCGGCGAGGAAGTCGCGCCAGTCCGCCTCGTATGCCTTCACCAGGGCGAAGGCGCGCACCCGCGCCTCCTCCTCGCGCGGCGCCGGCCGCGGGTGGCGGACCAGCCCCTGCTCGGCGACCAGCACCCGGGCCCGGCAGACGGCGCGGTCGTCGCGTTCGAAGGTGCCGCGCAGGAGCGCCGGCAGCGCCTCGGCGAACGCGCCGCCGGTCAGCCGCGCGAACTCCTCCTGGGCATCCTCGATCGCTTCGACCAGGATCTCGAAGAGGCACTGCTGCTTCGATTCGAAGTAGTGGTACAGCGCCGTCGGCCCCAGGCCCACGGCAGTCGCGACGTCCGCCCACTTCGTGTCTTCGTAGCCGTTCTCACCGAAGAACTTGGTCGCCACGGCGACGATCTCGGCGCGCTTGTTGCGCGGCGAAGGCCGTGGTTCCGTTCGTTCCTCGCCCCCGCTGCCCGGCATCTGCGCCGCCCCCTTCACGTCCGGTTGACCACCATTTGTGCACCTCTGTGTCCCCTTGCGGACGCGCGCAACCCTACACGGGAACCTGTCGTGTTTCGCCGGTTATTGATCGGCGTCCGAAAAAGATCTTCCCGGCAAACCGCACGTGTCACAATCGTCGCCGTGAGCACCTTCCAGGAACCGGGCTGGTTCACCCGCAACGTCTTCAACAAAGCCGTGGCCGGATTCACCCGGATGGGAATCAGCCTGATGGGCTCCCGCGTGCTCGAAGTCAAAGGGCGCAAATCGGGCCAGTGGCGGTCTACCCCGGTCAACCTGCTCACGGTCGACGGTCAGGAGTACCTGGTCGCCCCGCGCGGCAACACCCAGTGGGTGCGCAACATGCGCGCCGCGGGCGGCGGCCGCCTGAAGCTGGGTCGCAAGACCGAGGACTTCAAAGCGACCGAGATCCTCGACGACTCCCGCGCGACCCTCCTGCGCGCCTACCTGAAGAGGTGGAAGTGGGAGGTCGGTGTCTTCTTCGACGGCGTCGGCCCCGACAGCTCCGACGAGCAGCTCCTCGCCGTCGCCCCGGACCACCCGGTCTTCAAGATCGACGCCTGACCCAACTCCGCCGGCGCGTCGGCGCAGCGTGGTTCGAAATCCCCCGTATCGGTGGATAAGGAACCACGGAACGCCAGCGCCGTCGCCCGCCGTGCCCAAACGCGACGATCGCTTGCCGCGTGGTTCGAAATGGTCGTCATCCGACCAAAAAGAACCACGCAAAGCCTGGCGACGCCAGCCCTATCTGCCGTTGCCGGGTTCGAAACTTCGGCTAGATCGAAGAAAGGAACCCCGCAAGCCGGACCGCGCACCGGCTCGCAGAGGGGATCCGATGGACCCTGAACGAACCTCCCCGCAGTTGTGAGTGAAGGGTCCATCGGATCCCCTCCCCGCCAGGCCGTCCCTCAGCCAGCCCGTCCCTTTAGAGCCCGCTGGTGGTCGCCGCGCGGACGGCGAGGAAGAAGATCACGATGCAGCTGACCGCCATGATCCCCATCTCGCGGCGGACGATCTGCAGGGCGATCGATTTCTGGGCCTCGGGCGGGAAGGATTCGATGTCGAGCTCGCCGAGCTCGCGCTGCGCGGCGCCGAGGCGGGCGCCCTCGGCGATGAACGAGATCACCAGCGGCAGGATCCCGTAGAGGTAGTGGAGGTTTTCCTGGGCCGAGTGGTCGGTGACGAGGAGCAACCCCCCAAGCGTCGCCTGCAGGAAGACCGCCGCCTGGGCAAACCTCAGCAGGTACCAGAAGGGTACCGAGGGGCGAAATTTGAACCAGGCCCAGCCGCCGATGGCGCCGGCGGCGAGGTTGAGCAGGATGACCAGCATCCCGACCGCGATGTGGAGACCCAAAATCACGCTAATCCCTCCAAAAAGGGTCGGGATTCGGCTTGCTGATGCGGAAAAGCACTATGTAGCAACTTGTCACAATGTGGTTGTATAAAGCACGGCTGAGGGTTACCGAGGGGCCGTGAATGGGTCTGCTCGGGCCTCAAACCCGGACATCACACCACTTCGTGCTCAAGACCTACTTCCCGATCCTCGTCTTCGCGTTCCTGGGCCTCACCGTCGGCGGGCTCTTCGCGATGCTGAATCACCTGATCGGGCCGAAGAAACCGGCCCGCGCCACCGACGCCAGTCGGCGCCAGCACGAGCCCTACGAGTCCGGCATCCCGGTCGAGCCGGTGAAGAACTTCCGCTTCGGCGTCAGCTTCTACCTGATCGCGATGCTGTTCATCCTCTTCGACATCGAGGTCGTCTTCCTCTACCCGGTCGGGGTGATCATGAAGGGCGCCGACAGCGTCTTCGTCCTCGGCGAGCTCGTCACCTTCGTGGTGCTGCTGATGCTCGCCTTCGTCTACGTATGGAGGAAGGGAGCCCTCGATTGGAGGTAGAGCGCCGCAAATTCGAGGCCCGGCAGGCCTCCGCCCGCGACATGCTGCGCGGCGACCTCGAGGGCGCCGACCTGGAGAAGTACGTCGAAGAGCGGGTCGTCACCACCACCTTCGAGAAAATGCTGAACCTGGCGCGGGCCAACTCGATCTTCCCGCTCACCTTCGGCCTCGCCTGCTGCGCGATCGAGGCGCCGATCTCGATCGTCACCGCCCGCTACGACCTCGCCCGCTTCGGCGCCGAGGCGCTGCGCGCCTCCCCCCGCCAGGCCGACCTGATCATCTTGTCGGGCCGCGTCTCGATCAAGATGGCGCCGGTCGTCCGCCGCCTCTACGACCAGATGCTGGAGCCGAAGTGGGCGATCTCGATGGGCGCCTGTTCCTCCTCCGGCGGCATGTTCGCCAACTACGCCGTGGTCCAGGGCGCCGACAAGTTCATGCCGATCGACATGCACATCCCCGGCTGCCCGCCGCGCCCGGAGGCGGTCATGTACGGCTTCAACAAGCTGCAGCGGAAGATCATCGGCAGCCCCGACCAGGGCTGGCGCCGGCGCTACAACGCGGTCGGCACGGAGGAGTGGGCGCGCGGCGGCCCGGCGTCGCAGCCGAGCCCCGAGGCCGCCGAGGCTTACGAGCTGGCGCGGGGGCTGACCCTTGCCTGACGGTCCCGGCCTCGAGCTGCTGCGTGGCGAAATCGATACCGACGCTCCCGGCGCGGTCCTCGCGACCTCCTACGAAAAGGAGCGCGCGGCGCTGATCGTCGACGCGGCGCGGGTCATCGACGTGCTCACCTGGCTGCGCGACACCCCCGGCCAGGGCTACCGCTTCCTCTCCAGCCTCCACGTCGCCGACTACCTGCCCGCCGAACCGCGCTTCGGCGTCCACTACGAGCTGCTGAACCGCGAGCGGGTGGAGCGCCTCCGGGTGAAAGCGATGCTCCCGGCCGAGTCGCCGGAGATCGACTCCTGCGTCGAGCTCTTCCCGACCGCCAACTTCCAGGAGCGGGAAGCCTTCGACTTCTTCGGCGTCGTCTTCCACGGCCACCCGGAACTGACCCGGATCCTGCTCCCCGAGGACTACGTCGGCTTCCCCCAGCGGCGCGACTTCCCGATCGGCGGCGAGCCGGTCACCTTCACCTACAGCGAGGGCCGCTATGGCGGGTGAGCACCAGTTCCCGCAGGCGATCGTCGACGAGGACGCGGCGGCGCCGACCGTCGCCGACCTCTACGGCGAGCTCGACGAGGACCGCACCACCGAGGTGATGACGGTCAACATCGGGCCGCACCACCCGGCGACCCACGGCGTGCTGCGCCTCGTCGTCGACCTCGAAGGCGAGGTCGTCCGCGACCTCAAGCCGGTGATCGGCTACGTCCACACCGGGATCGAAAAGTCCTGCGAGGACAAGAGCTACTGGAAGGTCATCCCCTTCGTCGAGCGGATGGACTACGTCTCCTACTTCTTCCAGATGGAGGCCTACTGCGGCGCGGTCGAGCGGCTGATCGGGCTGGAGATCCCGCCGCGGGCGAAGTACCTGCGGACGATCATGCTGGAGCTGAACCGGATCCACAGCCACCTGGTCTGGCTGGGGACGACGGCGCTCGACCTCGGCGCGATCTCGATGCTCTGGTACTGCTTCCGCGAGCGCGACCGGATCCTCGACCTCTTCGAAATGGCGACCGGGCAGCGGATGCACACGCGCTACTTCCAGGTCGGCGGCGTGATCGAGGACATCCCGCTCGGCTGGGAGGAGAAGTGCCGCTCCTTCGTCCACGACATGCCGATCCGGGTCGGCCAGTACGAAGCCCTGCTCGACCGCAACGAGGTCTTCCTGCAGCGGACCAAAGGGGTCGGGATCGTCAGCCGTAAGCGGCTGCTGGAGCTCGGCGTCACCGGGCCGCTGCTGCGCGCCGCGGGCGAGCCCTGGGACCTGCGCAAAGCCTTCGACTACCTCGCCTACCCGGAGATGGACTTCAAGATCCCGATCGGCACGGTCGGCGACAACTACGACCGCTACCGCGTGCGGGTGGCCGAGATGGTCGAGTCGACCAAGATCATCGGCCAGGCGCTAGAGGCGCTCCCCGGCGGGCCGTTCATCGCCGACGACCGCAAGTACGTGCTGCCGCCGCGCTCGGAGCTCTCGACCTCGATGGAGTCGCTGATCCACCACTTCAAGCTGGTCACCGAGGGCTTCCGGGTCGACCCCGGCGAGATCTACTACGCGATCGAGGGACCGCGCGGGGAGCTCGGCTGCTTCGTCCTCGCCGACGGCTCCTCGAAGCCGGCCCGGGTCCACTTCCGCGACCCCAGCTTCGTCAACCTGCAGAGCTTCCGCGACATGGCCGCCGACTCCTACGTCGCCGACATGATCTGCTCGCTCGGCATGCTCGACCCGATCCTCGGCGGGGTCGATCGATGAGCCCGGTCGACGGCGCGGGGGCCTCGAACCCGAACCTGCCGGTCGACCGCGCGGTCACCGTCGGGCGCGAGCCGAGCACCAACCCAGAGCAGATCCCGGAGCTCGCCGAAGTCGACTGCCCGGCGGAGCTGCGGGAGCGGATCGAGGAGCTGATGGCCCGCTACCCGGACCGCAAATCGGCCTCGATCCCGGCCCTCTGGGCGGTGCAGGAGCGCTACGGCTGGTGCACCCCGGAGGGGATCCGCCAGGCCGCCGCGGTGATGCGGGTGACGCCCGCCTACCTGGAGTCGGTGGCGAGCTTCTACGACCTGCTGCACACCACCCGGGTGGGCGAACACCGGATCGAGGTCTGCACCAACATCAGCTGCTGGATGCGCGGCGGCGACGAGCTGCTCGACGCCTTCCGCGCCGCCGCCGCGGGCGAGGACGTCTTCGTCACCGGCTTCGAGTGCCTCGGCGCCTGCGACATCGCCCCGATGGCCTCGATCGACCAGCGCTACTTCGGGCCGCTCCTGCCGGGCGAGGCGCAGACGGCGATCGACCAGCTCTTGAGCGGCGACGCGGTGCTGCCGGAGAAGTCGCTGGAGAAGCGGCCGCTGGCCGGGGACGTGCCGACGCCGGGGGCATCCGGCGGGGCCGGCGATCGCAACGACGGGAGCGCGGGCTGATGCCGCACACGCTGGAGACGCGGGTCCTCCTCGACAAGGCCGAGGACCCCCGGCTCTCAACTCTTCAGGGCTACGTGGACCTGGTCGGCGGCTACGCGACGCTGGAAAAGGCCTACAAGGACATGGAGCAGGACGAGGTCCTCAAAGAGCTCGAAGACTCCGGCCTGCGCGGCCGCGGCGGCGCCGGCTTCTCGATGGGCAAAAAGGCTTCGTTCCTCCCCCGCGGCGAAATGGCGAAGTACCTCTGCTGCAACGCCGACGAGTCCGAGCCGGGCGCCTTCAAGGACCGCGAGCTGATGCAGCGCAACCCCCACCAGCTGATCGAGGGGATCGCGATCGCGGCGCTCGCCGCCGACGCCGGCCACGCCTTCATCTTCATCCGCGGCGAGTACGACTCGCAGGCCGACATCCTCGACGCCGCCGTCCTCGAAGCCTATGAGGCCGGTTACCTCGGGAAAGACATCCTGGGGACCCGACGCGGCCTCGAGCTGGTCGTCCACCGCGGCGCCGGCGCCTACATCTGCGGCGAGGAGACGGCGCTGCTCGACGCGCTCGAGGGCAAGCGGGGCAACCCGCGGCTGAAGCCGCCGTTCCCGGCGGTGCAGGGCCTCTACGGCGGGCCGACCCTGATCAACAACGTGGAGACCCTCTCCAACGTGCCGCGGATCGTCGCCAACGGCGCCGACTGGTTCCGCCAGTTCGGCACCGAGCAGTCGCCCGGCACCAAGGTGGTCTCGGTCTCCGGCCTGGTGCGCCGGCCCGGCAACTACGAGGTCGAGCTGGGGATCCCCACCCGCGACCTGATCTACGACCTCGCCGGCGGGCCGCTCCCCGGCCGCAGCGTCAAAGCGATCTACCCCGGCGGCTCCTCCTCCCCGGTCCTCACCGCCGAGGAGGCGATGGACCTCCCCTACAGCTTCGAGGCGATGGCGCAAGCGGGCTCGATGCTCGGCTCCGGCTCGGTGATCGTCGCCGACGACCAGGTCTCGATCCCGCTGATGGCGCTGCGCACGGCGCGCTTCTACCACCACGAGTCCTGCGGCAAGTGCACCCCCTGCCGCGAGGGCACCAACTGGACGGTGAAGATGCTGGAGCGGGTCGTCCGCGGCGAGGCGACGCCGATGGACCTCGACATCATCAGCTCGGTCCAGGAGAACATCATGGGCCACTGCCTCTGCGTCCTCGGCGACTCGATGGCGATGCCGGTGTCGGCGATGGTCCGCAAGTTCCGCGGTGAGTTCGAGCAGACGATGGCCGAAGCCGCCGCAGGCATCGACCCGCACGTCGTCGTCGACTCGCCGCCCGAGATCCTGGGAGCGGCGACGTGAGCCCTGCGCGCAAAGAGGTGACCCTGACGATCGACGGGCGCGAGGTGACCGCGCTCGAGGGCGAGATGCTCCACGACGCGGCCCGCAAGGGCGACGTCGAGATCCCGGTCTTCTGTTACGAGCCGAAACTGGGCGACCCGGTCGGCGCCTGCCGGATGTGCCTGGTCGAGATCGAGGGGATCCCGAAACTGCAGACCTCCTGCTCGACCCCGGTCCGCGACGGGATGGTCGTCCACACCCGCACCGACCAGGTGAAGAAGGCTCAGAACGCGGTGGTCGAGTTCCTGCTCGTCAACCACCCGCTCGACTGCCCGGTCTGCGACAAAGGCGGCGAGTGCCCGCTGCAGGACATCACCCAGGGCTGGGGCCCGGGCAAGTCGCGGGTGATCGACGAAAAGCGCCACTTCGAGAAGCCGATCGAACTCTCGCCGCTGGTCGCGATCGACCGCGAGCGCTGCATCCTCTGCTACCGCTGCGTGCGCTTCAGCCAGGAGGTCTCCGAGGACGCCCAGCTGCAGCTGCTGGACCGCGGCGACCGCACCTACGTCGGCACCTTCGACGACCGGCCCTACGTCTCGCCCTTCCACGGCAACATCACCGACCTCTGCCCGGTCGGCGCGCTGACCAACTACACCTACCGCTTCCGCGCCCGGCCCTGGGACATCGAGCAGGCGGGCTCGGTCTGCACGCTCTGCCCGAGCCAGTGCAACGTCAGCTTCACCGTCCGCGACGAGAAGGTGAAACGGGTGATCTCGCGGGAGAACCCGGGCGTCGACGACGGCTGGCTCTGCGATCGCGGGCGCTACGGCTTCGAGATGTGGGGCGCCGAGGAGCGGGTGACCGAGCCGCGCACCAAAGGCGGCAACAAGGTCTCCTACGAGGACGCGGTTGTGCGGGCGGCCGAGGGGCTGAAGGCGCGCGACGGTCGCGTCGCGGCGATCGTCGGCGACGCCTCCAACGAGGAGGGCTTCCTGGTCCAGGAGATCGTGCGCGCCGGCCTCCACTCGCGCGACATCGACTCGCGCCCGGCGGGCGGCCCGGACATCGGCACGATCCTCGACCTCGCCCGGCCGGAGCGCCAGGCGACCGTCGCCGACATCGACGAGGCCGACGTGATCCTCGTCCTCGGCACCGACCCGATGCAGTCCTCGCCGATCCTCGACCTGCGGATCCGCAAGGCGATCCGCCGGGGCGGGGCGCGGCTGGCGGTGGCGACCGAGCGGCCGACGGCACTCGACGGCGGCGCCGAGGCGATCGCCCGCTACGCGCCCGGCCAGGCCTCCTACTTCGTCGGCGCGCTGACCGCGGCGGTGGCGAGCGGCGCGGAGAACATCGCGGCACCGCTGGCCGAGAGCCTGCGCGACGCGGGCAAGGTCGTGGTCGTCTGGGGCGAGCGGATCGGCGCCTCGGCGGCGAACGAGCTGCTCGGCCTCGCCGAGGCGCTCGGCGTCGCCGGGACCGAGGGCGCGGGCCTGCTCGAAATCCCCGACACCGCCAACGCGCGCGGCCTGCGCGAGGCGGGCGTCCTGCCCGACGGCGGCCCCGGCCTGCACCCGATTGCCGGCGGCGGACGCTCGACCGAGCAGATCCGCCAGGCGCTGATCGATGGCGATCTCGACGGCCTGATCCTGGTCGGCGTCGACCCGCTCCGCGACTTCGCCGACACGGCGGCCTGGGAGGAAGCCCTCAACGCCGCCTCCTTCGTCCTCGCCTTCTCGACCTTCACCACGGCGACCTCCGCCAAGGCCGACGTCCTCTTCCCCCTGGAGACCCACGCCGAGAAAGACGGCACCGTCACCCACCCCGACGGCCGCCTCCAACGCGTCCGCCCCGCAGCCGGCCGCCCCGGCGACATCCGCCCCGGCTGGCAAACCCTCGCCCAGCTCTCTCTGTCCCTCGGTCACGACACCAGCGTCACGTCCCAACCAACGGCCTTCGCAGCTTTGACCTCCGCGGTCCCGTTCTACTCGTCGATCACGGACTCCGCGATCGGCGGCCGAGGCATCCGCTGGCAAGAAACCGACAGCGCCTCGAGCTTCCCCGGCAGCGCCCCGGCCTCAACGCCCGACGCCAGCGCCCCGAACTCAGCCCCCGGCGCCGGCATCGACTCGCCGGACACTCAGCGCGAAGTCGCGTCCGCCGAGGCGATGCCGGCGCCGGGGGCCAACACCAATGCCCTGACCCTTGGCACCTACCGCGACCTCTGGGCGGGTCCCATCACCGAGCTCAATCCGCCGCTGAAATTCCTGAAGCCTTCCCAACGGTTGGAACTCTCCCCCGAGGACGCCGCCCGCCTCTCGCTGGCGATCGGGGACAAGGTCCGAGTCTCCCAAGGAGACAAGTCCCTCGAGGCCACCGTCGCGATCAAGGAACGCGTCCCCGAGGGAGTCTGCTTCCTCGCCGAGGGCGTCGCCATCGGCAACGCCAACGCTCTCCTGAACGGCCACCAGGTCCAAGTCGAGATCGAGAAGCTGACCGAGGTCTCCGCATGACCAACCTCGTCTTCGCCGACACCCAGTTCGCCGAATCGATCTGGATCATGATCGCCAAGTCGATCGTCATCTTCGCCGTGATCTTCGGCATCCTGCCGATCCTCACCGTGGTCGAGCGGAAACTGATCGGCCGCTTCCAGCATCGGTACGGCCCCAACCGGGTCGGGCCGTTCGGCCTCCTGCAGCCGCTTGCCGACGTCGGCAAGCTCATCTCCAAGGAGTCGTTCCGCCCGGAAAACGCGATCTCGACCCTGTTCATATTGGGACCGCTCCTACCGGTCCTCTCCGGCGTCCTCGCCCTCGCGATCATCCCCTGGGGCGATGTCAAGGACGGCGTCGGCTTCTACGGCATCGACGTCCCGATCGGCATCCTCTACTTCTTCGCCGTCGGCTCGATCGCCTTCTACGGCCTGCTCCTCGGCGGCTGGTCCTCGGGCTCCAAATACAGCCTCCTCGGCGCGATGCGCTCGGCGGCGCAGCTGATCTCCTACGAGGTCTCGATGGGCCTGGCGCTGCTCGGCGTGATCATGATGAGCGGCTCGCTCTCGCTGGTCGACGTGGTCCGCGCCCAGGGCGAGGTCTGGTACATCGCCCCGCAGTTCGTCGGCTTCCTGATCTTCATGCTGGCCGGCTTCGCCGAGACCAACCGCACCCCGTTCGACATGCCCGAGGCCGACGCCGAGCTGGTCCAGGGCTTCATGACCGAGTACGGCGGCATGCGCTTCGGCTCCTTCCTGCTGGTCGAATACATGGAGATCCTGGTGGTCTCCGGGATCGCCGCGGCGATGTTCCTCGGCGGCTGGATGGGCCCCGGCCCCGGCTGGCTCGACCCGATCTGGATGCTGCTCAAGATGCTCGCCCTGGTCTTCGTCTTCATCTGGGTGCGGGCGACGTTGCCGCGTCTTCGATATGACCAGCTGATGACCCTGGGCTGGAAGATCCTGCTGCCGCTGGCGACCCTCAACGTGCTGGTGACGGCGGTCCTGGTGGTGGTCACGTGAGCGAGCAGAGCTTCGATCCGAAGACCGCCCCCTACCTCGACTCGAGCGACGTGGTCGAGGTGCAGCGCGGCCCCGAGCCGGGCGGCGTCGGCGGCGCCTACCGCGCCTTCGGCGAGACCCTGCGGGGGCTGAAGACGACGATGTCGCGGCTGATCGAGGGCCCGCTGACGATCCAGTACCCGGAGGAGAAGACTCCCGTCTACCCGCGCTTTCGCGGCCGCCACAAACTGCACCGCTTCGAGGACACCGGCCTGGAGAAATGCGTCGGCTGCTCGCTCTGCGCCGCCGCCTGCCCGGCCGACTGCATCCGCGTCGTCGCGGCCGAGAACATCCCCGGCGACCGGGTCTCCGCCGGCGAGCGCTACGCCGCCGTCTACGAGATCAACCTCTCGCGCTGCATCTTCTGCGGCTACTGCGAGATCGCCTGCCCCTTCGACGCGATCACGATGGGCCACGACTACGAGATGGCCGACTACGAGCGCAGCGACCTGATCTTCACCAAGGAGATGCTGCTGGCCGAGCCGATCGAGCGCACCCCGCTGAAAAGCGAGGGCGAACACGACCGGAGGGACGACTGATGGAAGCCGTGCTCTTCTTCCTCGCCGCGATCGGCGCGACGGCGGGCGCCATCGGCGTCGTCGCCCTGCGTAACCCCTTCTACAGCGTGCTGGCGCTGATCGCCCACCTGTTCTCGCTGGCGGTGCTGTTCCTGCTCCTCACCTCGGCCTTCGTCGCCGCGGCGCAGGTAGTCGTCTACGCGGGCGCGGTGATGGTGCTCTACGTCTTCGTCGTCTCCTACGTGGGGAGTGGCCACGAGCCGATGCTCGACCCGGTCCCCGGCCAGCGATTGTTCGCCGGCCTCCTGGCCTTCTTCCTCTTCGTCGAGATCTCCGCCGCCGTCCTCTCCTCCGCCCTCAAGGCCCTCGGCACCCACGGTCCCGACGTCCCCGCCGGCTTCGGCGACCCCGCCGCGATCGGCACCCTCCTGCTGGAAAAGTTCCTCGTCCCCTTCGAGGCGTCGAGCATCCTCCTCCTCATCGCCGCAGTGGGCGCGATCGTCCTCGCCGGCCGCAGAAAACAACGGGAGACCGCGTGAACATCAGCTGGTACATCGTCCTCTCGGCCCTCCTCTTCACCATCGGGGCGATCGGGATCCTGATCCGCCGCAGCCCGATGGTGATCCTGCTCTGCCTCGAGCTGATGCTGAACGCCGCCAACCTGGCGCTGGTCGCCTTCAGCCGCGAGGTCGGCAACGCCCAGGGCCAGGTCTTCGCCCTCGTGGTGATGGTGATCGCCGCCTGCGAGGTCGTCGTCGGCCTCGGCCTGATCGTCGCGATCTTCCGCCGCAAGCTGCCGCTCGACGTCGACGATCTGCGGGAGCTGCGCGGATGAGCGCCACCAGCTGGGCCTGGCTGGTCCTCCTCTTCCCGCTGCTCGGCTCGATCACGATCGCGCTCGGCTTCCGCCTCACCAACTGGCGCTTCGCCGGGATCGTCGGCACCAGCGCGATCGCGCTCGCCTTCATCTGCGGCGTCGCCGCGTTGATCTCCCTGCTCGGCGAAGACCCCGAGGCCCGCCACCACGCGAGCTCGCTGTGGGAATACGCGAGCGTCGCCTCGCTGCAGATCAAACTCGGGATCTACGTCGACCCGCTCTCGGTCTTCATGGTGCTGATCGTCAGCGGCGTCTCCACCCTGATCCACGTCTACTCGTTCGGCTACATGCAGTCCGACGAGGGCTACCACCGCTTCTTCAGCTACCTGAACTTCTTCGTCTTCTCGATGCTGCTGCTGGTGCTGGCGGGGAACTTCGTCCTCCTGATCGTCGGCTGGGCCTTCGTCGGCTTCGCCTCCTACGCGCTGATCAGCTACTGGTACCGGCGCACCACCGCCACCCGCGCCGGGATGAAGGCCTTCGTGATCAACGTGGTCGGCGACATCGGGTTGGTCCTGGCCGCCTTCCTGATCTTCCAGCAGCTCGGCACCTTCGAATACACCGAAGTGTTCGCCAAGGCGCCCGAGGTCTTCCACACCAACGAGTGGACGGTGACCGCGATCTGCCTGCTGCTCCTGGTCGGCGCCTTCGCCAAGTCAGCGCAGCTGCCGTTCCACACCTGGCTGCCGGACGCGATGGAGGGCCCGACCCCGGTCTCCTCGCTGATCCACGCGGCGACGATGGTGACCGCCGGCGTCTACCTGATCGCCCGCACCCACGTCCTCTTCGTGCTCGCCCCGACCGCCGCCGACATCGCCGCCTTCGTCGGCCTGGCGACGCTGCTGGTCGCCGCCACGATCGCCCTGGTGATGACCGACCTGAAGCGGGCGATCGCCTACTCGACGATGAGCCAGATCGGCTACATGGTGGTCGGCGTCTCGATCGGCGCCTACAGCGCCGGGATGTTCCACCTGATGACCCACGCCTTCTTCAA
>DATEDJ010000033.1:0-2724 GCA_035281725.1 Solirubrobacterales bacterium
GAGCTGCCGACCGCCGGACTCGGCGATCGTCGCTGCCAGCGTCGTCTCCGGCCGCTCCTCGGGGAAGGCGACGGGGTAAGTCCACTCCTTGCGGTAGGAGGTCATCGTCGTCATGTCGAGCGTCGGCCCGCCCGCCCGACTGAACTCGTCGAAGTTCGGCTCGGCCAGCGCCCGGGTCATCTCGCGCGCCCGGTCGGGGCGGAAGTTGACGAAGATCGCGACGTCGCCCGCGGCGGCACCGTCGTAGTCGCCGATCACGGTCGGCAGCACGAACTCGTCGGTTTTCCCGTCGTCATATGAGGACTGGATCGCCTCGGCGGAGCTCGAGCGCTGGCTTCGCCATGCGGGGCGAATCGGCACCGTCAGCGGGCGCTACTACGCGATGGACCGCGACACCCGCTGGGAGCGGGTGAAGCTCGCCTACGACGCGATCGTCCACGCTCAGGGGCAGAAGGCGACCTCCTCCGCGGCGGCGATCGCCTCCTCTTATGCCGACGGCAAGACCGACGAGTTCGTGCTGCCGACCGTGATCGGCGACTACGACGGGGCCGCCGCCGGCGACGTCGCGATCTTCGTCAACTTCCGCCCCGACCGGGCGCGGGAGATGACCCGGGCGCTGGCCGAGCCGAGCTTCGATGAGTTCAGCCGCGCCGGCGGACCGACTCTCGACATGACGACGATGACCTCCTACCGGAAAGAGTGGACCTACCCGGTCGCCTTTCCCGAGCAGCGACCGAAGACGACGCTGGCCCAGACGATCGCGGAATCGGGCGGGCGCCAGCTGCACGTCGCCGAGACCGAGAAGTACGCCCACGTCACCTACTTCTTCAACGGCGGCCGCGAGGGCGAGCAGGAAGGCGAAGAGCAGACCCTGGTCGAATCGCCGCGCGACGTGCCGACCTACGACCACAAGCCGGAGATGAGCGCCGAGGCCGCGGCCGACGCCTTCGTCTCGGCCTGGGCCGAGGGGTCCTATCGCTTCGGCGTGATCAACTTCGCCAACCCCGACATGGTCGGTCACACCGGGGTGATCCCGGCGGCGGTGAAGGCGATCGAAACCGTCGACACCCAGCTCGGCCGGGTCGTCGAGGCGGTTCTCGACAAGGGCGGCGCGCTGATCATCACCGCCGACCACGGCAACTGCGACAACATGCTCGAGCCCGATGGCTCGCCCAACACCGCCCACTCGCTGAACCCGGTGCCGCTGATCATCACCCAGGAGGGCCTTGAGCTGCGCTCCGGCGGCATCCTCGCCGACGTCGCCCCGACCGCCCTCGAGCTGCTCGGCATCGCCCAGCCCGAGCCGATGACCGGCAAGTCGCTGATCTCGGCCTAGTGCGCAGCGAGCCGCAGCGCCTCAGCTTCACGATCGAATCGCGCGACGGGGCGGCCCGGGCGGGGACGATCGAGACGGCGCATGGGCCGATCCAGACGCCGACGTTCATCCCGCTGGCGACCAAGGGGTCGGTGCGGGGGCTGGACGGCGACGAGGTGGCGGCGCTCGGCTACCAGCTGATCCTCGGCAACACCTACCACCTGTTCGTCAGCCCTGGGCCGGAGCGGATCGCCGCCGCCGGCGACCTGCACGGGTTCATGAACTGGGACCGGGCGCTGATCACCGACTCCGGTGGCTTCCAGGTCTTCTCGCTCGCCCACGGCGGCGTCGCCAACGAGGTGAAGGGCTCGGGCCGCTCCGGCGACCACGGGTCCGAGGTCGAGATCACCGAGGAGGGGGCGCGGTTCCGCTCGCCGCGGGACGGGCGCGAGCTCTTCCTCTCGCCGGAGGTCTCGATGGAGGTCCAGGCCGCCCTTGGCGCCGACATCGCGCTCGCCTTCGACGAGTGCACGCCCTTCCACGCCGACCGCGACTACACCGCCGGCTCGACCGAGCGCACCCACCGCTGGCTCGACCGCTGCGTCGCCTGGCACGAGCAGAACGGGCCGGAGCGCCAGGCGCTCTTCGGCATCGTCCAGGGCGGCACCCACGAGGACCTGCGGCGCGAATCGGCCGAGTTCGTCTCCGCGGCGGGCGTCGACGGCCTGGCGATCGGCGGCACCCTCGGCCGCGACAAGGAGGAGATGGCCGCGGTCCTCGCCTACACGGCGCCGCTCCTGCCCAAGGCGGCGGCCAAGCACCTCCTGGGGATCGGCGAGGTCGACGACCTGCTCGGCGGCATCGCCCTCGGCCTCGACGTCTTCGACTGCGCCGTGCCCACCCGCCTCGCCCGCCACGGCGTGGCGCTCGCGCCGAATCCCGATACCCGCTGGCGCCTCGACCTCCGCAAGGGCCGCTGGGTAGGCGACCGCAGCCCGATCGTCGAGGGCTGCCCCTGCCCCGCCTGCACCCGCCACACCCGCGACTACCTCTCCTACCTCTCCCGCGCCGAAGAACTGACCGCCGTCCGCCTGATCGTCCTCCACAACCTCACCTACATGCGCGAGCTCACCACCCACGCCCGCCGCGCGATCGAAGCGCAGCGCTTCGAGCAGTACCGCGCCGCGGTCCTGGGCGGCGTGGCCCCCTGGACTGCCTAGCCTCGGAGTGCGTTCGCAGTTATCCCCGGTATGCGGGGATAACTGCGAACGCGACTCGGGGGTGGGTGGCCGGACGGCGCGATTCGTGGCCCGGTCGATCGGGGACGGTGAGGGTCCCGGGCGTCTCGTGGCGGCCCTGGCAGGCTGTGGCCGCCACGAGACGCCCGGGACGCGAGCCTTTCGGGGGGA
>DATEDJ010000034.1:0-5473 GCA_035281725.1 Solirubrobacterales bacterium
CTCGCCGCCCTGCACGCGCCGCGCCACCTGGCGGCGCTAGCGGCGGCGGGGGAGGAGGCGGCGGTGATGCCGGAGCTGGCCCCGCCCGGGCTCGAGCCCGACATCCCGGTCAACGCGGCGCTGGTCGCCGCCGCCCGCGAGGCGGTCCGCACCGCGATCTCGGCCGCCGACCGGCTGGTCGACGGCGACCGCTACGCCTACGCGGTCTGCCGGCCGCCCGGCCACCACGCCGGGCCTGAATTCATCGGCGGCTACTGCTACCTGAACAACGCCGCCGCGGCGGTCCAGGCGCTGCGCGACGGCGGTCTCACCCCGGTCGGCGTCCTCGACCTCGACCTGCACTACCCCAACGGGACCTCGGAGCTGGTCGAGCGGATGGGTGAGGACGCCACCCTGCACTCGCTGCACGCGGCCCCGGTCACCAACGTCGCCGCGGGGACCGAGCTGCCCCGGGCGCCACGCGAACGCGCCCACGCCTTCGCCGCCGCCCCCGACCCGGTCGCCTACCTGGCCGAGGTAGAGGCCTCGCTCGCCGAGCTCGCCGCCGAGTCGGCGGCCCTGGTCGTCTCGCTCGGCTACGACACCGTCGACGGCGACCCGCACGGCAGCTGGCACTTCGGCCCCGAGGTCTTTGCCGGGATCGGGCGACTGCTCGCCGCCACCGAGCTGCCGGTCTGCGTCGTCCAGGAGGGCGGCTATTCGCTCGAGGCGCTGGCCCCGTGCAGCCACGCCTTCGCCGCCGGGCTGCTCGGAGAGGACCCGATATGAGCGCCGCCGAGGAGGAGCGCACGGTGGCCGCCGAGGGGCGCGCCCTGACCCCCGCCGAGGAAGCCGTCGCCGGCGGCCTGGCGCCATTCCGCGCGCGCCTTGACGAGATCGACGGGCAGCTCGTCGACCTACTCGGCGAGCGGTTCCAGATCTGCCGCGAAGTCGCCGTCCACAAGGCGGAGAACCAGATCGAGATGATGCAGCCGGGCCGGGTCGAGATCGTCCGCGCCCGTTACCTGCAGCACGGCGCCGAGGTCGATCTGCCCTCCGACTTCACCGCGGGCTTCTTCGGCCTGATGATCGACGCCACCTGCCGTGCCGAGGACGAGCTGATGGAGCGGCTCGAGCGAGGGGAAGCATGAGCCTGCCGCCGGGGCCGCGGATGCCGCGGGCGCTGCAGGCGCTCGGCTGGACCAACCGGGCGCTGCCCTGGCTGGAGCGCTGCCGGGAGCGCTACGGCGACGCCTTCACCCTGCGGATCCGCCACTGGGGTGACTGGGTGATCCTCGCCGACCCCGCCGACGTCAAAGCCGTGTTCACGGCCGGCGAGAAGGTCGGCGTGGCGCTCGCCAATCCGCTGCTCGGACCGCTGCTCGGCCCGCACTCGTTGATGCTCTCCGAAGAACCCGAGCACATGCGCCGGCGTCGAATCGTCCTACCTGCCTTCCACGGCGAGGCGATCACCAACGACGCGACCCGGATCGGCGAGGTGATCCGGCGTGAGATCGCCGCCTGGCCGGCGGGCGAGCCGTTCGCGCTCTGGCCGCGGATGCAGGCGGTGACGCTGGAGGTGGTGATGCGCGCGGTCTTCGGCTCGCGCGCCGACGATCCCCGCCTCGACCCGCTGCGCGGCCACCTCACCGAGCTCACCGGCTGGCTGAACCAGCCGCGTAACCTCGCCGCGCTGACGCTCCTCGGCCCGGACTGGGTGCGCCACAGCCACGCCTACAACCAGGCGATGCGGCCGGTCGAGGACGAGGCGCTGGCCGAGGTGCGTCGGCGGCGCGCCGAGCCGGTACCGGAGAAGCCCGACGTCGTCTCGATGCTGATCGCCGCCCGCCGCGAGGACGGCTCGCCGCTGGGCGAGCAGGAGCTGCGCGACGAACTCGTCACCCTGCTCTCCGACGGGCCGACCTCGACCTCGCTCGCCTGGGCCTTCGAGCGGCTGCTGCGCAACCCGGAGACCCTGGAGCGGGCCCGCCGCGAGGTCGCCGAGGACGGCGGCGACGCCTACCTCGACGCGGTGGTCAAGGAGACGCTGCGGCTGCGGCCTCCGGTGCCGGTCGTCGTTCGCACCCTGCTCCAGCCGATGCGCCTCGCCGGTCGCGATCTGCCCGCCGGCACCATCGTCGCCCCCTGCATCCACCTTCTGCACCGGGACCCGCGTCACTATCCGGAGCCGTACCGCTTCCGTCCCGAGCGCTTCCTCGAGCAGCCCGCCGGGACCTACACCTGGATCCCGTTCGGCGGCGGTGTGCGCCGGTGCATCGCCGCCAGCTACGCCGAACTGGAGATGAAGCGGGTGCTGCGTGAGGTACTTGCGGCGGTCGATCTGCGTCCGGTGGACGCCCGCGGCGAGCGTGTTCGTAAAGCGTCGATCTCCTTCAGTCCGGGAGAGAAGGGGTTGGTGATGGTGGGATGAGCGGTGACGGGCGGAGAGAGGTGCCGGAGTCGGATCTGCTGATCGTCGGCGCGGGGGCGAAGGCCGCCGCGATCGCCGCCAAGGTCGACGCGCTGAACCGGCTCGGGCACGCGCAGCTGACGGTGACGATCGTCGAGAAAACCGAGCCCGCCGCCTCCTGGCTGGGACTGAACGGGATGACCTCGGGCGAAGAGCCGCTGGCGGTGCCGCCGATCAAGGACATCGGCTTTCCCTACCGCAGCTCGCGCCAGTTCCCCGAGGTCGGCGACGAGCTCGACGCGGCGCTTCTGCCGCTGAGCTGGCAGCGCCACTCGATCGAACGCGGCGAGTACGCGCCCTGGGTCAACTCGGGGGCGCCGCCGATCCTCCACCGCGACTACGGGACCTACCTCGGCTGGGTACTGGCGCGGGCGACCCACGGGGTGATGACGATGCGCGGACGGGTCGTCGCGGTCACCCTCGACGCGGAGCGCGAGCGCTGGGTGATCGAGGTCGAGGGCGACGAGGACGGCGAGCCGACGCTGCTTGCCGGGCGGGCGTTGCTGCTCACCGGCCCGGGCGTCCACCGCGCCTTCCCGCACAATCCCGCGGCCGAGCCGCGGGTCCTGCACTGCGATTCGCGCCGGGGAGAGTTCGCCCGGCTGCCCGCCGACGAAGACGCCGACGTGGCGATCATCGGCGGCGGCGAGAGCGCGCTCTCGGCGCTGGTCTTCCTGCGGGCGCTGCGGCCGGAGGCGCAGATCACCGTCTACACGCCGACCCTGCCGCTGAGCCGCGGCGAGAGCTTCCTCGAGAACCGGGTCTTCGCCGATCCCGACGACGTCGACTGGGCGGCGCTCGACCTGGAGACGCGGCGTGACTTCGTCAAGCACTGCGACCGCGGCGTCTTCGACGCGACCGTGATCGCGCGACTGGCGGGGGAGCAGCGGTGCCGCTTCGAGCTCGGGCGCACGGTCCACGCGAGCGCCGCGGGGGAGGGGATCGAGCTGTCGCTCGAGACCCCGACCGGGCCGACCAAGGCGCGGCACGACTACGTGATCAACTGCACCGGGTTCGACCTGCTGGCGCAACTGCGCGGGCTTTTCGCCGAGCCGGTGCGGGCCGAACTGGAGTCACGGGTGGGCCCGATCTGGGACCGCGAGCCGCAGAGCGAGCTGCGCTTCGACCGCTCGCTGGCGCTCGACGGGCTGGAGCCGCGCCTCCACATCCCGGGGCTGGCCGGGCTGAGCCAGGGACCGGGCTTCGCCAACCTCGGCAGTCTCGGCCTGCTCGCCAACCGGGTGCTGACGCCGCTCCTGCCGGCGCTCACGAAGGCCAAGCGCGTCGCCGCGGCGGCGGTCCTGACGATCATCGCGATCGCGCTGCTCGCGGGCTGCGGCGGCGGCTCGTCCTCAGGCGAAAAGGAAGAAGAAGCGAATCCACCGGCGAAGGAAGTGAAGAACCCTGAACCCGGCGAAGGCTCCGGCGGTGATGAATCCGGGGTGGCCAAAGTGCCCGCCTACCCCGGTGTCGACCTCGCCAACTCGCGCTTCGTCGAAGGCCCGATCACGACGAAGACGGCGCCGCAGCTGCACCTCGCCTGGCAGATGCCGAGCGAAGCGCAGGGCACCTACGGGTCGTTCGCGGCCTCACCGGTTATCAGCGGCGGCATCGTCTACATGCAGGATCTCGAATCGAACGTCACCGCATACAACTTCGAGACCGGTGAAGTGCTCTGGGAAACGAAGATGGGGGAAGTCGACCAGGGACCGAACGGGGTGACCGTCGAAGAAGGCAAGGTCTTCGGCGCGACGGCGACCAAGGCGTTCGCACTGGAAGCAGCGAGCGGCAAAGTCCTCTGGGAAACGACGCTTACGGAAAACCCGAATGAAGCGATCGACATGTCGCCGGGCGTCCACGAAGGGCTGGTCTACATCTCGACGGTCCCGGTCACCGCGACCAGTGAATACACCGGCGGCGTCGCCGGCGTCCTCTGGGCGCTCGATGCGAAGACCGGCAAGAAGACCTGGCATTTCGACACGGTGCCGAAATCGCTCTGGTCGAAGAAGCACAAAGCGATCAACTCGGGCGGCGGGGTCTGGTACGCGCCCTCCTTCGACGAAGAAGGCGGGATGTACATCGGGATCGGCAACCCAGTGCCGTTCCCGGGTGGCGAAGGGCTGCCCTGGGGGGCGAGCCGTCCCGGTCCCAACCTCTACACCGACTCGATGGTGAAGCTGAATGCGAAGACCGGCAAGCTCGAGTGGTACTACCAGGCGACCCCCCACGACGTCTACGACTGGGACTTCCAGGACCCGCCGATCCTCGCCACGATCGGGGGCAGGCAGGTGGCGATCGGATCCGGCAAGTCGGGCCTGGTGATCGCGGTCGACGCGAAGACCGGCAAGCTGATCTGGAAGGCGCCGGTCGGCAAACACAACGGGCATGACGAAGACGGCGTGCTGGCGATGCGCGGCGAAACCTCGAAGCTGCCGAAGCAGGCGACCGTCTACCCGGGTCTGCTCGGCGGGGTGATCGCGCCGATGGCGGCCTCGAAGACGACCCTCTTCGTGCCGGTGGTCAACCATCCGCTGACGATCGAAAACGGGGAAACGATCGGCGAAGGGGAAGGGATGACCGGCGAGATGGTCGCCCTCGACATCGCCACCGGCAAGGAAGAGTGGAGCGAAGAATACGAAGCGGCGGCGTTCGGGGCGCCGGTCGCGGTCAACGACATGGTCTTCTTCGCCACCTTCGACGGGACCCTGCATGGGCTTGGCGCCGCGAACGGGGAAGAAGTGTGGTCGGCGACGCTGCCCGCCGGGTCGAACGCGGGGATGACCGCCTCCGGCGACACCCTGATCGTCCCCGCCGGGCTGGCGGTGGCAGAAGGCCAGACCCCGGCCCTGGCCGCCTACAAGCTCGGCGGCTGAGCGCCTGTCTCTAGTGTCCTGATGCATTAATTCGATTGCAGTGGGGTAGTCATGATTCATGCCTATCTCAACCGCTGTTCCCATCGAGTTGAGCGTCGATGAGCGCTCGCAGCTGGAGTCGTGGGCGCGCCGTCGCAACAGCGCGCAGGCG
>DATEDJ010000035.1:0-3262 GCA_035281725.1 Solirubrobacterales bacterium
TTGCCGCCGGGCGTAGTTGCGGCTGCGGCGCTTCATCGTGTCGAGGTCACCCGCCAGGAGCTCATTGAGGCCCAGGGCTTTGCGGGCGGTGCGGCCAGCGCCCAGTTCGTCAGCGCGGCGAGCCTCTTCTTCCCCGCCCCCGGCGACGATGGCGTCGACCCGGGCGTCGATTCGCTCGTAGAGCTTCGCGCGATCCATATCGAGCCCAAAGATCCGAGTCGGGTGGCGGGTGACCCCGGACCACAGCTCAGAGTCCTCATCGAAAGCAGGGACCTTCCGCAGCGACAAATCCGCCAGGGCCGCACGCAGATAAAGCCCGGTCCCCCCGACCACGATCGGGGTGCGCCCAGCCTCGAGGGCTTTGTCGATCGTCTCATGTGCCAACGGCATGTACTCATGAATCGAGAAGTCCGCGGTCACCGGCACGATTCCAAGTAGCTCATGCGGCAAGACCTCGCGCTCCGCGGCCGTCGCAGCTCCCGCGAGCACGTCGAGCCCTTCGTAGAGCTGCAACGCGTCGCAGTTGATCGCTACAGGGTCGCGGAGGTGTTGAGCCAACTCCACGGCCACGCCGGTCTTCCCGACGCCCGTCGGCCCGAAGATGGCCAGAACCCTCAAGGGTGTCTCGGTGAAGCCCCGAACGGCTTGTACTTTTTCGTTGCCGGTCCGGTCCGCAGCCGCAAGCTCATCACCGAAAAAGTTGAGAGAGGGGCTTTACCGAGACACCCGACAGAGTCTGGGACGTCGCCGACTCAATCTCTACGTCCACGAATTCCCCGGCGTCCGCCACCCCTTCGAAGTTCACCGCCTTGTTGTGCCTGGTCCTTCCCCGCAGCCGAGTCGGATCCGTCCGACTGGGCCCCTCGACCAGCACCTCCATCGTCCGCCCGACGAACCTTTGCGCCCGTTCCGCCGCCCGCCTCTGCACTACCTCGACGAGCCGTTCCATCCGCTCGACCTTGACCGGATGGGGCAGCTGATCGTCCATCGTCGCCGCCTCCGTTTCGCGCCGCGGGCTGAAGATGAAGGTGAAGGCGCCGTCGTAGCCGACCTCCTCCGCCACTTCGAGGGTCTGGGCGAAGTCGGCCTCGGTCTCGCCGGGGAAGCCGACGATGATGTCGGTGGTGATCGCGCAGTCGGGGACGTGCTCGCGGATCAGCGCCACGCGGTCCATGTAGCGCTCGCGGTCGTAGGTGCGGCGCATCCGTTTCAGCACCGCGCTCGAGCCCGATTGCAGCGGCAGGTGGATCTGCTCGCAGAGGGCGGGCAGCTCGGCGTGGGCGCGGATCACGTCCTCCTTCATGTCCTTCGGGTGCGGGCTGGTGTAGCGGATGCGGTCGATGCCGGGCACCGCGTCGACCCGGGTGAGCAGCTCGGCGAAGGTGGTCCGGGTCTCCTTCGGCAGGTCGCGGCCGTAGCTGTTCACGTTCTGGCCCAGCAGCGTCACCTCGCGCACCCCGTCGGCGGCCAGCGCCTCGGCCTCGATCAGCAGCTCGGCCGGGTCGCGGCTGACCTCGCGCCCGCGGGTCGACGGGACGATGCAGTAAGAGCAGCGGCAGTTGCAGCCCTGGGCGATCTGCAGCCAGCCCTGGAACTCGCGCTCGCGTCGGGTCGGCAGGTGGCCGGCGAAGTCCTCGAACTCGAAGTACCCCTGGGCGGTGAGCGAGTCGGAGTTGAGGAACTCGGCCAGCTTGTGGATCTGGCCGGGGCCGAAGGCGACGTCGACGAACGGGAAGCGCTCGAACACCTCCTCCTTCACCGACTGGGCCCAGCACCCGCCGACCCCGACGGTGCGGTCCGGGTCTTCTGACTTCAGCCGCTTCGCCTCGCCCAGGTGGGCGATGAAGCGGCTGTCGGCCGACTCGCGGATCGAGCAGGTGTTGAAGAGGATTAGGTCCGCTTCGCCGCGCTCCGCCGCCTCCTCGTAGCCGAGCGAGGTCAGCATCCCGCGCATCCGCTCGGAGTCGTGCACGTTCATCTGGCACCCGAAGGTGGTGACGTGGAAGCGCTTCACGCGCCCAGCGTAACTATTCGCCGTGCGTGATTTCCTGAGCGACGTAGGCGGCGACGTTTTCGATTTCTTCTTCCGAAAGCGTGCCGCCGAAGGGAGGCATGCCGCCGCCGCCGTTGGTGACCTGCTGGATCGCGCCTTCTTCGGTCTGCGCCAGCGGCATCGTGGTCAGGTCGGGACCGCCGTTGCCGCCGTGGCCCGTCGCCCCGTGGCAGACCGAGCAGTTTTCGGAGAAGACGATCGAGCCTTTTTCTGGATCGCCGCCGCCGGCCGCTTCGGGTTCGCCTCCTTCTTCGCCTTCCGCGCCTTCTTCTTCGCCTTCGGAGCCTTCCCCGGCTTCGCCTTCACCAGATTCGGCTTCTTTGGCCTTTTCGAGTTCGGCTTCTTCGAACGGGCCGCTGGTGTCGGCTTTTTCGATTTCTTCGCTCGCTTTCGCGTACTCCTTGTCGTGATCCTTCGACTCGTCCTTACCGTGCAGGACGGCGAAGGTGCCCGTGCCGATGGCGAAGACCGCGAACCAGACGATGACCAGCGGCATCCATTTGCCCGGGAAATTGTCGCTTTTCAGCCCGAAGAGGCTGACGACGACGGCCGAGGCGGCGAGGATGCCGCCGCAGATGAAGAAGAACGTTTCGTGCATCAGGCGGCCGGAATCCTATTGGTGCGCGGCAGCGGGTGCTTGCAGGCCGGAGCCAGGCCGCTCTAGGCGGCCTGGACCTCCGCGATCGGGTCAGAAGCCTCAGGGGCGGGAACGGGCGGCGTAGCGCCGATTCCAAGCGCCGTACGGACCTTCGTTTCGATCTCCAGGGACAGCTCCGGGTTGTCCTGCAGGAACTGTTTGGCGTTGTTGCGGCCCTGCCCGAGGCGGGTCTCGCCGTAGGAGAAGAACGAGCCGGATTTCTGCACCAGGTCCTGCTCCATGCCGAAGTCGAGCAGCCCGCCCTCGCGCGAGATCCCGACCCCGTACTCGATGTCGAACTCGGCCTGGCGGAACGGCGCCGCGACCTTGTTCTTGACGACTTTCACGCGGACCCGGTTGCCGACCGCCTCGGTCCCTTCTTTGAGGGTCTCGATGCGGCGGATGTCGAGGCGCTGGGACGAGTAGAACTTCAGCGCCCGGCCGCCCGGCTGGGTCTCCGGCGAGCCGAACTGGACGCCGACTTTTTCGCGGATCTGATTGGTGAAGATGCAGACCGTCTTGGTCCGGTTGAGGCTGCCGGCCAGTTTCCGCAGCGCCTGCGACATCAGCCG
>DATEDJ010000036.1:0-18993 GCA_035281725.1 Solirubrobacterales bacterium
GCGGCGCGCGCCGGCCACGGCTTCGGCCCGGAGCTGATCCACGCCCACAACGTCCGCGTGACCGCGGTGGCGCGGCTCGGCTCGCGCCTCGCCGGGCGGCGCCGGCCGCCGCTGCTGACGACCTACCACGGCGTCCCCCACGAGGAGGTCGACTCGGCCGCCCGCATCCTCCACCTCGCCGACCTGGTCGCCTGCGTCTCCACCGACCTGATGGAGCAGCTCGCCGCCCGCGGCATCCCGCCCGAGCGGCTGGCGGTGGTCCCCAACGGGGTGCCGGACCCTGAGCCGACGAGCGCGGAGACGATGCGGGCGCTCGACGCCGAGCTCGGCCTCGGCGCCGAGGCACCGGTGGTCAGCATGGTCGGCCGGCTGGTCCCGCAGAAGGCCCACGACCGCTTCCTGCGCGCCGCCAAGATCGTCCACGAGCGCGTCCCGGAGGCGAGGTTCTTGATCGTCGGCGACGGCGAGCTGCGGGCCTCGACCGAAGCGCTCGCCAAGCAGCTCGGGCTGGCCGACGCGGTCGTCTTCACCGGCATCCGCGGCGACGCGACCACGATCATCGCCCGCTCCGACCTGCTCGTCTTCTCCTCCGACTGGGAGGGCCTCTCGATCGCCGCGCTGGAGGCGTTGGCGCGCGGGGTCCCGGTCGTCTCGACCGCGGTCGAGGGCACCCGCGAACTGCTCAGCGAAGGGGCCGGCGTCGTCGTCCCCCACGAGGACGAGGCGCTGGCGGCGGCGATCGTCGAGTGCCTTGGCGACCCCGGGCGGCGGACCGAGCTCGGCGCCACCGGGCGCCGCCTCCACCGCGAGCGGTTCTCGACCGCCCGGATGGCGGCGGCCTACCGGGCCTTGTACGAGCGGTTGCTGGTCGGCTGAGCGGCGCTCGCGGCGCGTCCGTGCGGGTCGCGTGACGATCCCAGCGGGCACCGCCCGGGGCGGTCGTCCTTTCCCACCCTCTCCCCGGCCGCGGTCGTCCCTACCCACCTGTAGCGCCCGTCAGGACGACCGCACCGGGGGCGCCGCCGGTTAGGACGACCGCACCACAGCCCTGCGGCAGTGGTCCCTCGCCCCGTGGAATCGATCAACTATTCGGCTGAGCGGCGCTCGCGGCGCGGACCTTCAAGGTCTTCGAGCGGGCGACGATCCGGCCGCGGTTGTCGTAGCCGACGATCTCGAGGGCGCTGGCGCGCCGCTTCGCGATCCCGCCGACCCGGCTGCGCCGCTTGCGGGTGCTGGCGACCTTTTTCTTGTTCTTCACGACCTGGTAGGTGGCCGCGCCGGAGCCCTGCGGCTGGGCCCAGGTCAGTTCGGCGGTGTGTCCGTCGACCGTGACGACCACTTCGATCGGCAGCGGCGCCGGGTGGGTCGGGTCCGTGGGTGGGGTCGGCGGCGTCGGCGTGGTTGAGGCTTCCGGCATGCTGGCGGCGGCGGTCCCGGTCAGGACCAGGGCGCTGTGCGCCGGCATCGTCGCGCCGGTCGCCCCTTCCAGGCCCGAGCCCGAGTAGGTGCCACCGAAGCTGACGGTCTGCGCCGATTCGGTCGGGTTGACCAGGACGAGTCCGCCTTCGAAGGAGCGCCGGTGGACGCCGTCGGCGTCTTCGGTCTCACCCCCGGTGGCGTTGCCGATTTCGTATTCGTATTCCGGCAGCCAGGTTTCTTCGGTGTAGTTCGGGGTGAAGGCGTAGGAGGCGGAGCCGTCGCCGCCGAGCAGCACCGAGGCGTAGCCGTAGCGGGCGGCCTGGGTCTCGCCGACGGCGCCTTGGGTGAAGCCGATGAAGATCTTGTCCTGCGCGGCGGCGTATTCGGCCTCTTCGACCTGGCTCTGCCACTGGTAGGCGGGCCGGTAGCCTTCGCCCGCGCCGCGGCCCCACTTGACGAACATCTCGTCGAGCCCGCCGCTCAGGTAGCCGAGCCAGTGGTTGTAGGTCCGCTGCGCCTCCACCCACATCGCGAAGTTGCCGATCGCCAGCTTGCCGCGCGCCTGGATTTTCGGGCCGATGTAGGCGAGAGCCGATTCCATCGCCGCCGCGTAGGCGGCGTCGTTCGGGTACTTCGCCACCTTGGCCGGGTCGTAGGCGTACTTGATGCTGGCGTTGGCGTCGTCGATGAAGACCCCGTCCCAGCCTTGGGCTTCGACTTCGCCGATCACGTTTTCGTACCAGCGCTGCTGGTAGGCGGGCGAGCCGATGTCCATCGCCCAGAGCCATTCGTAGCCTTCCGAGGTGAACTTCTTGCCGCTGGTGTTCTTCAGGAACCAGGCTTCGGGGGCTTCGCCGGCGGCCACCCCGGTCGACGCGGTGGCGTCGGAGCCGTTGCCGGGGCCGCTGAAGGCGAGGTTCTTGTAGACCAGCACCTTGGTGCTCGGGCTGGCGGCCTTCAGTTCGTGCAGCCGGGCCGTTTCCCAGGCCTGGAGGATCACGTAGTTGTCACGGTGGGGCGTGTATTCGGCGCTCGCCGAGGCGCTGTCGAGGGCCGGGAAGACATGCCCCAGCGGGCTCGCGCTGGCGGCGCCGGCGGTCGCCCCGAAGAGCGCGGCGAGGGTGGCGAGGGTGAGGGCGACGCGGAGGACGAGCGACTTCATCCCTCCCCGCATCGACCCTCCTCGCGCGCGCGCGAGGAGGTTGCAAGCGATTTGGACGAACTTCCCCTGTGCGGGCTGGACGTCTGTTTGACCCCCTGGTTAACCTCGGGTCGGTGCGGGGTCCCTGGAGAGCGTGAAGACGGCTGACGTGATCGTCGTCGGCGCCGGCGCGGCGGGTGGCTGGGCAGCCAAGGAGCTGTCCGAGCGGGGCCTTGTCGTCACCGTGCTCGACGCCGGGCCACTGGACCCGACGCCCGACGGGACCGGACTGTCCCGCCGCCCGATTCAGTCCCACTGCTACGCCTGCACCGAGGCGGATGCCCACCTCTTCGTCGACGACCTCGACAACCCCTACGAGGTGGCCCCCGGCACGAGCTTTAGCTGGCTGCGCGGCCGCCAGGTCGGCGGCCGGCTCCTCACCTGGGGGCTCACCTCGCCGCGGATGGAGGACGACGAGTTCAAGGCCGCCTCCGTCGACGGGGTCGGTGAGGACTGGCCGATCTCAGCGGCCGACCTCGCCCCGGCCTACGCCCGGGTCGAGGAGTTCCTCGACGTGCGGCGGGCCCCGCTGAACGAGCCCGAGCGACGGCTCGCGGAGGTGGTCGAAGCCCGCTGGCCGACCCGCCGGGTCGAAGCGAGCCCGAAAGCGTGCCGAGAACCGCTGCGCCCGCTGGAGGCCGCCCTCGCGACCGGTCGGGTCACGCTGCGCGCCGAAACGATCGCCGAGCGGCTGCTGGTCGGAGCCGGCGGCGACCGGGTGACGGGGGTCGCCATGGTCGATCGCCGGACCGGCACCCGTGACGAGCTCCAAGCCCGGGCCGTGGTCCTCTGCGCCTCGGCGCTCGAGTCGACCCGGCTGCTGCTCAACTGGGCGGGCGACCACCATCCCGACGGCCTCGCCAACTCCTCCGGCGCCCTCGGCCGCTACCTGATGGACCACACCTCCGGCGTCTACTTCGAGGGCCGCGTCCCACACGGCGCCGAGTCGACGGCGGCCTCACCGAGCGAAGGCGGCATCCTGGCCGGCTTCCGCAACGTGACTGAGTCGGTCGACGGCTTCCATCGCGGCTACGAGGTCGAGTTCCAGGCCCTCCCCGGCGCGCCCCGCCGCAGGCGCCTGCGCCGCGACACCAGGGAGACGTTCTGGATGTCCGCCTTCGGCGAGATGCTCCCGGACCCCGAGAATCGGGTCGAGATCGACCCGGCCCGCACCGACGCCTGGGGCATCCCCACCCTACGGATCGACGCCCGCCACTCGGAGAATGAGCGGGCGATGGCGCGCGACCAGGTCGCCACCCTGCGCGAGATGCTCGACGCCGCGGGCTTCGAGATCACCGGCGCTCAGACCGAGCTCGCCCCGCTCGGGATGGCCGCCCACGAGATGGGAACGGCGCGGATGGGCGCCGACCCCGCCACCTCCGTCCTCAACCCCTGGAATCAGACCTGGGACGTCCCCAACCTCCTGGTCACCGATGCCGCCTCCTTCACCTCCAGCGGCTACCGCAACCCGACCCTGACGATCATGGCCCTGACCGTCCGCGCTTGCACCCACCTGGCCGACCTACTCGAGGGCGGCGAGCCTTAACAAACCAGGGTGCCTTGTCCCCGTCGGTTCGAGACCGCGAACCCGTCAACGGTTCCCGGAAGCGAGACTGAGCCGACGTCAGCGGTATGCGCGACCTCGAAGCCGGATCGCCAGGACGTCGATCACCTTCTCCTTCACTCGCTGATCGAAGAGGACGCGCCACTCGCCGACGCGGAGTCGCCACAAGCGGTCGGGCCGCGCAGGCGCTTGAAATCGCCATCGGGAAGCTGGCCGATTGCCGAACTGATGCGCTCGCGATCCTTTCGGCTCAGCTTGGGGAGTGACTTGAGAGCAGCGGGGCGGATCTCGATCCGCATCCGCCTGGATCAGCTTTTGGCCATGACTGGGTCTTGGGCCCGCCGAAGGAGGATCGCCGCAGCGGGCAACGATTCGTCGGGAAGGGCATCCACAAGCCTGTATAGCTCGGTCCTGGTCACCGCTCCACGGTACCACCGGATTTGCCCACGGTAGAGCTATCCCGAGCACGCAGAGCAAGCGGCGACCGGAGCTCAGTCGACGGGTATTCGGAGACCGCCGCTGGTGGTGCTGCCGCGGCGTGCGACCAGGCGACGGGCGAGACTCGGAAGCGCGTAGGTCATGGCGGCCTTGGCACGGCTCCCCAACGGGAGCTCGGGGTCTTTCATCACCGCCAGGGCGTCGCGGCGGAGGGTCGGGCTGCGCTTCACCAGGGACTCGCGCAGCCGGGTTCGGCTGAGCTCGCGGCGGAAGCGGTCGAGGGCGGTGGTGGCGAAGGTGCGCTCCTCGTCGGAGAGGTCCTCGTTGGCGAGGGTCTTTTCGAGCACCTGCACCTGGCCCTCCAGCAGGCTCGGCCCTTGGTTGCTGAGGCTGCCGGGGCGCAGGCGGTAGCGGACCAGGGGCTCGGGGACCAGGCCGAAGGTGACGCCGCCGAGGACGAGGCGGATCGCCAGCTCCCAGTCCTCGGCGTTCTTGATCGACTCGTCGTAGCCGCCGTAGGCGAGCATCACCTCGCGGCGGGTCGCCCAGCAGACGCCAACCCAGCAGCGGTCGAGGATCGCCAGGCGCCGATCGTCGACGGCGTAGCGGAAGTCGGGGCCGAAGTTGCGTCGCAATGGGCGGCCGTCGAACTCGAGGGTCGCGTCGGTGGTGAGGACGTCGAGGTCGGGACGCTCGGTCAGCGCCGCGGCCATCACCTCGAGCCGGTTGGGAAGGAAGAGGTCATCGGCGTCGAGGTTGACGACGAACTCGGAGCCGGCCGCCGCGATCGCGGTGTTCCGCGCCGCCGAGGCACCGCGGTTCTCCTGGCGGATCACGGTGACCGCGTCGCCGTAGCGGGCGAGAACCTCCCCCGTGCCGTCGGCGGAGCCGTCGTCGCAGACGACGATCTCGGCGGCCGGATAGGTCTGGGCCAGCACCGAGTCAACGGCTTCGCCGATCGTCGCCGCCGCTTCGTAGGCGGCGATGGTGACGCTGAAGGTCGGCGGCTCCTTCCGCGGCTCCCCCGGGCCTTCCGGCAGCGGGGCCACCACCTCGACCGACTTCTTCTCCTCAGCCGACATCGGCAAGGACCCGGTCGAGTCGACGGATCAGGGACTCAGCGTCTTCTTCGAGGGCAGCGATCCGCGGCGTCTCGAAACGCGGCGCGGCGGTGGTGACCGCCATCGGCCGGCGGCTGCCAAAGGCGCGCTCGAACCCGGCCTCGCGGACGATCCGGGCGCTGCGCCGCGAGGCGTCGCCGTAGGGAAAGGCAAAGTAGCGGGGCGTGACGCCGGCCAGCTCGCTCACCGCTTCGCGGCCGCTCCTGACTTCTTCCCGCTGGGCTGCGACCGGCAGGGCCGGCAGCCGCGGGTGATCTCGGGCGTGGGCGCCCAGTTCGACCAGCGGGCCGGCGGCGAAGCGCTGCAGCTCCGCCGCGGTCATCGGCCGGGCGGTGTTGTCGCCGCTGCCG
This sequence comes from Solirubrobacterales bacterium, assembly GCA_035281725.1. Classification (GTDB taxonomy): domain Bacteria; phylum Actinomycetota; class Thermoleophilia; order Solirubrobacterales; family 70-9; genus VAYN01. Next base: position 6,094 of record DATEDJ010000036.1, read on the forward strand.
TTGACGGTTCCCTCGCCCCTCCCGCGTGCCGCCCAGGCGCGGATCGGATCGAGGGCCGCATCGATCGCCGCCGGCGGCAGCACGCTGAGCGCCGGGTGGACCGCGCTGAGCAGGGCGACCCGGCGCTCCTCGCGGGTCCCGGTCGCGGCGACGACGCGCCGCCCGGCCAGGACGACGTCAAGCGTCCCCGGACGCTCGCCCACCCCGAGCAGCAGGTCGGTCAGCTCGTCCCACCAGTACGGCCCCTCCTTGCCGATGAAGCCGGTGGCGACGAACAAGGTGGTCGGGACCTGACGGCGCTCGATGATCGGCAGCGCGTTGGTGAGGTTGTCGGCGTAGCCGTCGTCGAAGACCACCGCCACCGAGCGGTCAGGGATCGACCCGCCGTCGGCGGCGGCCACCAGCTCGGCCGGCGAGCACAGGTTCATCTCGGCGGCCAGCGCCTCGAGCTGCTCGTCGAAGCGCTTCGGGGTGACCGCGTTGCCCCAGGGGTCCTCCTCGGTCTCGGCGACGCGGTGGTAGAGCAGCACCACACCCGACCCGCCGGCCGCGGCGCGCCGGGCACGCCGGTGGTCGAGCTTCCCTTCGGCGTCGATCGCCAGCCGTCGCGCCCGGCTCACGACGCGATCCGGGAGGGCCACGGCACGCCTCGCGAGCCCGCTCATTCCGCAGCCCCGACCGCCGGCTGGGACTTCTGGCCAAGCTCCGCGTAGAGATCTTCAGCCGGCCGCAGCGCCCGCGACCAGCGGAAGTCCTCGGCCAGCTCACGCGCGGTCGCGGCGAGTCCGCGCGCCCGCCTGCGGTCCCCCAGCAGCTCCTCGACGCCCGCGGCGATCGCCTCCGGCGTGTCCCGGACCAGCCCGTGGACGCCGTCCTCGAAGCCGATTCCTCCGACCCCGAGCGCGGTGCCGACGATCGGCACCGCCGCCGCCATCGCCTCAAGGACCTTGAGCCGGGTGCCGCCGCCCGCCCACAGCGGCACGACGAGCACGTCGCCGGCGACCAGCTCGGCGACCAGGTCGTCGACGAAGCCGACCACCTCCACCCCGGGCGCCGCCGCCGCGGCGGCCTGCAGCTCCGCCGAGGCGCCGCCGCCGATCAGGCGCAGGACCGCGTCGGGGCGGCGCGCGTGGAGCACCGGCCAACCCTCGCGCAGGAAGCGCTCGAACCCGAGCGCGTTCGGCTCGTAGTCGAGCCGGCCGAAGAACACCACCCGCGGCGGGCCCTCCCGCTCGGCGTGCGGCTCGGCGGCGAAGAACTCGTCATCGACCCCGTTGGGGCACAAGACGACCCGCCGGCTCACCTGCCCGAAGGTCCGCCGGTCGTTCTCCGAGACGACCAGCACCGCGGTCGCGGCGGCGCCGGCGCGGCGCTCCACCGTGCGCATCGTGTGCCAGCGGTTCCACTCGCGCAGCCAGTCGGCGCTCAGCGGCCGACGGCCTTCGGCCAGCGTCCGCATCAGCTGCGAGTCGACGTTGTGGGTGGAGAGGATCCAGGGGACGCCCTCCAGCGCCTTCGCGTAATAGGCGCTCTGGGTGTGCTCGATCTGGACCAGGGTCGGGGCCGCCGCGACCAGCTGGCGCAGCCGCTCCTCGACCCTGGGCAGGTAGGGGCTCGGCAGGCGCTTCAACTGCTGTTTCAGCCGCGGGCGCAGCCCGCCGGGCGGCGGATCGAGCACCTCCACCGTCCAGCCGCGCTGCCGCAGGACCTCCGGCCCCTCGGCGTTCGCCTGGTCGGCGGTCAGCAGGTGCGGCACCAGCCCGACCCGCTCGGCGGCTTCCAGCAGCCGCATGGTCCGCTTGCGGCCGCCGTCGGCGGGGGGCCACGGCACGACGGGGCAGACCGCGACCATACGACGCAATGCCATCGCCTAGAGTCTTTCGCATCCTGCGGTGGTGACGCCTTGCCCGAGCCCTCTTCCCTCGACATCGCGGTAGTCATCCCGACGTACAACCGGCGCGACCTGCTCGAGCAGACCCTGGGCACGGTCTTCGCCCAGACGGCCCCGCCGGCCGAGGTGATCGTCGTCGACGACGGCTCCGACGACGGCACCGCCGAGCTGCTCGCGGGGATGCCGGTGACCGTGGTCGCCAACCCGGCGGGTGGCTGGGGACCGTCCCGGGCTCGCAACGAAGGACTGGGCCGGGTGAAGAGCCGGCTGGTCGCCTTCCTCGATTCCGACGACCTGCTGCTGCCGGCGGCGCTGGAGGTGCTCGGCTCGGCCCTTGCCGCCGACCGCGCCGCGCCCTTCGCCTTCGGCACCTGCCTGCTCGCCCGCCGCGACCCGGCGGGGTGGGTGATCGAAGGCGAGATGGGCCCCGAGCCCGCCGACCTGCGCGAACCGCTGGCGAGCCTCTACGCCCGCAACTTCGTCCCTTCGGTCGGCACCGTCGTCCGCACCGCGGCCGCCTTCGCCGTCGGCGGCTTCCCCCAGGTCACCACCTTCGCCGAGGACCACTACTTCTGGCTGCTCCTGGCGCGCGACGCCGACCCGGTCTTCGTGCCCGAGCTGACCGCCGTCCACCGCACCCACTCCGGCAACCGCCACACGCCGGCGAGGGCCGAAGACGAACTGGAGGCGTTCCTCGCCCTCGCGGTCGAGGACAAGCGCCTCGAAGCCGCGATCCCCGACCGCCTCGGGGTCGGCCTCGCCGAGTCGCTCGGCCCGGCGGTCAAGGGCGGCGACTTCCGCGGCACCGTCCGGGCACTGCGGACCAACCTGCTCTCCCGCCGGGAAAAGGCCGCGATCCTGCGCCGGGCCGGCCACCACGTGCGCAGCCGCCGCCACCGCGACGCGCTGACCGTCGCCCATCGCTCCGAAGATGAACAGCTCACCGCCTGGCTCGCCGACCACTGAGCCGGACCCCGTAGTGCCGGACGCGGCCGCCGCGACGACCGGCGGCTCGGTCCTTCGCGGCAGCGCCTGGAACGTCGCCGCGACGATCCTGCCGCAGCTCTTCGTGCTGGTGATGTCGGTCGTCGCCGCCCGCTTCCTCGGCCCCGAAAACATGGGCCGGCAGAGCTTCATCGCCTTCATCGCCCTCTCCGCCACCGCCCTCTTCGGCGGCGGCATCGCCTCTACGCTGATGCGCTACGTCGGCGAGATGCTCGGCGGTGGCCGCCCGGCGGTCGCCCGCGATCTGGCCGGCTGGGGCTGGAACCTCGCCACGGTCTGGGCGGCGATCGGCGCCGCCGTGATCGCCGGCACCGGTCTCCTCGGGGCGACTCCAGAGGCGGCCTGGGTCCTGGCCGGGATCGGCTGCGGCCTGGGCATCCTGCAGTCGATCCCGAACGCCGTCCTGGTCGGCGCGCAGGAGTGGCGGCGGGCCTCGACCGTCGGCCTCGTCACCGGCTCGGTCGGGGTGCCGCTGGCGATCGGGGTGCTGGCCGCGGGCGGCGGCATCGTCGGCCTGTTCGCGGTCGAGACGGCGGTCGTCGGGGCCAACCTGATCTGGTCGGGATCGCTCTCGCGCGGCGTCCTGCAGCGGATGGCGACCAGGCCGGAGCGGGACCCGCAGGTGCGCCACGCGGCCACCGTCTACGCGCGCTGGGCGCTGCTCTCGGTCCTGCTGGCGACGATCGTCTTCAAGCGCTCCGAGTTCTTCTTCCTCAACCACTACGCGACCGACCAGGACATCGCCGTCTACTCGATCTCCTTCGCCGCCGTCTACGCGATCACCACGCTCACCGAATCGCTGGTCCAGACGCTCCTGCCCGCCTTCGCCACGCTCTTCGGCGGCGGCCACGGGGAACGGATCGAATTCGGCTTCGACCGCGCCCAGCGGCTGGTGATGATGACCGCCTTGCCGCTCACCGCGGCGACCGTCGCGCTCGGTCCCGAAGCGCTGGCGCTGGTCTACGGGCGCCAGTACTCGGAAACCGGTGAGCTCGTCCAGATCCTCGCGATCGGCATCCCGCTGCTGGCGCTGATGAACCTCGCCCACGCCTTCATGATCGGCCTCGGGAGGGTAAAAACGGTCCTCGCCGTCGACGGGACCGCGGCGGTGGTGAACCTCACCCTCGCCTTCATCCTGATCCCCTCGCACGCGGCGGTCGGCGCCGCCTTGGCGAACCTGATCGGCCAGTGCCTGGTGGCGGTGATCGTCACCGTCTACGCGCTGCGGGCGATGGAGCACGTCCACCTGCCGCTCCGCACGATCGTCCTTACCGCCCTCGCGGCCGCCGCGGGCGGGGGCGCCGCCTATGGCGTCGTCAGCGGCCTCGGCGGCGTGGTCGGCCTGATCGCCGGGCTCGTCGCCGGAAGCGTCGCCTTCCTCGCCGCCGGCGGCGGCTTGAAGATCATCCGCCGCGACGACGCCGACTGGCTGGTCGGCAGCACCGCCGGGACCCACGTCGCGGGCGCCACGGCGCTCCTCTGCCGCATCCTCGCCCCGCGGGCGACGGAGGCCCCGCGATGAGCGAGATCCGCCTCACCGTCAGCTCACGGGCGAAGCTGATCGGCGGCGCCGAGCACACGCTCGGCACCCTGCTGCGAAACCTCGACGAGCGCTACTCGGTCTCGCTGGTCATGGCCGACCGCGAGGTCGCCGAGTTCCTCGCCGCCCATCGCCGCCCGCGGCGGGTGACGATCGTTCCGAAACGCGGCGACCAAGACCTGCGCTCGACCATCCCGCGCCTGCGGGCGGCCTTCGCCAAGGACGAGCCGCACCTCGTCCACGTCAACCGGACCTGGCTCTGGGACCGACCGGTGGACATCGCCGCCGCGACCCTGGTCCGCGACGCCAGGGTCGTCGTCGTCGAACACACCCAGTCGCTGCCGACCCGCAGCAAGCGCCAGCGCGAGTTCCGCCGGCGGCTCTCGGAACGGATCGACGCGATGGTCTCGGTCTCCGACGCCGCCGCCCGCGAGGCGGAGCGCTACATCGGCCTGCGGCCCGGGACCGTGCGCACGATCCACAACGGGGTCGAACCGGCCGACCCCCTGCCCCTCGACCGACCGCTCGGCCGGCCGGTGACGATCGGCGCGGTCGGCCGCCTCGCCTGGGAGAAGGGCTATGAGTACGTGCCGCCGATCCTGCGCCAGCTGGGCGGCGATGCCCAGGCACTGATCGTCGGCGACGGGCCCGACCGCGAAAAGCTGGCCCGCCTGGCCCTCGCCGAAGGCGTCGCCGAGCGCTTCCACATGGTCGGCTGGCAGCACGACGTCAGCACCTGGTTCCCCCGCTTCGACTTCCTCCTCGCGCCCTCCCGCTCGGAGGGCTCGCCGCCGCTGGCGGCGCTGCAGGCGATGACCCTCGGGGTGCCCGTTGTCGCCACCGACGTCGGCGGGATCCCCGAGGCGATCGACGACCACGAGACCGGGATCCTCGTCCCGCCCGCCGATGCCGAGGCAATGGCGAGGGCCATCGACGAGTTGATCGTCGACGACGGCCTGCGCCGCCGGCTCGCCGCCGCGGCCCGCGAGCGGGCCATGCGGGACTTCGCCGCGCCGATGATGGCGCGGCGCTTCGAAGCGCTCTACGCCGAGATCAGTCCGGCTGTCCCGGGTTTTTCCGCGGCACCAGCACCAGCCGCTTGAACTCGGCGACCAGGACGCCGTCCTGGTTCAGCACGCGGGTGTGGACCTTGACGATGCCGCGGTCGGGCTTCGAGCGCGACGGCTTGACCTCCAGCACCTCGGTCTCGCAGAACAGCGTGTCGCCATGGAAGACCGGGTTCGGGTGGCTCAGTTCTTCGGTCGCCAGGTTGGCGATCGCCTTGCCGGAGACGTCGGAGACCGACATGCCGAGCGCGAGCGAGTAGACGAGCGGCCCGACGACGACGTTCTTGCCCTGCTGCGAACCGGCCGCGTAGACATCGTTGATGTGCAGCGGGTGGTGGTTCATGGTGATCAGGCAGAAGAGGTGGTCGTCGGCCTCGGTCACCGTCTTGGCGGGCCAGTGCTTGTAGACCGCGCCCTCCTCGAACTCCTCGAGGTAACGGCCGTAGCTGTGCGCGCCGGACGCCTCACGCGTGGCCTGGTCGGTGCTCAACTCGTACGTCTCACTGCTCATTCAGGAATTCCCCTTCCGGTTTTCAGGCGCCGCGCCAGGGAGGCGCGGGCGTTCAGTGCACTTTGCGCAGGCGGGCGCGCTGCTCCTGTTTTTCGACCACCTGGGTGACCAGCTTCACCACGTTGGAGTCGCCGGTCGCCTTGATGTGGCCGGTCTCGGCCGCTTTGCGGTAGCTGGCGATCGTGCCTTTCTCGGCCAGCTCGTTGAACTGAGGGCGATCGATCTCGATCAGCACCCGCTCGTCCTGCGCCAGTTCCTTGGTGATCTTCGGGCCCGGCAGCTCGACCCGGTAAAGCTGGATGTCGTGTTTGGCCCGCAGCTCGAGGCCGAACACGAGCTTCAGTTTCGCCAGCGCCGGGACTTCCGCCTGGAAGCGCTCCACCGCCGTCTTGATGAGGTCAGCCGTCGAGGCCATGAGGGGCCCCCGCCTCAGACTTTGTTGCGTTGGAGGACCTTTTTGCCGATCACCATGCGCTGGATCTCGGAGGTCCCCTCGCCGATCAGGAGCAGCGGCGCGTCGCGGTAGAGCCGCTCGATCTCGTACTCCTTCGAGTAGCCGTAGCCACCGTGGATGCGGAAGGCATCCTCGACGTTTTCCTTGCCGCTCTCAGAAGCGAGGAGCTTCGCCATGCCGGCCTCGAGGTCGGAGCGCGCGCCGGCATCCTTCATCCGCGCCGCTTTGCGGGTGACGAGGCGGGCCGCCTCGAGCCGGGTCGCCATGTCGGCGAGCTTGAACTGGATCGCCTGGTGCTGGGCGATCGGCTTGCCGAAGGTTTTCCGCTCCTGGCTGTATTTGAGCGCCAGCTCGAGCGCCCGCTGGCCGATCCCGACGCCGCGGGCGGCGACGTTGACGCGGCCGACCTCGAGCGCGTCCATCATCTGGACGAAGCCCTCGCCGACGCCGTCGGGGCCGCCGAGGACGCGGTCGGGCGGGCACTTGTAGCCGTCGTAGACGAGCTCGGTCGACTCGACCCCCTTGTAGCCCATCTTCTTGATCTTCGGCGGCACGGTCAGCCCGGCGAACTTGCCCTCGTTGACTTCCTTCCAGGGCTCCTTCTCGGTGATGAAGCAGGTCATCCCCTTGTAGGGCGGGTCGGCTTTGGTGTCGGTCTTCATCAAGACGAAGACGACGGCCGAGCCGAGCCCGTTGGTGACCCACATCTTCTGCCCGTTCAGCTCCCAGTTGCCGTCGGCGTCGAGCTTGGCCGTCGCCTTGATGCCCTGGACGTCGGAGCCGGTCTCCGGCTCCGAGAGCGAGAAGGCGGCGCGGATCTCACCGGTCGCCATCTTCGGCAGGAAGTACTGCTTCTGCTCCTCGGTGCCGAACTTCATCAAGAGGTAGGAGCCGATGAAGTGGGTGTTGACGACGCCGGAGATCGAGATCCAGCCGCGCGAGAGCTCTTCGACGATCATCGCGTAGGTCGTCAGATCGAGACCCATGCCGCCGTACTCTTCCGGGATCGTCACCCCGAACAGGCCGAGCTCCTTCATCTGCTCGACGATCGGCTCCGGGAAGGTGTCCTCGTGGTCGTAGTGCTCGGCGTTCGGGATGATCTGCTCATCGGCGAACTGCCGGACCATTTCGACGATCGCTTCCTGCTCGTCGGTCATTTCTCGATACGCGGAGGTGTCTACGGCCATGGCTCCCTGCTTGTCGACTTTTTACGCGACATACAGAGTATCCGGCCCCCAAATGATGCGGCGCCCCGGGTTTGTAAGCTCCGGCGCCGATGGAGCAGCCGCACGACGACGTCAACCGGCAGTGGTTCGTCGAGTACGCGCGGCGCACGATTCCCGCCGGCGGCCGCGTCCTCGACTATGGCTGCGGGGCGGGCGGCCTGGTCCGCCTGCTGCTCGCCGCCGGCTTCGACGCCCACGGCTGCGACATCAGATGGCCCGGTGCCGACTACCACTGGCTGGAGATGCCGGAGGCCGATCGGCTCCACTACTTCGGGCCCGGCGGCAGGCTGCCGTTCGACGACGACAGCTTCGACCTCGTCGTCTCCGACCAGGTCTTCGAGCACGTCGAGCCGATCGAGGAGTCGATCCCGGAGATCGAGCGGATCGTCAAGCCGACCGGGGTCCACTACCACCACTTCCCCTCCAGCGAGGTCTGGCGCGAGGGGCACATCGGCATCCCCTTCTCGCACCGGATTCCGCACGGGCGGGCGCGGCTCCTCTACACCACCGCCCTGCGCCGGCTTGGCTTCGGCAAATTCAAGGACGAGCGGCCCGCGAAGATCTGGGCGGAAGAGAAACTCGACTGGATCGACAACTGGACCGTCTACCGCCCGGAAGCCGAGATCCTCGTCCTCTTCGGCCGCAACTCGACGGTGCGCCATTGCGAGATCGGCTACTGCCGCTTCCGCGCCGGGGATCGCCAGCCGATCGCGGCGCTGCTCGGGATCGACGCGCTGAGGCCATTCTGGGAGTGGCTGTTCCGGCGCCTCGGCTTCATGGCGCTGGAGTGCCGGCGGCGGGGGTAGGTGGCGGGACGGACCCGGCCATCTCGGCGGCGGCCCGGGCGGGCTGAGGCCGCCGCCCAGATGGCCGGGTCCGTGGGGAGAGGCGGGGGTGCGGGGTCCCGGGCGGGTCTCGGGGGAGGGACGTGAGGGAGGCGACGGGAACGTCACGTTTACAGAGGAGAGGCGTCACCCTTGTCACAGGTCCGTTCAGTGCGTTCGCAGTAATCCCCGCATAGCGAGGATTACTGCGAACGCACCGGGGTCGGCGTCGTGGAGGTGTGATGTCTCCCCCCGGAAGCGCACGGACCTTGCGCACTTCTCGCCTGAAGCCGCCCGGGCCCGTCGTTCCCGGCCGCAGGCCCCCGAATCACCCCATCAGGAGGTGTGGGCACAGCGATCGTCGCGACCCGAATAGATTTCGCGGCGCAAGAAAACGGCAGGAGGACACTTGAGACACCCCAGAGACTTCTTCCATCCGCAGGCGATCGGCGCGCCCGAACCGCTGCGCGAGATCCCGGTCACGCCGTCGCGGATGATCCACTTCCTCGACTTCTCGAACCCGAAAATGGTCGCCAAGGCGGCCGACATCGCCAAGCAGACCGACATCCTGCTCGGCAACTTGGAGGACGCGGTGCCGGTCGACCGCAAGGAGGCGGCCCGCGCCGGGCTGATCCAGGCGGCGAAGGAGTCCGACTTCGGCTCGACCTCGCTCTGGACCCGGGTCAACTCGCTGGAGAGCCCCTGGGTGCTCGACGACCTCGAGCAGCTGATCGGCGAGATCGGCGACAAGCTCGACGTGGTGATGGTGCCGAAGGTCGAGGGTGCCTGGGACATCCACTACGTCGACCGGCTGCTGGCCCAGCTAGAGGCGAAAGCGGGCCTCGACCGGCCGATCCTCGTCCACGCGATCCTGGAGACGCCGCAGGGCGTCGTCAACCTGGAGGAGATCGCCAACGCCTCGCCCCGCATGCAGGGGATGAGCTTCGGCCCGGCCGACCTGGCGGCGGCGCGACGGATGAAGACCACCCGGGTCGGCGGCGGCCACCCCGGCTACCTCGTCCTCAACGACCCGCCCGACCCGGAGAACCCCGAGGAGGGCCGGATCAGCGCCCAGCAGGACCTCTGGCACTACTCGATCGCCCGCATGGTCGACGCCTGCACCTCGGCCGGGATCCTGCCCTTCTACGGCCCCTTCGGCGACATCAAGGACACGGCGGGCTGCGAGGCCCAGTTCCGCGCCGCCTTCCTGATGGGCTGCGTCGGCGCCTGGTCCCTCCACCCGGTCCAGATCGGCATCGCCAAGAAGGTCTTCAGCCCGCCGCCGGACGAGGTCAAGTTCGCAAAGAAGGTCATCGAGGCGATCCCCGACGGCCGCGGCGTCCACATGATCGACGGCAAGATGCAGGACGACGCGACCTGGAAGCAGTGCAAGGTGATGGTCGAGCTCGCAGAAATGCTGGCCGCCAAGGACCCGGAGCTGAAAGAGGCTTACGGGCTTTAGGCGCGAGGGACCGTGGGAGGGCGGACTTTCGAGGGGCGCTCGTGACGAAGCGGGGCGCTTTGGCCACAGAGACGCGCGCTTCTGACCGGTGAGGATCCGCGCTGCGTGAGTTGACCTTGCTGTAGCAGGGTCAATCTTGTCCGGAGAACTCTGACCGGTGGGGCGACGCGCGATCCCCCAAACGCACCGAACTGTGTCCTCCCCCTGAAACCTCCCGTCCCCAATCGACCCGCTCGTCGGTGTGACGGAGCTTCGTGACGAGGATCTAATGCAGCTGGACGCGCGCGAGGGCGAGCCCGTTTCGCTTGAGGGGCTTGCGCCTTCCCAGCCACTCGGCCGACACCAAAGCGCGGTCCGATCCGACCAGGTCGAGGGACCGCAGGTAGACGGATCGGTCGCCGCCGAAGCGGATCGCGACCTCGCCGCGGTCGCCGAAGCTCCGGTCGAGGCTGCCGTCGGGGCGCAGGCGCACCAGCAAGATCCCCGACGGTTGCGCGGATCGCCGACCGCCTTCCCGCGTGCCGCGCAGGTTGGTGGCGACGAGGATGTCGCCGCCCGCTTCGACCGCGAGGCGCTCGCGGTCGAAGCGCAGGCCGGGTGCGATCGCCGTGCCGCCCGTGCCGAAGCTGTCGTCGAGCGAGCCGTCGGCCTGCAGGCGCCGGACCAGGATCCTGTTCGGGCGGTCACGGCGCGTGGGGCGCACGCCGAGTAGAAGCGCCCGACCAGCGGCGTCGACGCCGCCGAGGGAGAGCTCGGGTCCGCCCGGCTTCGCGAGCGGAACACCTCCGCCCGAGCCGAAGCCGGCATCCGCGGTGCCTTCGGCCAGGAGATGGAGCAGGGTCGGCGGAGGGGCCGAGGTGGCCGTGCAGTTCGTGTGGGCAGAGGTCGAGACGAAGATGCCGCCGTCGTCGTCGGTGAACGGGCCGCCGACCGAGATAGCGCCGCTGAGCGCCACGTTGCCGGTGCCGCCGAACGAGGCATCGGGCACCCCTTCCGGCAGCAGTCGGATGAGGAACGCTTCGCGCGCCGCGAGGAAGACGCCGATTTTCGCGAGGAAGCAGCCGACACCCGCTCGTGCGCAGGCCGGTGAGGACGATGCGGCCGAGGGGGTCTATCGCCAGGCCCCGCGCTTCGACGATCGATGGCAGGCCGGAGTGGCCGGGGACCGACGGCGGCGGCAGGCCGGAGTCGGTGACGAGGACGCCGTCGCCGCTGAAGCTCGGGTCGGGCCGCCCGTCGGGGGTGAAGCGCTCGATCAGCACGCGGGAAGGCGTGTCGAACAGGGTGGCGATCGGGTCGTAGGTCGCCGGCGGGGTGGATTCCAGGCGCACGGTGGCTGCGACGTCGATGCGCCCCTGCCCGTCGACAGCCAGCGCCGCCAGGCTGGCGCCGGCCGTGCCGGGCGGAAGGCCGAGTGGCGCGGCGCCCCCGGCGCCGAAGCCGCGGTCGATCGCGCCTGAGGGCAACAGCAGGCGGACCTCTTTCCAATTGGCGATCACGGTGCGGCCGTCCGGCAGCGGGGCCGCGCGGACTTCGCCTTCGTAGGTGTGCCTCGCCACCACCAGCTTTCCCGCCGTGCCGAAGGTCGAATCGAGCTGCCCAGGCTCGGCTGCGGCCGGGGCCGCAAGGATCGCAAGCGCCAGCAAGGCGATCGCGGCTGCGGCCGGCAGGCGGGCCATGCCGCTAGCCGAGCTTCACGCTGACGGTGGAACCCGGCACGCTGCTGACGGCCAGTCGCCTTGACCGTCGAAAGGACGAAAGCATTTGCGCGAGGCTAACCGCGCCGGCACCAGACGGTCAACCCGTAAAGGAACCGCGCGAGCAGATCGGGATCGGGCCGGGCGATGACGTCGCCTTCGAGCCGGTGGACGACGGGATCGTGGTCAGGCGGGCCGGCGAACGCCCTCCCCCACGCGGCCGCGCGCACGATCAATCGGATCTCACTGATTGTACAGTACTTCTTGACCTACATCAGGGTTCGCTCTACCGTCGGACACAAGACCACCGATACGACGGTGGCGCGGGTCGGGAACTGAGGAGGTTCCGTGTCACGCGGACACAACGCAAGACAGAAGGCGAGGAGGCACGAAGCCCGAGAGGCGGACGAATCGACGCCCCGCGAACGCTCGTCTTGGCGCCGACGCCTGGGGGGACCAGTTGGTCGATCCAGGCCACGCCGAACCCCGCAGGGGCGGTTTTTAGCGCGTTCTTCGGCGTGTCATGCAAAGGAACGAGCTGCCTGGGGGCCGGATGGAGCACGAACAACTCGGGAGTCGACACGACGTTGTCGGAGTTCCGGGAATAGGTCTGTATGCCGATCTCTAGACGTACTCGAACCGGTGCAGGGCCGGGAACGCGATCGTGCAGTCGTCGATATGGGGAGCGTTGCGCTCGTCGCCGACTGACGCGAGGGACGGGAACGGGAGACGCCCTGCTGGGTCGGAGAGGACCACGAGCACTTCGGCCGGCGGACGGTCGCCGAAGTGCTCGATCTCTCCGAGCGGGAGGCGGCGATGCAGCTTGGGGACTTCAGCTGACATGGCCGACACCTCGTCGCCTAGCTGGGGTCGAAGGCCGCGACCGCGGCGGCGACGCGGTCGATCTCGGCGGGCTCGATGGTCGGGAAGATCGGCAGCGAGCAGATTTCGCCGGCGAGGCGCTCCGCCACCGGCAAGCTGCCGGGGCCCTGGCCGAGGTCGGAGTAGGCGGGCTGCAGGTGGATCGGGGTGGGGTAGTGGATCGCGCTGGCGACCCCTTCGGCCTCGAGGTGGGCGCGCATCTCGTCGCGGGCCTCGCTGCGGACGACGTAGAGGTGGAAGACGTGGTCGCTGCCCGCGGGCACGCCGGCCGGGGTGAGGACCGAGCTGCCGGCGAGCGCCTCGGTGAGCGCGGCGCCGGCTTTGCGACGACGCTGGTTGGC
>DATEDJ010000037.1:0-15703 GCA_035281725.1 Solirubrobacterales bacterium
CGAATCGCGCCGTCCCCGACCGCACCGGCCTCGAACCGCCCGTCCCCGGCCGCACCGCCCCGAACCGCCCGTCCCCGGCCGCACCGCCCCCGAATCGCGCCGTCCCCGGCCGCACCGCCCCCGAATCGCGCCGTCCCCAACCGCCCGGCCCGAACGCCCGCCTGCCCGCCCGGCCCGAACCCCCGCCCGTCCCGGCCAGTCAGCGCCGAATCGCTCACCTACGCAACGTCCGCCCGCGGCAGCGCCGCCAACTCGATCTCGGCGCTGACGGCGCCGATCTCCTCCGGCAGGCGGGCCAGCTCGGCGGCGGTGACGAACTCCAGCTGCCGTCCGAGGGGGCGGAAGAAATTGTCGTAGTGGGTGGGGACGACGGTGCGCGGTTCGAGCAGCGGCAGGATGCGCTGCCAGTAGCGTTCCGTGAAGCCGCGCCCGGCGACGCCGGCGAGGAAGACGTCGACGCCGCGGTCGCGCACCGCGTCGTCGATGAGGTTGGCGCTGCCCTGGTGGTAGAAGCGCACGCCGGCGACGGCGATCGAGATCCCCCAGACCTGGCCGCAGCGGTAGGCGGAGGGGGAGAGCGAGTCGAGGTGCTCGCAGGTCAGTTCGCCGTCGTAGGGGACGGCGAGGCCGAGCAGCAGCTTCGAGTGCGCGCTGGGGGTGAAGCTGACCTCGAACGGGCCAAGCTCATAGACGCGGTAGGGCTCGACCTCGACCGCCCGCTCGGCCATCCCGTGGAGCGCCATCAGGTTGACCAACGAGGCCGAGCCGTACGCCTTGCAGCCAAGGCGGCGGGCGAGCGCCGGGGCGTCGACCGCGTGATCGAAGTGGGTGTGGCCGACGAGGACGCCGACCGCCTCGCCGGGCGCGCGGACGAAGCGCTCCAGCGCTGCCGGGTCGGGCAGGGCCCGCCGCCGCAGCACCAGGTCACGGAAGGGGACGCGGGAGAAGTAGGGGTCGACGAAGAGGGTGTGGCCCTCGTGGGTGAGCCGATAGCCGGAGACCCCGAGCCATTCGACCTCCAGCCCGGCCGGGAGCTCCAGCGGCCGCGCCTCCAGCTCGTGGAGCGCTTCGCCGTCGGCGCGCGCCGCGGCGCGTCGCCCCACCTGCGAGCGCGCCAGCTCGCCGAGATGTCGCAGCGGCCCCGCCACCGCCGTCCAGGATACGGTGGCGGCGTGGAACGCTACGTCGCCTTCCTGCGCGGGATGAACCTCGGCAACCGGCGGATCAAGAATCCGGAGCTGGTCGTCCACTTCGAGGCGATGGGGCTGGAGGACGTCGCCACCTTCCGGGCGAGCGGCAACGTCGTCTTCGTCGACCCGGCCCCAGAATCGGAGGCGAAGCTGCAGAAACGGGTCGAAGAGGAGCTCGACGAGCGGCTCGGCTACGACGTCGCCGTCTTCCTTCGCTCGGCCGAAGAGGTCGCCGCGATCGCCGCCCGCGACCCCTTCCCGGCCAAGGCGATCGCCGCCTCGAAGGGCAAACCGCAGGTGGTGCTGCTCGGGCGCAAGCCGAGCGCGAAGGCGAAGAAGGAGGTGCTCGCGCTCGCTCCCGAGGGCGACCTGATGGTGCTGGAGGGTCGCGAGCTGCACTGGCTGCCGACCGTCGGCCTCTCCGAAACCGAGCTCGACAGCAGGGCCCTCGACGCCGCCCTCGGCAAGGGCACCACCCGCACCGCCGGCACGATCGAGCAGATCGCCGCCAAGTACTGCGGCTGAGCGCGCGCCACCCGCCGCATCGGCGCACTCGCACTTATCAGTACCTTGGAGGGTCGACATGGCGATCGCGACCGCAACCTCATTGGACGTCTACGTCGGCGGCAAGCTGCTGTTCGGCGACGTCTCCTTCAAGCTCGAGCCGGGCGACCGGATGACCCTCTCCGGCCGCAACGGGGCGGGCAAGTCGACCCTGCTCCGGGTGCTCTCCGGTGAGCTGACCCCGGAGGAGGGAAGCGTCTCGATCCAGCGCGGCGCCCGCGTCGCCCTCCACGACCAGCGCCCGCCGCGCGACTCCGACGCGAAGCTCGGCGACTACGTCTTCTCCGGCCGCGGCGACATGCTGGAGACGGAGGCCGAGCTCGCCCGCCTCGAGGGCGAGATGGCGGGCGGCGCCTCGGAGGAGACGATGGCCGCCTACGCCGCCGCCCAGTCGCGGCTCGAAGCCGGTGGCGGCTATCGCTGGCGCGACGAAGTCCTCGAAGTGCTGCGCGGCCTCGGCTTCGGCCCCGAGCACGCCGACCGCGCGCTGAAGACCTTCTCCGGCGGCGAGCTGACCCGCGCCTCGCTCGCCCGGGCGCTCGCCGCCCGCCCCGACCTGCTGCTCCTCGACGAGCCTACGAACCATCTCGACATCCCCTCGCTCGAGTGGCTTGAGCGATACCTCGTCGACCTCGACGCCGCCGTCGTCCTCGTCGCCCACGACCGCTGGTTCCTCGAGGCGGTCGGCACCTCGGTGCTGGAGCTGGAGGCCCAGCGCGCCCGCTTCTTCGCCGGCCCCTGGCACGCCTGGCGCCAGGAACAGGCCGCCCGCCAGATCGCCCTCGGCAAAGCGATCGACCGCCAGGAAGCAGAGCTGGCGCGGATGGAACGCTTCGTCGAGCGCTTCCGCTACAAGGCGAGCAAGGCGAAACAGGCCCAGTCCCGGGTCAAACAGATCGACAAAAAGAAGAAGAGCGGCCCGCTGGCGGAAAAGCGCGACACCAAGCACCTGCGCTTCTCCTTCAAGCCGCCTGAGCGCCCCGGCCGCGTGGTCCTGAAGATGGCCGACGCGCGGATCGAGGTGCCGGGCCGGGTGCTGCTCGAGGACGCCGACCTCGAGGTCGAACGCGGCGAGCACGTCGTCCTCGTCGGCGCCAACGGCAGCGGCAAGACGACGATGATCGAGACGCTGGCGGGACAGAAGCAGCCCGCCGCCGGGATCGTCCGCACCGGCCACAACGTCAACCTCGGCTACCTCTCCCAGCACGCCGACACCGCGGCGGGGGCGGGCACCGTGCTCGACGCGGCGCAGCGGGAGACCGGGCTCACCGGCCCGAAGGCGCGCGCCCTCCTCGGCGGCTTCCTCTTCTCCGGTAGCGACGTGGAAAAGAACCTCTCCGACATCTCCGGCGGCGAGCAGCGCCGGCTGTCGCTGGCGATTCTCGTCTCCTCCGGGGCCAACGTCCTGGTCCTCGACGAGCCCACCAATCATCTCGACATCGAGAGCCGCGAGGCGCTCGAGGACGCGCTGACCGAGTTCGAGGGCTCCGTCGTCCTGATCTCCCACGACCGGGCGCTGCTGGAGGCGGTCGGCAGCCGCACGATCGTGCTCGAGGACGGCAGGCTGACCAGCCACCAGAGCGGCTGGGCCGAGTACCAGCGACGTCGCGACGAACGCGAGGCCGCGGGGGACGCTGCGGCGTCCAAGGCGGCGAAGAAAGGCAAGGAGACAAGCCAGGCGGCGACAAAGCGGCGCGACGACAAGGCGGCCGAAAGGGCCGGGCGCAAGGCGGCCCGGTTGGAGGAGCGGATCGCCAAGGCCGAAGCGGACCTGAAGGCGGTGGAGGAAGAGCTCGCCGACCCGGCCGCCTGGGCAAGTCCGACCCGCACCGAGCGCGCGACCGCCAAGCACGAGGCGGCGAAAGCCGCGGTCGACGAGCTGCTGGCGGAGTGGGAGACGGCCCAGGGTGCGGCGGAGGCCGCGGCTACCTAGAAATCCGACCTCTGGCCGGTGCGGCCGGGGACGGCGCGATTCGGGGCCCGGTCCATTGGGGACGGTCCCGTCCTGGGCGTCTCGTGGCGGCCCGGGCAGGCTGTGGCCGCCACGAGACGCCCAGGACGTGAGGCTTCCGGCGGGAAGCGCGCAGGCTCCGTGCGCATCCGGGGGGAGACGCCACACCTCCAAGACGCCGACCCCGGTGCGTTCGCAGTAATCCCCGCTATGCGGGGATTACTGCGAACGCACTGAACGGGCCTGCGACGGACGTGACGTCTCCCCTGGGTAAACGTGACGTTCCCTACGTCTCCCTCACGTCTCTCCCAGGGACCCTCACGGGACCCGCACCCTCGCCTCTCCCCACAGACCCGGCCATCTCGGAGGCGGCCTCAGCCTGCCCGGGCCGCGTCCGAGATGGCCGGGTCCCTTGCCCGTCCGCCGCTGCGCCCCCTAGAAGACCACCGTCCGCTCGCCGTCGAGCAGGACCCGGTCCTCAAGGTGCGCGGTGACGGCTCGGGCGAGCACGATGCGCTCGACGTCGCGGCCGATCCGCACCAGGTCGGGGACCTCGTCCTCGTGGCCGACGCGGACCACGTCCTGGTCGATGATCGGCCCGGCGTCCAGCTCCGCGGTCACGTAATGGGCGGTCGCGCCGATCAGCTTCACGCCGCGCTCGTGGGCGCGGGCGTAGGGGTCGGCACCGACGAAGGCGGGCAGGAAGCTGTGGTGGATGTTGATCGCCGGGGCGCCGAGGTCGCCGAGGAAGGCGGGGGAGAGGATCTGCATGTAGCGGGCGAGGACGAGCAGATCGACGTCGCCGATCAGCTCCAGGGCCCGCCGCTCGGCCGTCTCCTTGGTGTCGCGGTCGATCGACACGTGCTCGAACGGCAACCCGACCGACTCGACCTCGCCGCGCAGGTCCTCGTGATTGGAGACGACGGTGACCAACTCGCCGCCAAGGTGCCCGTTGCGCCAGCGCCAGAGGAGGTCGGAGAGGCAGTGGTCCTCCCGCGACACCATCACCGCGACCCGTTTCTCGCGGGTCGACTCGCTGAAGCTGTAGTCCATCTCGGCCGGGGCGGCGATCTCCGTTGCGAAGCGCTCTTCCAGCGCCGCCCGCTCCGCCACTGCCGGCGAGTCGAAGACCATCCGCATGAAGAAGCGCCCCGCCGCGGTCGAGTGCTGGTCGACGTCGACGATGTTCAGCCCGGCGCCGGCGAGGAAGCCGGAGACGGTCGCGATCAGCCCCGGTCGATCCGGGCAGGCGAGCAGCAAGCGGGTGGTGTTGGCGTCTGGGGCGATCAGGGGATCATGCCTTTTCGGCGCTCGATGCGCCTTCTAGAGCCAAAACGCCGCAAAGCGCCCATTTCTTGTGTGATGATGATGGCCACACTTATCCCTTCTCTGTAGAAGCGGGGATAGCTAGGATTTTGTTCAATGGGATCTGGGTTAATCAACAAACTCGCGACCGATGAACGACTACAGGCCGCATTCC
The DNA here is from genome assembly GCA_035281725.1 of Solirubrobacterales bacterium. GTDB lineage: Bacteria > Actinomycetota > Thermoleophilia > Solirubrobacterales > 70-9 > VAYN01. The sequence goes on from DATEDJ010000037.1 coordinate 5,186, forward strand.
TGCTCGTCGCCCTGGTGATAGCGGTGGCGGTCGGATTGTTGACCGCGAGCCTCGGGTGGGGCGGGTTGGCCTTCATGGCACAACTGCTGGTACTCGTGCAGTTCCGAAACCGTCACCAAAGGTCCTTAGGAGGTTGAACCGTGAGCGGCGTTCCCACTACGGCGCTTCAACCCCGACCAGATGCGGCCCTTCAATGATGCGCATCAGGTGTATGTGGATGTCGATTTCTCCTCGGATATAGCTATCCAGAATCCCGAGAGGACGTTCTCGGCGGAGGTTGGAGGGTCCGAAGAGGGGCTCCCGCTGCGGCCATTCTTCAAATCCGCACTGAGCTACCTGGAGGACACCGTTCTCCCGCGCTTCGCTGCCGAGTTCTCCTAGTCAAGCAACGGCGGCTTATACATCGAAGGGATAAGTGTGATGCTGCGCACACACAAGAGCGGTGATCCACGTAACGGTTCACTGCTTGCTCACGAAACGCAAACATATTGCGCTGCTTGGAGCCGTCGCCGCGCTGGCCGCGCCGGCCGCCGCCTCGGCCGCCCAGAACGAAAAGCTGCCGCCGCGGGTGCGGCTTCGCGCCGAGGCGCCGAAGATCGGGATCGGTGACGCCAAGGCGCTGACCGGGCCGCTGCTTGATCCGGTCGATCGCTACAGCGAGTTGATCGTGCGCCGGACGGTCAAGGCCGAGCACGTCCACAAGGTTCATGCGCGGAAGCGTCGCGAAGCGCGTGAAGCACGGGAAGAACAGGAACGGTTCGAAAACCTGCCCGGCGGCGTGACGACGGCGACGCTCGAATCGATCGCCTCCTGCGAGTCCGGCGGCGACCCGGAAGCGGCCTCCGCCGACGGTACCTACAGGGGTCTGTACCAATTCGATCAGGGAACCTGGGAATCGGTCGGCGGCCAGGGCGATCCGGCCCAGGCATCGGCGGCTGAACAGAGCTACCGCGCCGCACTCCTCTACTCGCAGTCCGGCTCCAGCCCCTGGCCGATCTGCGGCCAGTAACAAAGACGGCCAGGTCCGGGACTACGATCCGGGCATGACGCCGGACGAGGTGAAAGCGCTCGAGGGGGACGGGGTCCCGGCGCCCGATCCCGGCGGCCCGACGCGCAAGCCGCCGCGCGAGGCGATCGCCGAGGCGCACGTGCGCGCGCCGACGCGCGGCAACCGCCGCCTGGAGAGCTTCATCGACACGGTCAACGCCGATGACCAGGTCCGCGGCTGGTGGTACATGGCCCAGGTCAACGCCGAGCGGCTCGGCATGTCGGACCACAGTTGGGTCCACATGCAGATCATCCTCAACATCTCCCTGCGGCTGCTGCGCCTGCTGGTCAAAGCGGGGGTCGAGCCGGCGATGGTCACCGACCACGGGATGAGGGATCGCGACGCCGAGGTGGTGGTCGCCGGTGGCGCGCTCCTGCACGACGTCGGCATGTCGATCCACCGCGCCGACCACGAGGAGTACTCGCTCTTCCTCGCCCAGAGCGCCCTCGACCGGCTCCTCGCCGGCGCCTACAAACAGCCCGAGCGGACCGTGGTCGAAGCGGAGATCCTGCACTCGATCATCGGCCACCGCCGTCGCGGCGAGCCCTACACGGTCGAGGCCGGAGTGGTCCGCGTCGCCGACGCCCTCGACATGGCCCAGGGCCGCACCCGGATCCCGATCGAGTCCGGCCACGAGGGGATCCACTCGATCTCCGCCGCCGCCATCGACGAGGTGCGGATCAGCGCCGGCGACGACCATCCGGTGCGGATCGAGATCCAGCTCAACAACTCGGCGGGCATCTTCCAGGTCGACGACCTGCTGGCGACGAAGATCCGCGGCACCCCGCTGGAGGGGAAGGTCGAAGTCCTCGCCGAGATCGAGGGCGAGACCGAGAAACGCCTGCTGAGCGGCTTCCGGCTCGCCTGAGCCGCCAGGCCGAGCAGGCGCTAGCCGAGCCGCTCGATGTCGTACCGGCGGCGCTCCTTGCGACGCTCCAGAGCGCCTTGGAGCAGCGACAGCCCGATCACGAGGAGGACGAAGAAGCCCATCACGCCGAAGCAGACGAAGGTGACGATCTTGTCGTTGACCTTCCCGGCCAGACCCTCGCCGTTCTCGGCGAGAGCCGCCGGCGCGGCGACGAGCATCGTCGTCAGGGCCATCATGAAAAGAGCGGTGGCGCGCTTCACGGCAGGCAATCTATCGCACGAGGCAGCGTAGGATCGCGCGATGTCCAACCTCGAGGCCCTGCTCCTGGGAGTGGTCCAGGGCCTGACCGAGTTCCTGCCGATCTCGTCCTCAGGCCACCTGATCATCGTCCCCTGGCTGCAGAACTACACCTTCCTGACCGAAAACGAAGCCTTCAACAAGACCTTCGACGTCGCCCTCCACGCGGGGACGCTGATCGCCGCGATTGCCTTCTTCCGGCTCGAGGTCTGGCGCCTCATCGTCGGCTTCATCGCCGCGGTGCGCAAACGGGCGATCGAGACCAGCGACGAGCGCCTCGCGGTGGCGATCGCGATCGGCACGATCCCGGCGGTGATCGCCGGCGGGCTCGCCTCCGACTTCATCGACGAACACCTCGGCGAGCCCTGGATGATCGCGATCCAGCTGATCGTCTTCGGCGCCTTGCTCGATTTGGCCGACCGCCGGCCGCAGCGGCGCGCGCTGGAGCAGACGGAGCGGCGCGACGGGCTCTGGATCGGCCTCGCCCAGGTGCTGGCGCTCGCCCCCGGCACCTCGCGCTCGGGGATCACGATCACCGCCGCCCGCTTCCTCGGCCTCGACCGCGACGCCGCCGCCCGCTTCTCCTTCCTGCTGCTGATCCCGATCGTCGCCGGCGCCACCCTCTTCAAAGGGATCAGCGCGGTCCACGAAGGGCTGCCCGCCGGGGTGGCCGGGCCGATGGTGGTGGGGGTCCTGGCCTCGGCGATCTCGGGCTATTTCGCGATCGTCTTCCTGTTGCGATTGGTGCGCACGACCTCCTACCGGCCCTTCGTCCTCTACCGCTACGCGGCCGGGGTGGCGATCCTGATCGTGATCGCGACGGGTCTCCGACCGGCGACTTTCTGAGGGCCGGACGACCCGCTCGCGGTCGGCACTCCTTGAGTGACGAACCCACCCAAGAGGGCGGCTTGGTTTCAATCGGCTTGAACAAGCCAACCGGCCCTTCCGTTCGCCGCAATTTGCACCTCGAACACTTGTGAAAAACCTGTAAACAACGGTAAAAAGGCCGTCCGCGTGCATAGAATCGAAAACGAGTTGGCCCCCGACCCGACCACTCGTCTCGCGGTGATCGACACCGATTCCGGTTTCGTCACCGTCCTTGCCAAGCGCGCCGAGGCGGCAGGCTGGCTGCTGCGCACCTCCGGCGGCGCCGTGCCGCCCGATCAGCTCGTCGCGATGAAGCTGAACGCGCTGCTCGTCGACCCGGCGGTCCTCGGCGACGAAGCGTGGCGCTACCTCGACCGGGTCTGCAGCCTGCTCCCCGACCTTGGCGTCGTCGTCTGCACCGGCCGCTCCACGGTGGCCCAGCGGGTGCGCGGCCTGCGCCTCGGGGTCGACGACTGGATCACCAAGCCTTCCCACCCGGAGGAGGCGATCGCCCGGATCGAAGCCGTCACCCGGCGCCACCGCCGCGGCCGTCACGAGACCGAGTCCTCGCCGGTCCTCGCCGGCGAGCTAGAGATCCGCCCAGACCGCTTCCAGGCATTCGTCTCCGGCGAAAGCCTCGACCTGACCCGGCGCGAGTTCGAGCTCCTGCACCTGCTCGCCGGGACCCAGGGCCAGGTGCTCGAGCGGGAGACCATCTACCAGCGCGTCTGGGGGTACGCGATGGCCCATGGCGACCGCTCGGTCGACGTCTTCATCCGCAAGCTGCGCCAGAAGCTGGAGAAGCGCAGCCCAGATTGGGAGTACATCCACACCCACTTCGGGGTCGGCTACCGGTTCGACCCGGAGCCCTCCGCCGACGCCGTCCCGACCGCGCCTCCGGCGCCTGCGGAGGCGTCCTCGAACGACCGGAGTTCACAGGTCGTTCACAAAAGCTTTACCGCGGCGTAACCGGTTCAGCCACGGCCGGCGGCATTCTCGGCCCCGATGGCGGTCGGCAGCGCGTCAGATAAAGCGGGCAGGTTGGAGGTGCGTCCCGAGGAGCACGCGGCGCTGGTCGACGGGCGGCCGCTGAGCCTCACCGTGCGCGAGCTGCAGCTGCTCGTCACCCTCTGGTCGAACCCGCAGCGGATCCTCACCCGGGAGGAGCTCCACACCTCGGTCTGGGGGACCGCGCCGCGCCGCGACGACCGCTCGGTCGACGTCTACGTCAGCCGCCTGCGGGCCAAGCTCGGTGCCGCGCTCCCGGACCAGAAGCTGATCTACACCCACAACGGGATCGGCTACCGCTTCTCGCCGGACGGCTGAGGCCGGCCCCGCGCATCTTCGCGCCGACCCGTCGGCGGAGATGTGTCTGCCTTTTACATTTTTTTTACAACGCCGCTACTAGTAGGTAACAAGCTCCTGCGGCGGCGCTGAAACGCTCGCCGGAGGTCGCGCCACCCAGTCCTGCGTAACAGCGACCTCAATCTCGTCAACGAACTAAAGAGGAGTCTGATGTCCAGCTCTAGATGGCTTGCGGTTCTCGCCGCCGCCTGCGTGCTCGTGCTCGGCCTCGCCGCCTGCGGGGGCAGCGATTCCACCAGCGGCACGACCAACGAAGGCAGCAACAGCGAAAACGAAAGCGGCGGGGGCGCCCCTTCGGCTGAAGTGTCCGGTGAAATCGCCGGTGCCGGCTCGACTGCGCAGCAGGCGGCCCAGGAAGCCTGGATCGCCGAATTCGAGAACGCCAACGGCGGTGCCACGCTCTCCTACGACGGCGTCGGCTCCGGCGGCGGCCGCGAACAGTTCATCTCCGGCGGCGTCGCCTACGCGGGCAGCGACACGCCCCTCTCCGAAGATGAAGGCGAGCTCGGCAAGGCGGTCAAACGCTGCGAACCGGGCGAACTGGTCGAGGTCCCGAACTACATCTCGCCGATCGCGATCGTCTACAACCTCCCCGGCGTCGAAGAACTGAAACTGGACCCCGAAGTCCTGGCCCAGATCTTCAACCAGGAAATCGAAAACTGGAACGACCCGGCGATCGAAAAAGACAACCCCGGGGTCGAACTGCCGGAAACCCGGATCGTCCCGGTCAACCGCTCCGACGAGTCGGGGACGACCGAAAACTTCACCGACTACCTCTCCAAAGTGGCGCCGAAAGTCTGGACCCACGAAGTGAGCGGCGAATGGCCGGTGAAAGGTGGCGAAGCGGCCTCCGGCACCTCCGGTGTGATCGAAGCCGTCTCCGCCGGCGAAGGCGCGATCGGCTACGCCGACGCCTCGCAGGCCGGCGAACTCGGCAAAGCGCTGATCAAAGTCGGCAGCACCTGGGCCGAACCGTCGGCCGAAGCCGCCGCCAAAGTGCTGGATCTCTCCAAAGAAGACCCGGAACTGGAGCAAGGCTCGAAATCCGTCATCGCGTTCGAAATCGACCGCAAGACGGAAGCCTCGGGCGTCTACCCGATCATCCTGGTGTCGTCGCTGATCGGCTGCACCAAATACAAGTCCGCCGACGAAGCAGCTCTGGTCAAGGCGTACTTCGAATACGCGATCAGCCCCGAAGGGCAGAAGCTGGCCGAAGAACAGGCCGGCTCCGCGCCTCTCTCCCCGGCGCTGACCAAAAAAGTAGAAGCCGCGGTCGGGGCGATCGAATAGGTCCCTCGCTGTGAGCTCGGTCGACACCACGACCAATGCCGGCCAGCTGCTGGCGACGGCGTCCGGAGGGCGCCGTCGCCGCGGCGACCGGATCTTCAGCAACACCGCGGTGATCGCCGCGGTGACGATCCTGGCGCTGCTCGTCGGGGTCGCCGCCTTCCTGGTCAGCGAGGGGCTGCCGGCGCTGACCGCGTCCGCCTCCGAACTGCCCAAGGGCGAAAGCTTCATCGACTACGTCGCGCCGCTCGCCTTCGGCACCGTGCTGGCGGGCGTCCTGGCGATGGTCATCGCGGTGCCCCTGGCGGTCGCGGTGGCGCTCTTCATCACCCACATCGCGCCGCAACGGATCGCCCTGACGCTCGGCTTCTTCGTCGATCTGCTGGCCGCGATCCCGAGCATCATCTACGGCCTCTGGGGCATCTTCGTCCTCGGCCCGGCCGCCGTCCCGGTGATGAAATGGCTGGAAGAAAAGCTCGGCTGGATCCCGATCTTCGAAGGGCCCGCCTCGATCACCGGCCGCACGATGCTGGTCGTCGGGCTGGTCCTCGCGGTGATGATCCTGCCGATCGTCTCCGCCGTCGCCCGCGAGGTCTTCTCGCAGACCCCGCGCAAACTTCAGGAAGGCGCGCAGGCGCTCGGCGCCACCCGCTGGGAGGTGATCCGCACCACCGTCCTGCCGTTCGGCAAATCGTCGGTGATCTCCGGCGGCATGCTCGGCCTCGGCCGCGCCCTCGGCGAGACGATGGCGGTGGCGATCATCCTCTCCGTCTCCGGCGGCGTCAGCTTCAACCTGATCAGCCAGTCGAACCCCTCGACGATCGCTGCCAACATCGCCCTCAACTTCCCTGAGTCGAGCGGCCTCGCGATCAACCTGCTGATCGCCACCGGCCTCGTCCTCTTCGCGATCACCTTGGCCACCAACTTCATCGCGCGGATGATCATCGCCCGCTCGAACGTCCAATGACGCCGCCGCCCGCCGACACCGCCGCCCTCTCGACCCGCTCGGTGCTCGCCGGCGAGGGCTCCGGCGGCGGCACGCTGCCCGACTGGGCTCCGTACGGTGCCTTTGGCGGCGCGCTGGTCTTTTGCGCCGCCGTCCTGGCGGCGCTGGGCTGGTTCACGATCGCCCTGATGCTGGTCTTCGGCTGCCTGGTCGCGATCGTCGCGATCTACGCCTGGTCGCGGCCGGTCGAGGGCCCCCGCCGGGCCAAGGACCGGGCGATCACGATGGCGATCGTCGCCGCCTTCGGCGTCGCGATGGCGCCGCTGATCTCGCTGCTCTACGAAGTGGTGGTCCGCGGCGCCAAGGGGATCAGCTGGGAATTCTTCACCTCCGACGCGCGCGGCGTGGTCGGCGGCGGCGGCGCCGAGCACGCGATCGTCGGCACGCTGATCATCACCGGCGTCGCCGCGGTGATCTCGGTGCCGATCGGGATCATGGCCGCGATCTACATGAACGAGTACGGCCGCGGCCCGCTGCGCCGCGCGCTCACCTTCTTCGTCGATGTGATGACCGGCATCCCCTCGATCGTCGCTGGCCTCTTCGCCTACGCCCTCTTCGAGCTCTTCTTCGGCCCCGGCATCCGGATGGGCGTGATGGGTTCGATCGCGCTCACGGTGCTGATGATCCCGATCGTCATCCGCTCCGCCGAGGAGGTCCTGAAGATCGTCCCCAACCACCTGCGCGAAGCGTCCTACGCGCTCGGCACGCCGAAGTGGAAGACGATCACCAAGGTCGTCCTGCCGACCGCCTTCGCCGGGCTGGTCACCGGGGTGATGATCGCCACCGCGCGGATCATCGGCGAGACTGCGCCGCTGCTGGTCACCACCGGCGTCGTCGACTCGCTCAACACGAATCCCTTTTCCGGCCGCATGCAGAACCTCGCGGTCTACGCTTACAACGAGTATCGGTCGCCTGGGGTGATGAAACAGGCGTCCTACGACCGAGCCTGGGCAGCGGCCTTGACGCTGATCGCGATCGTCATGATCCTCAACGTCATCGCTCGCCTGGTCTACCGCCGCTACAAAACGGAGATTCGCTAGTCGTGGAGGGAAGGAAACTCAAAGGCATGTTTGGATCCCAGGCCAAACCCGAGGCCGAGGAGGGCCGCATCACGATGACTCCAGCCGGTCCCGTCACCGAGACCTCGAGCCAACCCGCGGAGGGCGCGCCCGCCCGCCTGGCGAAGACCCTCGAAGCCAAGGAAGTCAACCTCTACTACGGGGACTTCCACGCCGTCGAAGGCGTGAACATGACGATCGAGCCGAACAAGGTGACGGCGCTGATCGGCTCCTCGGGCTGCGGTAAGACGACCTTCCTGCGCTCGCTCAACCGGATGCACGAGCTGACCCCGGGGGCGACCGTCAAGGGCAACATCGAACTCGACGGCGAGGACATCTACGGCGGTGGGGTCGATCCGGTCGCGGTGCGGCGGCTGATCGGGATGGTCTTCCAGCAGCCGAACCCGTTCCCGACGATGTCGATCTACGACAACGTCGCCGCCGGGCTGAACTTCAACTCGGGCCGCGTCTCGAAGTCCGACAAGGATGCGCTGGTCGAGAAAAGCCTGCGTGGGGCGCACCTCTGGGACGAGGTCAAGGATCGGCTCGACAAGCCCGGCTCAGGCCTCTCCGGCGGCCAGCAGCAGCGGCTCTGCATCGCCCGCGCCACCGCGGTCAGCCCCGAGGTGCTGTTGATGGACGAGCCCTGCTCGGCGCTCGACCCGGTCGCCACGCTGGCGATCGAGGACCTGATCGGCGAGCTGAAGAAGGAATTCACGATCGCGATCGTCACCCACAACATGCAGCAGGCGTCGCGGGCCTCCGACATCACCGCCTTCTTCAACCTCGACGAATCGGGCAAGCCGGGGCACCTGGTGGAGATCGGCCCGACCGACGAGATCTTCACCAAACCGCAGCAGAAAGAGACCGAGGACTACGTCTCCGGTCGCTTCGGCTAGTCGACCGGCGGGGGGCGGGGACGATGCCTGAGGTACGGACCGAATATCAGCAGGAACTGGACAACCTGGAAGCGAGCGCGCTGGGCGGGCTCGACCTGGTCAGCTCGGCGCTCTCGCGGACGTTGGAGGCGGTCGAGCACCAGGACATCGAGCTGGCCCAGATCGTGATCGCCGACGACGACCGGATCGACGGCCGCTACCTGGAGGTGCACCAGGCGCTGATCACCCTGCTGGCGACGCAGTCGCCCGTCGCCACCGACCTGCGGCTGATCTCGGCGATGCTGCACGTGCTGAAGAACATCGAGCGGATGGGCGACCAGTGCGTGAACATCTGCAAGGTCATCCCGATGACCGGCCACCAGCCGCCCGCGGACGAAGAGATGGTGAAGCTGATCCTGACGATGGGGACGCACACCAAATCGCTGATCACGCAGGCGAAGCGGGCCTTCGAAGAGCGCAACGTGGAGATGGCGCGCGATCTGGTCGTCCGCGACGACGTCGTCGACGAGTTGAACCGCGAGTGCTTCCAGCTGGCACTGGCGATCGGCGATGACGCCGACAAACGCGAATGGGCGATGACGATGCTGCTGACGGCGCGGGCGATCGAGCGGATCGCCGACAACGCGGTTGACATCGGCGAGCAGGTCGCGTTCGTGGTTACTGGGCTCTTTCGGGAGTTCGAGGACGCATCGCATCCAGATGCAAACGCTTGAGATCCGCCGCGCCTGGGAAGATGTTCAGCAAGGCCTGATGCTTTGCGCAGCAATCGATATCGGTTCCAACACCACCCGCGTCCTGGTCGCGGAGCCACTCGACGGTCAATTGAAGAAGGTGATGGAGCAGCGCGCCTACACGCGCATCTCCAAGGCGGTCGACGAAGGCGGCGCGATCACGCCCGCCAAGATCGAGGAGGTCGGCGAGCTGGTCGCCACGCAGGTGCGGCTGGCGCGCGAGCTCGGCGCCCGTGAGATCCGCGCGGTGGCGACCGCGGCGGTGCGCGAGGCGACCAACGGCGCCGAGGTTGCGGCGGCGATCTCCGAGGCGGCCGGGGTGGAGGTCGAAATCCTGAGCGGCGAGGAGGAGGGGCGGCTTGCCTTCATCGGCGCGACCAAATCGCTGGGGCACCCCGCGGAGGGGCCGATCGGCGTCGTCGACATCGGCGGCGGCTCGACCGAGGTGATCCTCGGCACGGTCACCGAGGGGGTCGACCAGGTGCGCTCCTGGCAGATCGGCTCCGGTGTCGTCGCCGACGAGCTGATCTCCTCCGATCCACCCTCGGCGGCGGAGATCCGCCGGGTGCGCGAGTACATCGAGGACTTCTTCGACGGGGTCGAGATCCCGCATCCCGAGCAGGCGGTGGCGGTGGGCGGCTCGGCGACCAGCCTGCGGCGCCTCGTCGGCGCGGTGCTCGAGTACGAGACGCTGGAGCGGGCGATCCGCGTCCTCTCGGCCGATCCGGCGGTCGAGGTGGCGAAACGCTTCGAGCTCGATCCCCGCCGCGTCCGCATCCTCACCACCGGCGTGCTGCTGCTGGAGAAGGTGTCCGAGCTCCTCGGCCAGCCCCTCCAGATCGGCAAGGGCGGTCTCCGCGAGGGCATCATCCTCGACTTGTGGAACGGGGCAAGCAACGGCTCGAGCCCCGAGCGCCTCGCGGCTTAGACGCTGAATCCGCCGCTGGGGGCCTAGTGACCTGAGTCGTTAGTTCGCAGGCCCATCGTCGTCGGCGTCGAAGTCGTCTCCGACGCAGGCGACGATTGGAGGAATCATGGCCGGGCATGCGGTGGAAGTGGTGCTGAAGGACGAGGACCGGGAGGTCCTGGAGC